>UQTN01000032.1 GCA_900543945.1 uncultured Collinsella sp. | reverse complement strand
CTCGGATATGACTTCGGGATCGGTCGTGGCGGCGATTTCGGTTTCGGCTTCTGCTGTTACCTCAATAGCGACTTCGATCTCTGTCTCGGGCTCGGGTTCCGGAGCGACTTCGGCCACGGGCTCGGGATGCTTAACGTGCTTGGGACGTACGGCCTTGAGGTCCTTCTCGCCGCGCTTTTTCTTTTTGTAGGACTGCTTGGCGCCCTTGGCTGCCTTGGGCTTGTCCTCGTCTTTGGCAAGGGCGGTATCCCAGGCCTCGTTGGCGATGACGGTGGCATAAAGGCGGCCGCCCTTAAAGACGGTCAGCTTAATGCAGTCGTCGAGTTCCTCGAGCAACTCGCGCGTGGACTCGAAGCCCAGGTCATAAGCGGCCATGTCGCCGGTGGCGAGCGCCTCCTCGACCTGCGTCATAAACGTTTGCTTGCCGCATCCAATCGCATCGCGCAGCAGGCGATACAGATAGATGTGGTTGCCCAGCGATAGCGTGGGCTTAACTATTGTCTTGCTCATGGCAAATCTCCTCTTTACACACCAAAGCATCTTACCATCGCACGGGGCGTGCTACCTCGGCGCCCAAGGCAAACGGGCGCGACCGTTGCCGGTTCGCGCCCGTTATACAGATCGGTTCTCTATGAGAAGCAAACGTGCTTAGTTGCCCGATGTCGTGCCTTGGCTTGAACTGTCAGATGTCGTGCCCGATGTGGTGCCACTCGAATTGCTGTTGCTGCTGTTTGCTGTGCCCGTTCCCGACGTGGTGTCGCTCGTCTGGTCGCCCGTGCTCGGTTGAGAGCCGTCAGTCGTTTGGCTTGAGTCGGTCGTGCCGGATTGCGTACCGCTGTTGGCCGTAGAGGAATCGGTGCCCTGCGATTGGTTTTGGGTGTTCGAGGACGAATTGGCAGAGGCAGAACTGTCTTGCGTGTCGTCCGTCTGTGCCTGCTGATCCTGCGACTGGGTGTTGCCATTTGCATCGCTCTCGGTCGTGCGCGACGACAGGATTGGCTCGGGACGCTCGCCCAGACCCTCACCGGCAGTGGTGATAAGGATGGCGCCGGCGCAGGCGATGACCGCGACGATGGCGATGGCGATCGAGAAGACGATGACCTTCTTTTGCGTCTGGCTGCGCTCTGCCGCCGCCTTGGCGCGCAGACTGTTAGGGGCGACGCGCGCCGTGGTCGCGCGTCCCGCAACCTGGCGCATTTCCTGCGTGGTCGCGGCGCCACCTAGGTGCTCCTCGACATCGGGTTCAACGGGCTCGTAGGCGCCGGCAGGGTAGTCGACAGCGGCATGCGTGCCCTTGATTGCTTCGGCGCTGGCAGAGATAAAGTGGCGGTAGACCTGCGAGGACACAACGGTGATGACCGAGCTCACGGCGGCGCCAATTACTGAACCAGCGATACCAATCTTGGAGGCAAGCGCGACGCTCGTGGCGGCAGCTGCGGCGCCGGCGATGATCTGGGGAATGGAAATGTCGTCAAACAGGCCCTTTTTGGGTGCGATGGCCATGGTCTGTCCGATGGAATGGTTCTCGTGCACGCCGTTGTTGAGCGATGCCGGCGTCATGACGCGCGTGCGCGGCGCGTCGGTATATTCAGTCGTCATACGGGGTCCTTCCGGTTCGTTTAGTGCTGCGACAGGTTGTTCAGCCCTCAGGGTACCCAGTCGGTGTGAACCGGAGATGGATTCGCCCGCAACACCATCAACTCACCAAAGCGCGAAATTTCTTCTCAGGCTGATCGAATGAAGACGGGGCGAATCGTTCGGATGTCGAAAGGAAGGTTGACCGGATTTGAAATCCCGTGGAATAATCGGGCTCGCGGCGCTGTTGCTTGCGCCGGGTAGGGAGCGTCATGAAAATCCTTAAGCGGATCAACAACAATACGGTTATCTGCGTAAACGCCAAGGGCCGTGAACTCGTGGCAATTGGCCGCGGTATCGGGTTTCCCAATGGCCCCGATGAGGTCACACTCGATAAGATCGAGCGAACCTTCTACGGTGTCGACTCGCGCTACCTAGCGCTGCTCGACGAGATCGATCCTCAGGTGATGGAGTTCTCCGCCCAGATTGCCGATATCGCTCGCTCCAACATCTCGCGCGAGCTCTCGGCAAACCTTCCCTTTACCATGGCTGACCATATCGCCTTTGCCATCAAACGCTGCCGCGAGCATATGTTTGTGCAGATGCCGCTCTCCTATGATGTGCAGCAGATGTACCCCATTGAGTACAAGATCGCCAAGTTCGCGATCGAGGGCATCAATCGCGGCTTCAACGTCAAGATGCCGCGGGGGGAGGCGAGCGGTATCGCGCTCTGTATCGTCAACAGCGTGGTCGCCTCGTCTTCAAAGGCCAAATCCAATACGGTGCGTAAGGACGAGGTGATGCTCGAGAGCTTCACCAAGATTATCGAATCCGAGCTGGGGGTTTGCGTGGACCGCGACGGCTTTGACTTTTGCCGTTATGCCACGCACGTGCGCTACCTGTTAGAACGCGTGCAGACAGGAGAGCCCCTCAACACGGAGAACGGCGCGCTTTACGGACCGCTCTGCGAGCAGCATCCCGACGTGGCCGTGTGCGTCGACCGCATGGCCGCGCTTATCGAAGAGCGCTTTGACGCCGGGCTCGCCGATGAAGAGAAGGTCTACCTGATGCTCCACGTCAATCGCGTCTGCGCGGGATCTAGGTCCTAATCGACCGCTCGCCGCTGAAGTTTGACCGTTGGCCGGTTTCGACTTTCGTAAAAGCAACTGTTGGATGTAGTTTCATAGTCACATAAGGTGTTATTCGAGAAGAGCCTCGAAGCATGACGTAGGCAGTTCCCTGTCCGCTTTGTGCTTTGGGGCTCTTCTGTTTTTGTCTTCTTCTTGCTTTTCTCGATTTGCCTCGTGTCAGGCCTGCCGTAATCGGTTCTTCGCGTGTGCGCAAACGGGAAGACAGAAAAGCAAGGGAGTTCAGCTATGACTGACAATAAGAAAATCGCCGCGGACGTGCTCGAGGCCGTCGGTGGCAAGGAGAACGTGACGTTTGTTGCGCACTGTATGACGCGCCTGCGTTTTAACCTCAAAGATATCGATGCCCCCGATATCAAAGAAGTGAAGAAGATTGGCGGTGTGTTGGGTGCTCAAATCTCCGGAGGGCAGTTCCAGGTAATCGTGGGCCAAAACGTGCCCAAGGTTTATGACGAGCTCTGCAAGATCGGCGGCTTTGCCAAGCAGGACGCCATCGACGAGAACCTTGATGCTCCTAAGCAGAAGCTCACACCTAAGGTTATTGGCAATAACATCCTCAACTACCTGTCAAGCTCCATGGTGCCTATGATCCCCGTCCTAATGTGTGCTGGCCTGTTCAAGACCGTAGCGGTGGTGCTGGGACCTACGATGGCGGGCGTGCTGTCCGACACAAGCGACCTTTATGTTCTGATGAACATGGTTTATGACGCAGCGTTCTATTTTATCCCCATCTACCTTGGCTATAATGCGGCTAAGAACATTGGCGTAACGCCTGTCCTCGGTGCCTTTATGGGCGGCATTCTTATCGACCCGACCATGATTCAGCTTGCGACCGATGGAGCTCAGTTCTCCGTTTATGGCATTCCCTGCGTCGCCGCAAACTACACAAAGACGGTCCTTCCCATTCTTCTGTCCGTGTGGGCGATGAGTTATATCGAGCGCTTCTTCCGCAAATATGTGCCAGATACCCTTTCAACGGTTTTCGCGCCTTTCCTTACCATGGTCGTCGCTGTTCCTGTGTCTCTCTGCGCTCTCGCCCCTGTTGGTTCATGGGCCGGTAATGCCCTCGCCGCCGGTTTTGAGTTCCTTGGTACTTCCGGTGGTATCGCCGCCATTCTCGGAGGAGGTATTCTGGCGGGTCTTTGGTGCCCAATGATTATTACCGGCATGCATGTGGCGGTTGCGATGATTGCCATCGCTAACTATATGACTGTGGGAACCGACAGCTTTGTTTTGGTTGCGACGGGCGTTAGCCTTTGGGCGACCTTCGGCTGCGAGGTGGCGACCTGGCTCAAGCTGTGCGATAAAGACGAGAAGAGCATGGCATTCGGCTATTTGGTCGCAAACATTGTCGGAGGCGTCGGCGAGCCTTTCATCTACGGCATGATGCTGCGCTATCGCCGCGTGTTTGTCTGGAAGATTATCGGATCCTTTGTTGCCGGTGCGCTTGCAATCGCTCTCGGAGCCACGGTTTATACTGCCGGCGCGGCATCTAACTTCTTGGAGTTCCTCGCGTTTGCGGGCGGCGGGACCCAGAATCTCATCAACTTTGGAATCGCTGCTGGTGCAGGCTTCCTTGTGAGCGCCTTGGGCACGTATTTCCTGGGCTTTACGGCGGATGAGCTCGAGAATGGTCCCGTTTCCGAGCGTTAAGTTTTCTACGGCCTGCGTGTGGCAGGACGCATTGGAAGGGCGTCCATGACGCCCTTCTCTTTTTGTATTTCTATTTCCGATGTTTGGGCGGCGTGTGCCGCGAAGAGTTGGAGTTGGAATGAACATAGAGTTTGGAATCTCGAAGATTGACGTAACACCCCAGTCTCCTTGCCGCATGGGCGGCTACAACAGAAAAGGTGCCTGGACGGATGTTCTTGATCCTATTGAGGTCAACGCTAGCGCTGTCTGTGTTGATCTTGTCCCGTTTATTCTTATCGAGCTCGATTCAATAATGGTGTCGAAAGATTTTTCCCTTTCGGTCAAGAACGCCGTATCGTCAAAAACGGGCATCGATTCGAGCAATATCGTCGTCGCATGCATTCATACCCATTCTGCACCATGCTATTTTAAGCTTGCCTACGAGGACACGTTACCTGAAACCGAATTGACGAGTGATTTGATTGGCTTGGCTACCGAGGCGGCGGTATCTGCATGGGCGTCCAGGTCGAAGGCGACCGTATCGATGGAGATGTTAGGCATCGAGGGACTGTACGGGAATCGAAATGTTCAGGGCGGTCCGGCCGATAAACAGGTAAGTATTTTCTCGTTTGAGGACGCTCAAGGTGGTCGCCCAATTGGAAAAATGCTGTTCATGTCCGCTCATCCTACCATCCTTAATGGGAAAAGCGCCGTCCTCTCTGCTGATTTGATTGGGCATGTCAGGCAGCGTTTGGAGAGGAAATATGGCTGTCCTGTACTTTGCGTCAACGGAACGTGCGGGGATGTGTCGACGCGTTTCTATCGGCAAGGGGAGGGAGTTGCCGAACTCGAGCGTACGGCTAACGAACTTTGCGCTCAAATTGAATCCAAGCGTGAGCGCGCGGCACTCAGAGTTGATACTCCGCGTTGGGGCTCTATCAGCATGAAGAGTGTCTACGATGCAAAAACAGATCCGGATTGGATCGAGATGACCAATCGGATAGAGGCTATGGATGCGAGCCCGATGCGAGACTTTCTCCTTAAGCGGCAACAGCTTAAGCTCTCGATGGGGAAAATCGAGCTTGAGCTTCCGAGCCAGTTTGCGGTAATTGGTAACTGCATTTTTATCACGATGCCATGCGATACGTGTAGCACATTAGGCTTGGATTTTAAGAGGGCGTTTAGCCAATACAACGTCTTTGTTATCGGCTATGCGAACACGTACTGCAACTACCTTGTGCCTCAGGAAGACTACGGCAAGTATTTTGAAACCTACAACTCGCGAACGCCGCGCGGGGTTGCCGATGCGTTCGTTGCGCGAATCATTCAGGCGGTCGGTGCCGCGCTATAGCAGGCGCTATAGACCATCGTGGTAGATGAACCGGTCAGGATTATACGGAGCATGTATTGTGTCAATCATTGAACCTCTCATCCAACAAGTCCTTATCATGTTTTTGCTCATGGGAATGGGCTACGCTCTAAACCGCTTGGGCATATTGAGCGAGCAGGCTGCAATAGAATTCGGAAAGTTGCTCATCAACCTTGTGATTCCCGCAATCATTCTCAAATCATTTTGGATCGAGTATTCGTTTCAGAGGATGTATGAGTTGGGAATGACCTTAATGCTGTCGGCGGCGATGTTGTTGCTCGCTTGCGTTGTTGCCCGCCTGTTGTTCAGGGGCCGTCCCATCGACATTTTTGCTGCGGCATTCTCGAATGCTGGATTTGTGGGAATACCCCTTGTTGAAGCGGCGCTTGGAAAAGATGCCGTGTTTTTCATCACGTGCATGATCGCTCTTCTCAATGCCATGCAATGGACATACGGGCAGTATCTGCTGTCGGGGTCTAAAAAATGTATGAGTCCTAAAGCGATCCTGACAAGTCCAATGGTCATGGCTTTATTGGGCGGTTTCTTGATTTTTATCCTTCGTGTCCCAACGGTCCCTCTGGCACAGTCAGTGCTTTCGTATATCTCGGGGCTCAACACTCCGCTAGCAATGATGACTCTCGGTATCTATCTTGCTCAGTCTGATTTGATGGCGCTCCTGAGGGCGAAAAGCTTGTTTGCCGTCTCATCGGTCAGGCTGCTTGTTATTCCGATTCTTTCGCTCCTGTTCCTATGTCTCTTTCCATGTGATAGGTCAATTAAGATGGCGCTGCTGATTGCGGCTGCGACCCCCACCGGCGCGAATGTAGCCATCTTTGCCCAGCAGCATAATAAGGACTATCGATATGCATGTGGAACAGTCTGTGTTACCACCCTTCTGTCTATGTTCACTATGCCAGCGATAGTGTCCTTGTCTCAGCTAGTGTTCTAGGCGCTATGCCATGCACCTGCGGATGAACGCTTCGTGGCGGTCGATTATGGCCGGGGCCCAACAATCCGGACCGCCGTCGATCGTGCTGGCAACAGATGCCATCAACTCATCAAGGGGGCTTGCTATCATTGGTGCACTAGCTTGATGCTAAACTGAATTAATGATTGCGAGGTGGTTTACGTGATGTACCCGTATATGACATTCGAAGATGGTACCGAGGTCATTCATTCTGACCTGATCACAGATGGCGATATCGAAAAGGTCATCGTGCATTTTGAACGACCGACGGCAGAGGGTTTCGACTCCGCTCGTTGCGAGCTGCCTTCTTACAATTGGACCATGTGGGAGGGGCGTTTTACCGACGAGGAGAAGCGAGGTTTTGAGACTTTTCTGGGCAATAACGCCCATCTGCTGTATCGCTACGCCGCAAACGGAGGAGCTAAAGTTGCCTAGCCTTTTTCTTATTGGCGGCTATCGGGTCTTCTTTGGGTCCAATGAAGCGGGCGAGCCAATCCATGTCCATGTTTGCAAGGGGGCGCCTTCAGATAACTCGGCCAAAATCTGGCTGACTCGAAGAGGTGGCTGCATTGTCGCTAATAACAAAGCGAAGATCCCCCGGAGCACGCTTGATGACCTCTGTGAAATCATCGCCGCTCAGCATGAATTGATTTGCTCTAAATGGAAGGCATTTTTCCTTGTGGACGAGATCTCGTTCTACTGCTAAACGTCATCCCGGCTTCTCTTTTCCAATTTTAATCATGAGCTTGTCCCATCTGTGCTGATTGAACTTGACAGTACAATGGAGGCGGACTATATCGCCGCCGCTCGTTGCGGCTAACGGATGTGCTGGAGCTCGCATGAACGATTTTCTAAACGGTCAAGTTGATAACGACGGTTTTTTGCGCCTGGCAGCGGCCTCGCCCAAGATTCGCGTGGCCGATGTTGAGGGCAATGCCGAGGTTGCGCTGGCGGCTGTTCGCGAGGCTACCGAGCGTGGCGTTCGTGCGCTCGTGCTGCCCGAGCTTAACCTGACTGGTTATACCGCGGCTGATCTGTTCCATAACCGCACATTACTGCATGCCTGCGAGACCGCACTTGTGCACATCCTCGATGAAACCCGTGAGTTGCCGGTCGTCTTTACCATCGGTCTTCCCGTTGCAGTTGCCGAGAATATCTACAACTGCGCCGCCGTGTGCTGCGCGGGCGAGCTTTTGGGCCTCACGGCCAAGAAGTATTTGCCCAACTATGGCGAGTTCTATGAGCGCCGTTGGTTTGCTCCGGCGCCTGCGGATCCCGTGTGGGTTGAATTTGCCGGTCAGGGTCCGGTCCCGCTGGGTTCGGGGCTTGTCTACCGTTGCTGTGATGAAGGCGCCGAGGACCTGGTGCTGGGCGTTGAGGTCTGTGAGGACCTGTGGGTGCCGGCACCCCCTTCGACCGAGATGGCGCTTGCCGGTACGACGGTGATTCTCAACCCGTCGGCCTCGGATGAGATTATCGGTAAGGCAGACTACCGCCGCAGCCTTATCTCCAATCAGAGTGCGCGCCTGTACTGCGCCTATGTCTACGCCGATGCGAGCGAGGGTGAGTCAACGACCGACATGGTCTTTGCGGGGGAGAACCTCGTCTACGAAAACGGCTCCAAGCTCGCCGCGACCAAACTGCTTACCTGCGACATGGCCATCGCCGACGTCGATCTTGACCGCCTGGTTGCCGAGCGCCGTCGCTCGACGACGTGGACGCGCGCGGACGATGCGCCGGAGGCCACGACCGTTGATTTTTCGTTTGAGGGCGTGCTTGCGAAGGATCCTGTTCTGCGCGATGCGCTCGGCATCGACCGTGTCTTCCCCCGCGCGCCCTTTGTGCCGGCCGACCATGGCGACCTGGCCGAGCGCTGCGAGACCATCCTCGACCTGCAGACCGCCGGCCTCAAGACCCGCCTGGCCCATACGGGCACCAAGGCGGCCGTCATCGGTCTTTCGGGCGGCCTTGATTCTACACTGGCACTGCTCGTGACGGTGCGTGCCTTCGATGCACTGGGGCTGCCGCGCACGGGTATCACGGCGGTCTCCATGCCCGGCTTTGGCACGACGCATCGCACTAAGTCCAACGCCGAGTCGCTCGCGCGCGACCTGGGCGTGAGCTTCCGCGAGGTTTCGATCCACGCGGCTGTGGAGCAGCACTTCAAGGACATTGAGCACGATCCGACCGTGCAGGACGTGACCTACGAGAACAGCCAGGCCCGCGAGCGTACGCAGATTCTGATGGATCTGGCCAACCAGGCTGGCGGTTTTGTCATCGGCACGGGCGACCTGTCGGAGTTGGCACTCGGCTGGGCTACCTATAACGGCGACCACATGAGCATGTACGCCGTCAACGCGAGCGTGCCCAAGACGCTTGTGCGCCATCTGGTGCGCTATGCGGCCGATGTCTTTGGCGGGCGTATTGCCGAGGTTTTGCTCGATATCCTCGATACGCCGGTGTCCCCCGAGCTCCTGCCGCCTACGGGCGACGGCGAGATTGCGCAGAAGACTGAGGACCTGGTGGGCCCGTACGAGCTGCACGACTACTTCCTCTACTACTTGCTGCGTTTTGGCTTTGAGCCGGGCAAGATCTACCGCATGGCGCTCAAGAGTTTCGAGGGTGTCTACGACGCCAAGACCGTCCACACGTGGCTGCGTACGTTCTATCGTCGCTTCTTTGCCCAGCAGTTTAAGCGCAGCTGCCTGCCCGATGGCCCCAAGGTTGGTTCGGTGACGCTCAGCCCGCGCGGCGATTGGCGTATGCCGAGTGACGCCAGCTCGCGTCTGTGGCTTGCGCAGATCGACGCGCTCAATCCAGTTGACTAAGGTTGGCTAAATTGAACCAATACGGGGGTTGCAAGCGTTACACTTTTGCAATCTGATGGCCCGTATCGCGCGGCGCTCTTGTCGGAGCGCCGCTTTTTTATATCGGAAGGTGGCACCATGCAGGCATCGCAGCGTCTCGACCGCTTTGGCGCGGAGGTCTTCGCCTCGCTCAACAACAAACTGCTTGCGCTGAAGGCTCAGGGCAAGACCATTTACAACATGAGCGTGGGCACGCCCGACTTTAAGCCGTACGACCACGTGGTCGAGGCGCTCACGCAAGCGGCCCAGGACCCCGAGATGTGGAAGTATGCCCTGCGCGACCTGCCCGAACTCAAGCAAGCCGTGTGCGATTACTACGAGCGTCGCTTTGGCGTTTCGGGCATTACGCCGTCTATGGTGCAGTCGTGCAACGGCACGCAGGAGGGCGTTGGCCATTTGGGCCTTGCCCTGCTCGATCCGGGTGACACCATTCTGGTTCCCGATCCGTGCTACCCGGTCTTTGAGGCAGGTGCCAAGATCGCCGATGCCAAGCTCGAGTACTATCCGCTGGTGGCGGAGCACAATTACCTGCCCTATGTGGCGGGTATCGATCCCGAGGTGGCCGATCGTGCCAAGTACATGATTGTGTCGCTGCCCGCCAACCCGGTGGGCTCGGTGGG
This sequence comes from uncultured Collinsella sp., assembly GCA_900543945.1. Classification (GTDB taxonomy): domain Bacteria; phylum Actinomycetota; class Coriobacteriia; order Coriobacteriales; family Coriobacteriaceae; genus Collinsella. The sequence continues at coordinate 8,565 of UQTN01000032.1, read as the reverse complement.
CACGCCCGAGGTCTACGAGGAGATCATCGCTTTCGCCCGCGAGCACGACCTGCTCATCGTTCACGACAACGCATACTCCGATATCGTGTTCGACGGCGAGCCGGGCGGCAGCTTCTTGCAGTATCCCGGCGCGCTCGAGGTGGGCGTTGAGTTCTTCTCGCTCTCCAAGTCGTTTAACGTCACCGGTGCGCGTATCGGCTTTTTGGTCGGTCGCGAGGATGTGGTCTCGGCCTTTGCCAAGCTGCGCGGCCAGATCGACTTTGGTATGTTCTTCCCGATCCAGAAGGCTGCTATCGCCTGCCTGAACGGTCCGCGCGATGAGGTCGAGGCGCAGCGTCTGAAGTACCAGGAGCGCCGCGATGCCCTGTGCGACGGTCTTGAGGGCCTGGGCTGGGAGCGTCCCAACGCGCATGGCTCTATGTTTGTGTGGGCCAAGCTTCCCGGTGGTCGCACCGATTCCATGGCGTTTTGCGAGGAGCTCATGGAGGAGGCCGGCGTTGTGGTGACGCCGGGCGCGAGCTTTGGTCCTTCGGGCGAGGGGCACGTGCGCATGGCGCTGGTCTTGCCGCCCGACCAGATTGCTTTGGCTGTCGAGGCCATCCGCGAGGCGGGTCTGTATTAGAAACCTGTTTCGACTCGTCAATAGCTCGAAACCGATTTCGTGCAGTTATTTTACGAATCCTGCAAACAATTTCGGTAAACGGTCGATTTTTGGCTGCGAATAGGAGCATAATCAAAGTCCCGATTGGATGTATTGGGATTACGACAAGCCGCTCGGGTCGTTCCCGGGTGGCTTGTTTGTGGAGAGAGATGGGAGTTTCTAATGGTTAACGAGAAGAAGGTCGCTATTGTCGGCTGCGGTTTCGTCGGTTCGTCTTCGGCGTTCGCGCTGATGCAGAGTGGTCTGTTCTCCGAGATGGTCCTCATCGACGTGGACAAGAACCGCGCCGAGGGCGAGGCCCTGGATATCGCGCACGGCATGACGTTTGCCGAGCCGATGAAGATCTACGCCGGCGATTATTCCGATGTCGCCGACGCTGCCATGATCGTCGTCACCGCTGGTGCTGCTCAGAAGCCCGGTGAGACCCGCCTGGACCTGGTCAACAAGAACGTCAACATCTTTAAGTCCATTATCCCCGAGATTAAGAAGTCCGGCTTCGACGGCATTCTGCTCATCGTCTCCAACCCGGTCGATGTTCTGACCTACGCCGCCATCAAGATGTCCGGCCTGCCCGAGGGCCACGTCATCGGTTCCGGCACCGTGCTCGACACCGGCCGTCTGCAGCAGATGCTTGGTGCCCACGTCGAGGTTGACCCGCGCGATGTCCAGGCCTATGTCATGGGCGAGCACGGCGACTCCGAGTTTGTCGCTTGGTCCAGCGCCCAGGTTGCCGGCGTTCCGCTGAACACCTTCTGCGAGCTTCACGGTCATCTGGAGCATGAAGCTGCCGAGAAGCGCATCGCCGAGGACGTCAAGAACTCCGCCTACACCATCATCGAGAAGAAGCACGCCACCTACTATGGCGTCGCCATGGCCGTCAAGCGCATCTGCACCGCCGTCATGCGCGATGAGCAGACCGTTCTGCCCGTCTCCTCGCTCATGGTGGGCGAGTATGGCCTGTCCGATCTTGCCATCTCCATGCCGACGGTCGTTGGCCGCGACGGCGTCGTCTGTCGCGTCCCCGTGCCGCTGAACGATGACGAGCAGCATGAGCTCACCGCCTCCGCCAAGGCCCTCAAGGACATCATCGACAGTGTCGACTTCTCCTGCTAAATCAAGCTCGCTAGAGCGAAAAGCTACAATGAAGGCGTCCGGGTCCACACGGCCCGGGCGCCTTTTTGGTGCAAAGTAACCTGACCCCAATGCACCATAGTTGATGGGAGAGCCATGTCGGATTCGCCTAATTTTTTGACCTATGCCCAGACGGCGTTTGATCCGTTTGAGGAACGGTCGTTCTGCGCGGTTGATAGCCTGGTGTTTGCATGGCTGTCATATCTGCGTTTGCCGGGGGATATGCCGGAGCTTACCGGCTGGCAGGGACTGGACGTACGCGAGCTGCTGCGTGCCGAGTGCTATCGGGACATGATTGGCGACCTGTGGGATCCGGAGGGGAGCAGGGCCTTGTTGGAGGCTGTGGCAGCAAGCCCTCGCTTCCGTGGCGTTCGTGTTTGCGGCTATCGTACCGTGAGTAATGCCGAGACGACGGAGCAGTTTGCGGCTATGACGTTCCGATTTCCGGCGGGGTTTAGCTATCTTTCCTTCCGGGGGACCGACAGTACGATTGTGGGCTGGAAAGAGGACTTTAACATGGCATTCCGGTGTCCTGTGCCGGCCCAGGAATCCGCGGCGCGTTATGTGGACGAGGCGGTGGATGCGATTGACGGGCCACTTTTGTGCGGAGGTCATTCCAAGGGTGGAAACCTTGCGGTGTACGGTGCAGCGATGTGTTCCGATGTCGCCCGTGAGCGAATTGAACGGGTGTATTCCCATGATGGTCCGGGCTTCGTCGAGGAGTTTCTGAACGGCAACGCCTTCGCCGATCTTTCCGGTCGAATCGACAAGACGCTACCTCGGTCGTCGATCTTTGGCATGATGTTCGAGACACAGGAGGACTATGCCATCGTTGAGAGCACCGAGTTCAGCCTGCTGCAGCATAATCCCTTTAGCTGGGTGGTTGATGGTCGCGACTTCGTGTACTGTGAGCGCCTGTCCGCCGGTGCTCGATACGTTGATGGCTCCATTCGCGAGATGTTGCTTGCAGTGTCACCTAGCGAGCGCGAGCGTTTTGTAGATGCGTTGTTCTCCGTGTTTGAGGCTACGGGTGCTGAGCGGTTTGCGGATATCGCCGGAAATCTGCGCGAGAGCCTGCCCGTGATGCTCCAGGCTGCGCAAGGCTTTGACGAGGATACGCGACGCTTTGTCTCGCAGACCATCGCGGCAATCCTTAAATGCGCACTGCTGCCCAAACGACCTCAGATCGACATGCCCGCTGCCGGCAAGAGTTTGGCAGAACAGCTCGAGGCTTGGCAGTCCGAGCTCCTGCGCTAACCATTGGTGCAAAGCAACCTGTCCCCGATGCATCAAGCTTCGATGCGCCTGGGGCGGGCTCGACCGCTATACTGGTTCGTGCCGAAATCGATCTAGAACGGAATGCCGTATATGAAAATCAATCACGCGATTCTGCATATCCTGGACTTTGACTCTGCCGTCAACGTCATGAGCCAGCGCGAGCTCGATATCGAGAGCCGTACCGTGCGCAACTTTGTGACCACGCATCTGCGCCGCGCACGAACCTCGGCCGACAATAAGCGCGCCACGTTTGCCGAGAACTCTGCGTTTGGCGGCGAGCTCAAGGGCTATTTCTTTGGCGAGCGCGAGTTCGTAGACCTGTCGCAGCAGATTGCGGAGTTCATTTCCTCCGAGCTTACCAAGGCCGAAAAAGCCGAGTCCACCGATGTGCTCGTGGCCGACTTTGACGACGACGAGGATGCCCGCTGGTTTGCCGTGATGCTGCTGGGCTCCAAGCAGGCTTTTATGCACGAAGTGGGCCGTGAGGAGGGAGAGGTGCGCAACGACATCGCGCGCCACTACGCCATTCTGCCGAACCCCTCGCAAAAGGTGCCGAGCTATGCCATCGTGCGCGCGAGTACCATGGAGATCGGCTACGTGGACAAGAAGCGCAAGATTGCCGGCGAGGACCGTATGCTTATCCCCGATGGCCTGCTGCAGTGCGACACGGGCGTATCGGGCAAGGAGGTCATCGACACCGTGACGCGTGTGGTCGAGGAAGTCGCCGAGGAGCACGGTGCCAATACGGCCGTAGCGCTCGCTAAGGTTAAGGCTGCCGTTGCCGAGAAGGTCGAGGATGACGAGGAGCTTCCGCCTTGGGATATCGTCGATGAGGTCTTTGAGGACGAACCGGTCATCAAGGAGAGCGTACGTGCGGCGCTGACCGAAGAGAAGGTGCCCGAGCGTGTGCCCGTGGAGCGCAAGCAGGTCGAGCGTGCGGCCGTGCGCAACCACAAGATTCGTACCGACACGGGCATCGAGATCAGCTTTCCGGCCGAGATGGGCTCGAACTCCGAGTACATCGAGTTCGTCAACGAACCCAACGGCCTCATCTCCATCGAGCTCAAAAACATCGGCAGCATCGAGAATCGATAAACTGCGCTTGGACGCTGCAGAAAAACAAAGGGCCGAAGCCTCGGATGAGGGCTTCGGCCCTTTTTACTCGGGGCTTAATTACGCTACTGGTTGAGCATAAATCAGCGAAAACGCCCCAGAGCGAGCAAGGTGACGTGAAAGAGGAGGGCATTGACCTTTTGGTCATGCCCGACGATTGAACGTCAGATTGCCGCCTAGGGGCGTTTGTGGCGTCGACTAGTTGCGCGGTTTGGTAAAACCGCGCAACCCTACAGCTGACGCAGATCTTCCTCGAGTCCGGTCTTGCTGTCGGTCTTCTCGTCGCGCATCTTGATGACGCGGGCGGGGACACCGGCCACGACGGCACCAGCGGGGACGTCCTCGACGCACACGGCGCCGGCGGCAACGACAGCGCCCTTGCCTACGTGCACGCCTTCCAGGACCACGGCGTTGGCGCCGATCATGACATCGTCCTCGATGATGACGGGCGTGGCGCTTGCGGGTTCAACGACGCCTGCCAACACGGTTCCAGCGCCGATGTGGCAGTTCTTGCCCACGGTGGCGCGGCCGCCCAACACGGCGCCCATGTCGATCATGGAGCCTTCGCCAATGACGGAGCCGATGTTGATGATGGCGCCCATCATGATGACGGCGCGGTCGCCGATCTCGACGCGGTCGCGGATGATCGCGCCCGGCTCGATGCGGGCATTGATGCCCTTAAGGTCGAGCATGGGCACGGCAGAGTTGCGGCAGTCGTTCTCCACATCGTAGTAGTCGATGGAGTCGGCATTGGCATCGAGGATGGCCTTGAGCTCTTCCCAGTCGCCAAAGACGGTCTTGCCACGACGGCCGCCGTAGACGTGCGCATTGCCCCACTGGACCTTCATGCCGGGCTTCTCGCGCACATACAGCTTGACGGGCGTCTTTTTGGGCGCGGTGGCGATGTAATTGATAATCTCCTGGGCATCCATCTCGGCTGCGTTACTCATATGCTGTTTCTCCTTTGCGTGGGTACGGTAGGTAACTGGTTAGGCGAACATGACCTGGTCGAAGGTGTAGAAGCCGGGGTCGCGGACGACGAGCTTTTGAGCGGCGGCCAGAGCGCCGTTGACAAAAATCTGGCGGCTTGTGGCGCGATGGCTAAGCGTGACTTCCTCGTCCTGGCCAAAGAAGCTTACCTCGTGCACGCCGGCGACGGTGCCGCCGCGCAGCGAGTGCATACCGATCTCCTTGGGGTCACGCGCGCCGCACATGCCCTCGCGACCGTAGACAGGATGATAGCCAGCCTCAGGCTCGGCCTCGACCACGGCGTCGAGCAGCAGCTTTGCAGTGCCGCTGGGGGCGTCGACCTTTTGGTTATGGTGCGTCTCGACGATTTCGCAGTCAAAGCCGGGCAGCTCGCGTGTGGCCTGTGCTACCAGATGACGCAGAGCTGCGATACCGATGGAGTAATTTCCGGAGTGCATGACGCGGGCGTTTTGACCCAGCTCGCGCAGGCGATCCATCTGTTCGGGTGTGTAGCCCGTGGTGCCCGAGACCAATGCGGCGCCTGTACGCTCGACATAGGCGACGACGGCGTCGAAGGTCACGACGTTCGAGAAGTCGATGATTACATCGGCCGTCGGTGCGCTCTCGAGCTCGGACAAGTCGAAGCCGATCTGGGCGACGATGTCAAAAACGGGCTCTCCAGCGGCGTTGACAATGCCCTCGGCGGTAGTGCGGATCAGCGAGCCCATGCGGCCCGTTCCCATAATGACGGTCTTAATCAAGCAGACCAGCTCCCTTCAGAGCATCGGTAAGTGCGGCTCGCGTGTCGTTGGCCATGGGGCACAGCGGCATGCGGTAGTTTGCCTCGATCATACCCATCTGGGCGAGCGCTTCCTTAACGGGGATGGGGTTGACCTCGCTAAAGAGGGCATTGATGAGCGGCTGGCCGGCAATCTGGATATCGCGGGCACGCGCTACGTCGCCGTCCAGATAGGCGCGGCACATGTCGTGCACGAGCTGCGGCTGAACATCGGCCCACACACTGATGGTGCCCGAGGCGCCCAGGCTCATGAGCGGCACGGTGAGGGCGTCCTCGCCCGAGTACATGCGGAAGTCATCGGACAGCAGGTGGGCGATCTTGGCCGCGTAGGCGACGTTGCCCGAGGCTTCTTTAATACCCATGATGTTGGGGTGCGCGGCCAAGCGCTCTACGTTGCGCTCGCTGATGCCGCAGCCGCAGCGGCCGGGGATGTTGTACAGGATGCAGGGGATATCTACGGCATCGGCAACGGTCTTAAAGTGCTGGTAGATGCCCTCCTCGTTGGACTTGTTGTAGTAGGGGGTAATGAGCAGCAGACCATCGGCGCCCAGGCCCTGATAGGTGAGCGACTTGGTGAGCATGGTCTGCGTGGAGTTGGAGCCCGAGCCGGCGATGACGGGGACACGGCCTGCAACCTGCTTGACCACCGCGGCGACAACGGAGTTGTCCTCATCGTCAGTCATCGTGGCGCTCTCGCCGGTGGTGCCCAGGGTGAGGATGGCGTCGGTACCGTTTTGCAGGTGGAAATCGATAAGGCGCTCGAGCGCGTCAAAGTCGACGCTTCCGTCCTTTTTAAACGGCGTGACGAGGGCGACGATCGAACCCTCGAGGTTGCGGATATCCATGTTCTTCTCCTTCGCTTCCGCGATCTGGATGCGTTTGTTCCACTGAGCGGCGACGGCCAGACGCTCGTCCTGGGCGCGACGGCGGGCACTTTCGGCGCGCGACTTGGCCAGCAGCTCTCGGCCGCTCGGCAGCACGTCGAGCGTGGCAAAGTAATCGCCCGGGCGCTCAGCACGGCGGATGAGGTCGGCCGAGCCATCGGGGCGCAGCAGCACCTCGGCGGAGCGCAGACGGCCGTTGTAGTTGTAGCCCATGGAGTAGCCATGCGCGCCGGTATCGTGGATCACGAGCAGGTCGCCCATGTCGATCCGCGGTAGCTCGCGGTCGATGGCGAACTTGTCGTTGTTCTCGCACAGATTGCCCGTAATGTCGTACGTGTTTGTGGCAGGCGCCGCGGTCTTGTCGGAGCCACCCGGCTGGCCCATCACCGTAATGTGGTGGTAGGCGCCATACATGGCAGGGCGGACCAGATCGACGGCACTGGCGTCGACACCGATATAGTCCTTGTAGATCTGCTTCTCGTGGATGGCCTTGGTGACCAGGCAGCCGTAGGGCCCCATCATAAAGCGGCCCATCTCGGTGCAGATGACCACATCGCCCATGCCGGCGGGAACCAGGATCTCGTCGTAGGCCGCGTGCACCCCCTCGCCGATGGCGCGAATGTCGTTGGCCTGCTGCTCGGGCAGATAGGGGATGCCGACGCCGCCGGACAGATTGATGAAGGCGACATGTGCTCCGGTCTCGCGCTCCAGGCGCACGGCAAGCTCAAAGAGGATGCGCGCAAGCTTGGGGTAGTAGTCGTTGGTGACGGTGTTGCTGGCAAGGAATGCGTGGATGCCAAAGTTTTCGGCGCCCTTGGCCTTGAGCGTGCGGAAGGCCTCGAAGAGCTGCTCGGTGGTCATGCCGTACTTGGAGTCGCCCGGATTGTCCATGATGCCGTTGGAGAGCTGGAACAGGCCGCCTGGATTAAAGCGGCAACTGACCGTCTTGGGGATTGGCCCCGCAACGTGCTCAAAGAACTCGATGTGGCTGATGTCGTCAAAGTTGACGATGGCACCCAGTTTGTCGGCGAGCTCAAAGTCGGCAGCCGGCGTATCGTTGGACGAGAACATGATGTCGTGTCCCGTGATACCCAGCGAGCGGGCGATCATGAGCTCGGTATAGCTCGAGCAATCGCAGCCGCAGCCGTATTCGTTGAGAATGGAGATGAGCGCCGGGTTGGGGTTGGCCTTGACGGCAAAGTATTCCTTAAAGCCCGGGTTCCATGCAAAGGCGTCGCGCACTTCTTGCATGTTGCGGCGGATGCCCGCCTCGTCGTATAGATGAAACGGCGTGGGGAACTGCTCGACGATATGCTCGAGCGTCTCCTTGTCCACAAACGGCTGCTTGGCCGCATATGCCTCGTTGGGGGTCAATGCCATGTCCCGTAAACCTCGCTATCCAGACGGCGCCATCTGCGCATCGAATCCGCATAGCGTGGACCCAATGTCCGGATAGCGCTCCCGCATTGCTGCAGACAGTCCTGTGGGTGTTTCCCACAGGCCCACCAGGTTGTTCGTGCCCGAAAAACCCAGTTCGGCAGGTTTCGCCTCCCCACGGGGTCAAAGCCTGCCGGCTCGCCCGCGGTTCTTCGTGCCCGCGCCTCTATCAAGTGGTAACGACCCTACCACGTTGCACTTTACCAAACAAGAGTATTCGTATATAACGTTTAAAAAAGGCTCTGTTAGACCAAGGTTGACATAAAAACGATGTCACCGCGAGGCGGTACCCT
>UQTN01000031.1 GCA_900543945.1 uncultured Collinsella sp. | reverse complement strand
CCGAACGGCGGACCGGCCGACGCTGCGCGGGCACCAGAGCGACAACTTGTCATTCAAAGAGGGCGGCATGACCAGAAGGTCTATGCCGTCCTCTTTTCATGCCAATTTGTTCGCCCTGGCGACCGCTCGCTGATGTTGTCAGAGCATCGGCGTTACCAGAGCATCGGCGTTGTCGGCAGTTGGGGACAGTCCCTAAGTGCCGGCAGATTGGGACACTCCTTTGCAAGATGGCGCTGAAGGCTGTCCCCAACGTCTAGTCGTTTAAGAACGTCCCCAACGACTAGCGCGGGAACCTGATCCTAATGCGCCAGTTTCTGTCGAGTCGGTGCTTCTTGCGGGTTGCCCGTATAATGGTTTGCGTATGAACCGCAACCAAGGAGTTCCAGTTTATGGACCAGAACCTTTTTAAATTCGACCTGATTGCCGAGGATCCGACGACGCACGCGCGCGCCGGCGTGCTGCACACCCCGCACGGCGACATCGAGACGCCGATTTTTATGCCCGTGGGCACCAAGGCAAACGTCAAGGGCATTCCTACCGAGACTGTCAAGAAGCTCGGCGCCCAGATCGTGCTCGCCAATACCTATCATCTGTCCATGCGTCCCGGCGAGGATACCATCGCCGAGCTGGGCGGCCTGCACAAGTTCATGAACTGGCACGGCCCCATCCTCACCGACTCGGGCGGTTTCCAGGTCTTCAGCCACAACGATGCCGTCAAGCTCACCGATGAGGGCGTGCGCTTTATTGTCAACGATTACGACGGCCGCCACGTGTTTTGGACGCCCGAGGACAACATGGAAATCGCCATGAAACTCGGCTCCGATATCTGCATGCAGCTCGACCAGTGCCCGGGCTATCCCGCAACGCGCGCCTACGTTGAGCGCGCCGTTGAGCTGTCGAGCATGTGGGCCGAGCGCTGCTATAAGGCGCATACCCGCGATGACCAGGCGCTCTTTGGCATCGTTCAGGGCGGCATGCACCTGGATCTGCGCCTGCGTTCGCTGCGCCATCTGGAGGAGTGCGGCGACTTCCCGGGCTATGGTATCGGTGGCTATTCGGTGGGCGAGGATCACGAGACCATGTTCGAGACCCTGGCGCCGCTCGTGAGCGAGTACATGCCCAAGCATAAGCCGCGCTACCTGATGGGTGTCGGCAACCCCACCACGCTCGTACGCGGCGTGGGCGTGGGCATCGACATGTTCGACTGTGTGCTGCCGACGCGCACCGGTCGCATGGGTACGGCGTTCTCCAGTGAAGGTCGCCTTAACTTCCGTAACGCGCGCTTTGCGCACGACGACGGCCCCATCGACCCCACCTGCACCTGCCCGGTGTGCACGGGCGGCTACAACCGCGCGCTCATTCGCCACATGGTCACGCAGAAGGAGATGCTCGGCGGCATTTTGCTTTCGATGCACAATATCTACTACCTGCTCAACCTTATGCAGCGTGCCCGCCAGGCCATTATCGAGGGCCGCTACGGCGCATTCGTGAGCGATTGGATGAATAGTCCTGCCGCGGTGGATTACTAAGGGCGACAGACACGCTTGCAGAGCGTGGGCAACGGCAAGGGGCGAGCGCCGGCCGGTCATCACGTTTGCTAACACCGCTTGCGCGACCGATGACCGATAGCTTGCAAGCACTTGATGCATCGTGGGTACCATACCGAATAGTTGATGTTCGGGCGGGTGTTTGGCGCACAGCGTCGACCCCGCCCGTTTTTCTTTTTCTCGATAGGAGTACCCATGATTAAGAATGAGAACGTCGAGGGCGAGCCTGTCTACGACGAGACGTACCGCCGCGGCCCCGTGGTCATGCGCGGCCCCATGATTCCTAAGGACAACACCTACGCCAACCTGCTGGCGCCCGAGGACTCGACCGACTGGCTGCATGCCGACCCGTGGCGCGTGCTGCGCATTCAGGCAGAGTTTGTCGATGGTTTTGGCGCGCTTGCCGAGCTTGGACCTGCGGTGACCATCTTCGGTAGCGCCCGCACGCCCAAGACCGATCCGCTCTACAAGGCGGCGCGTACCGTCGGGCGCAAGATCGCGCAACGTGGCGTGGCGGTCATCACCGGTGGCGGCCCCGGCATCATGGAAGCGGCCAACAGGGGAGCGGCGAGTGTCAACGGCAAGTCAGTTGGCCTAGGCATTGAATTGCCGCACGAGCAGGGGCTCAATAAATACGTGAACCTCGGCATGGACTTCCGCTACTTCTTTGTGCGCAAAACCATGTTCGTTAAGTACAGCTCGGGCGCCATCGTATTTCCCGGCGGCTTTGGCACGCTCGACGAGATGTTCGAGGTTCTCACGCTGGTGCAGACGCACAAGGTCAAGCGCATGCCGCTCGTGCTGGTGGGCACCGAGTACTGGCAGGGCCTATTCGACTGGCTCAACGGCCCGGTGATGAGCACCGGTATGATTAGCCCGCTCGATCCGGATCTGGTACACATTACCGACGACCTCAACGAGGCCGTTGACATTGCGCTCAGCGGGCTGATGTAGATCAATCGTGCCCACGCGACATGAATACGCATGGCAATCTGATGTTATCTAACATCAGATTGCCATTTATATTGGGTATACTGGTGTAAAAGACGAGGGCGAGGAGGTCGCAAATGTCTACAGCAACAGTTAAGCCTACGACGGTTCGAATCGAAGAGGGGCTCAAGGAGCAGGCGACTGAGTTCTTGGATTCGGTCGGCCTCAGCCTCAATTCCTATCTCAATCTTGCCGTTCGGCAGCTGGTAAATCAGCGAAAGATTCCTTTTGAGATTGTAGGAAGGGCGGAGGTGCCCAACGAGGTGACGAGGCGCGCCATGGTGATCGCCGAGGCTCATGAGCTGGGGATTTTGCCGGACGATAGCCTGTCATTCAATAACGCTGATGAGCTTATGTCATTCCTCGATGAGGAATAGCGATGTTCGAGATTAAAGTCGAGGCTCAATTTAAGGTGGACTACAAACGAACGATGCGCATGCATCCGCAGCTAAAAAGTGAGTTTAAAGCGGCGGTTGCAGAGCTTGTGGCTCATGGGTCACTTCCGGCGGAGTATGGCGCCCACGAGCTCTCAAACCCGGGCGGAAACTACAACGGCCACATCGATTTCCACCTATCCGATGGCTTGGTCGATGTGGTCGTTCTTTATCTTCCCCATAAGACTAACCCAGTGATTAGGCTGGTGAGAATGGGCACTCATCAGGAACTGTTTCAGGGTCCGCTGGGCTGATCGCCGATTTCTAAGTTGCGGTGGAATAGGGATTGATTGGCGGCTAATAAGCCAAAAACAGTCCCTATTCCACCGCAAGAGGTAAAGGTGCCCCTAGTGGATGGGCTGGTAGCGGGGGCAGTAGCTGATGGCGATGGCATCGACGCCTACGTGGGTGGCGATGGTGCAGCCGATGGGGCCAGTGCCGGCGTCTACGTAGTCCTGGCCCGCGAGCGCCTCGTTGACAAGTTCCTGCTCCTCGGCGGCGCCGGTCGTGAGCACGCGCACGCTTGAGCTCGGGTGCTCGTCCAAAAACGCGAGGCAATCTGCCATGGTGTTGGCGACGATGCGCTTGGCGCCGCGGCCCTTTTTGATTGCCTTGATCTCGCCCGACTGCCACTCCGGCGAAACGGCCAGGCGAATGTTGAGCATCTGCGTCAGCTGGCCGGCGAGCTTGGGGGCGCGGCCGTTTTTGACCAGGTTCTCGAGCGTTCGGGGAATCAGCAGCAGATGGGCGTCGGGCAACGTCGCGCGGATCTGCGCCTCGGTCTCGTCCAAGCTGCGGCCGTCCTTGCGCATGGCAAGCGCGTACTCCACCAGCAGACCCTCGGCGCCCGAGCCGGTGCGCGAATCGATGCAGCGCACGTCGAGCTCGTGGGTCTCGGCGACCAGGCATGCGTTGGAATAGCAGGCGGACCACTCGCTGCACAGCGAGATAAAGATGGCGCTGTCGTGGCCATCGGCGCGCACGCGGTCAAACAGCGCCTTGAACTCGCCGGCGCTCGGCTGCGAGGTGTGCGGCAGCTGCTCAGAGCCGGCCATGCGCGCGACGTATTCCTCGGCAGTAATCTGCACCTGGTCGAGCAGGTCCTCGCCCTCAATAATCACATGCAGCGGAATCACGTAAATGCCGAGCTCTTGGGCGCGGGCGGGGGAGATGTCCGACGTGGAGTCGGTTATGATGGCAAAAGACATAATTGCACCTTTCGTTGGGGCGCGGCAGCGCCGCCTTCTGAAAGCAAAGTGCGACAAGTATAGTGGAGTTGCTCTACATTGCTAGGTTCAATTGTTGAATAGTCAACAGTTTGAAGCGGTGGTGTGGAAATCATCAACTGGGGAAGAAGGGTGCCGATGGCGGCATTGCAACTTTGCGAGCGGCCGGTTGTGCTGTTCGATTTTGACGGCACGGTGGCCGATACGGGTCGGGCAGTGATGACCTCGACGCGCAAGACGCTGGCTGCGCGCGGGTTTTCGGAGACGCAGATGGGTGATCTGCGCCGCATGATCGGGCCGCCCCTGTGGAAGAGCTTTCACGACTTTTACGGCTTTTCCCGCGAGGAGTCGCTTGTGGTGGCCGATGAGTACCGCGCCTTTTTTGATGAACTGGGACCGGAGGAGTATCCCGTGTTCAATGGGGTCCCCGAGCTGCTGGATGGGTTGGTCGCCCAAGGCAAACGTATGGCCGTGGCGACGTCGCGCATGGAGGCCAAGTGCATCGACATGGTGCATGAACTGGGGCTTTGTCAGTTCGAAGCCGTGGTTGGCATGAACCCTTCGCAGGGACGCGAGACCAAGGCTGATTCGGTCCGCGATGCGCTGGCGGCCCTGGGCACGACCGCGGACGATGCCGTGATGATTGGCGACCGCTTTAACGACGTCGAGGGCGCGCACGCGATGGGCGTGCCGTGTATCGGCATCTATTCGGGCGCGGCGGCGCCGGGGGAGCACGAGGCCGCGGGCGCCGATGCGGTGGTGCACTCGGTGGCCGAGCTTGCTAAACTTTTCGCTATATAAGTATGTGATGTGAGGGGCGGGCACGCTCGCCCCTCATTGGTAAGGAGGTCGTCCATGAATCAGGTGGAGCAGAGCGTTGCCGAGTACGTCGACGAGGTCTGGGAGGATGTCGTCGCCGATATCGAGCAGCTGGTGAGCTATCCGTCCGTGGCCGTTGCTGCCGATGCGGAGCCCGGCGCGCCGTTTGGCCGCTCGGTCCGTGACGCGCTCGATTGCGCGCTCGGCATCGCGCAAAAGCTCGGCTACCAGACGAGCGATGACGAGGGCTATGTAGGCATTGCCGATATCCCGGGCCGCGGCGACAAGCAGCTCGCGACCATCTGCCATGTGGACGTGGTGCCCGCCGGCCCGGGCTGGAATACCGATCCGTTTGCGATGGAGCGTCGCGAGGGCTGGCTGCTTGGCCGCGGCGTGATCGACGACAAGGGTCCGGCCGTGCTGTCGCTCTACGCCGGCGCCTATCTGCTCAAGCACGGCATTACCCCGCGCTATACCTTCCGCGCCCTGCTGGGCTGCGATGAGGAAGTGGGCATGTCCGACGTTCACCATTATCTGGAGAACCACGCGAACCCCGACTTTCTGTTTACGCCCGATGCCGAGTTCCCGGTTTGCAATGCCGAGAAGGGCCAGTTTGGGGCGACATTTGTGAGCTCCAAGATCGACGGCGGCCGTATTGTGTCCTGGAGCGGTGCCGAGGCGAGCAACGCCATTCCGTCGCAGTCCATCTGCGAACTTGCGATTGCCGCCGATGAACTGCCGGCGCCGGTCGAGAACGTCGACCGCCTGGAGATTACGACGCTCGATAACGGCCATGCGCAGATTTTTGCCCACGGCATTGGCGGTCATGCCTCGATGCCCGATGGAACGATCAATGCCGTCGGCCTGATCGTGTCATATCTGCGCGAGGCCGAGGACGCGTTTGGTGCCCGTGACGAGCGCCTGCTGACACCTGCCGAGCACGAGTTCGTCAAGTTCTTGGCCTTTGTGCACGCGGATGCCTATGGTCGCGGCTTGGGAATCGATGCGACGAGCCCGGCGTTTGGCCCGCTCACCTGCAACCCCGGCGTCATCCGTGTGGCGGATGGCCACATCGAGCAGGTCATCGACGTGCGTTTCCCCGACAGCACGAGCGCCGATACCATCCGCGAGCAGCTCGAGCCACTTGTGGGCCGCTTTGGCGTGACGTATCGCGTGGATCGCGCAAAGGTGCCGTTCTCGGTCTCTGCCGACGATCCGGCTGTGAAGGCGCTTATCGATACCTATAACGAGTTTACGGGCAAGCATGTCGAGCCCTTCGCCATGGGCGGTGGCACGTACGCACGCAACTTTGCCCGCGCCGTCTCGTTTGGCCCCGAGGAGACCGGCCTGGAGCTGCCCCCATGGGGCGGCCAGATGCACGGCCCCAACGAGTGCGCCAACGAAGAGCAGCTCAAGCAGGCGCTCAAGATTTATATCGTCGCAATCCTGCGCTTGAACGAGCTGGAGCTTTAAGGTTACGCGAACGCCAGGGTGACAACCTGTCTTTCGAAGAGGACGGCATGACCAGAAGGTCTATGCCGTCCTCTTTCTGAAAATGATCCCTTGGGGACGGAGGAAAACGGATCATTTGGTGTAAAAGGCGGGTCATGCTTGTCGGCGGGATTGTTATTCGTTTGTAAAGCCCTGCCGCGCTTGCGGTAAGGGTCTATCAGATGCCCGTAATAAAGCGCAGCTGACGCGGGCGCTGCCCGATCGAGACCGTATCTTTCCAAACAGCAAAGCGGGCAGGGTGCCCGCGAGTCGCTTGTATGAAAGGAAGATCATGCTCGATCAGGCTTATTCTCGTCGTCAGTTCCTCGGCCTCGCTGGTGGTCTCGCCAGCATCGTGGGCCTCGGCCTCGTTGGTTGCAGCGGCGCAGGCGCTTCCGACGCCGCCGACAAGGGTAGCGCCGCTGCCGCCGAGTCCGTCTCCGGCGAGGTGACCTACGACGGTGCCTCCTCGTTCCAGGCTCTCGTCGAGGCCGCTGCCGAGAAGTTCATGGATGCCAATCCGGACGTCTCCGTCTCCGGTTCGGGTAACGGTTCGGGTAAGGGCCTGACCGCTGTCGCCGCCGGCACCGTCACCATCGGTAACTCTGACGTCTTCGCCGAGACCAAGCTCGAGGCCGATCAGGTCAAGAACCTCGTCGACCACGAGGTCGCCGTCGTGGGCATGGGCCCCGTCGTCTCCAAGAACGTTACGGTCGACGACCTGTCCCTCGAGCAGCTCAAGGGCATCTTCTCCGGCCAGATCACCAACTGGAAGGAGGTCGGTGGCGACGACGCCACCATCGTCGTCCTCAACCGCAAGGCCGGCTCCGGTACCCGCGCCACCTTTGAGGCTGCCGTCTTTGGCGACGAGGCCAACGACTTTAAGGGCGACGCCGAGCTCGACAAGTCCGGCGACGTCCAGACCCAGATGGCCAGCACCGACAACGCCATCTCCTACCTCGACTTCTCGCACTTCGACGACTCCAAGTTCAACGCCATCAAGGTCGAGGGCGTGGAGCCCAAGAGCGCAAACGTCACCGACGACTCCTTCAAGATCTGGGCGACCGAGCACATGTATTGCTCCAAAGACGCCGACGAGGCCACCACGGCCTTCCTGAAGTTCATGCTTTCCGACGACGTCCAAGGCAAACTCGTCGAGGAGCAGGGCTTTATCCCCGTCTCTGCCATGAAGGTCGTCAAGGACGCCAGCGGCAAGGTCTCCGCTAAATAGGTAATCGCCCCGGAAAGGTTTGCAATGGCAAAACAGCTGCCAAAGCGCGACCTTGAGAACGTGGGCCTGGGCGTCACGGGCGCGTGCGTAGCGCTCGTGACGCTTGTTGTTGCTGCGCTCATCTTTATGGTCGCCCAAAAGGGCCTCTCGGCTTTTCTCAAGGACGGCGTTTCGATCGTCGAGTTCTTCACCGGCACCAAGTGGGACCTGGCCAACACGACCGAAAACGGCCTGCCCTACACCGGCGCCCTGCCCCTGGTCGTCACCTCGTTTGCGGTCATGGTGCTCTCCACGCTCATCGCGCTGCCCATCGCCATCGGCTCTGCCATCTTCGCGATCGAGATAAGCCCTAAGTTTGGCTCCAAGGTCTTTCAGCCGCTTATTGAGCTTTTGACCGGTATCCCCTCGGTCGTCTTTGGCCTGATCGGCTTTCACGTGGTCGTCGGCCTTATGAAGAGCGTTTTCCACGTGAGCACGGGCCTGGGCATCTTGCCCGGCGCCATCGTGCTGGCCGTCATGATCCTGCCGACGATGACCACCCTTTCGGTCGATGGCCTGCGCGCCGTGCCCGGCAGCTACCGCCAGGGCTCGCTCGCGCTGGGCTACACCCGCTGGCAGACCATCTGGCACGTGGTGCTCAAGTCCGCCATGCCGTCGCTTATGACCGCGGTCATCCTTGGTATGACCCGCGCCTTTGGCGAGACGCTTGCCGTGCGCATGGTCATCGGCGGTATCGAGGCCATGCCGACGTCGTTGCTGTCGCCGGCGTCGACCATCACCACCACGCTCACCACGTCCATGGCGGTCTATGCCGAGGGCTCGGCCCAAGACGACGTCCTGTGGGCACTTGGCCTGCTGCTGATGGGTATGAGCCTCATCTTCATCTTGATCATCCACCTTATCGGCCGCAAGGGGGCGAAGGCTCGTGGCTAGCACGCGCATCCACATCGACGAGGCAAGGCTCGGGCGCGTCCAAAAGCAGGACCGCATCGCCACGGGCGTGCTGACGGCGATCGTCGCCATCGTCATGCTCATCGTCGTCTCCATGGTGGCCTATATCCTGTTCGAGGGCATCTCGACGCTGTTCCAGCCGGGCTTTCTCACGCAGCCGTCGCGCGCCAACGGGACCCAGGGTGGCGTGCTCTACCAGCTGTTCGACTCGTTCTACCTGCTGCTGATCACTCTAGTCATCTCGGTGCCCATCAGCCTGGGCGGAGCGGTCTTCCTGGTTGAGTACGCGCCGAACGGCCCTATCCGCGACATCGCCTCCACCGCTATCGAGACCTTGTCCTCGCTGCCTTCCATCGTCGTCGGCATGTTCGGTTTTCTGGTGTTCTCGGTGCAGCTGGGCTGGAGGTACTCCATCATCTCCGGCGCCATCGCGCTCACCATGTTCAATATCCCCATTCTGGTGCGCGTGATCCAGCAGGCGCTCGAGGACGTGCCGCAGGCCCAGCGCGATGCGTGCCTGGCCATGGGCCTCACCCGCTGGGAGGCCACGCTGCACATTTTGATTCCCGAGGCCATGCCCGCCATCGTGACCGGCATCGTGCTTTCGGCCGGCCGCGTCTTTGGCGAGGCCGCGGCGCTGCTCTTTACCTCGGGCATGAGCTCGCCGGTTCGCCTGAACTTCTTGAGCTTTAACCTGTCGAGTCCCACCTGCGCCTGGAACGTGTTCCGCCCCGGTGAGTCGCTCGCCGTGCATATCTACAAGATCTATGGCGAGGGCAGCCCCGAGGCCCAGCAGATCGTCTGGGGCACCGCTGCACTGCTGATGATTTGTGTGCTGCTGTTTAACGTAATCGCCCGCATTGTGGGCAAGCAACTGGCAAGGAAGATGACGGCCGAATGAGCGAGATGAATGAAACGCCAGCAACCGAAGCGGCATCGTCCGAGACCCAGGACTTCCTGTCGAGCGTGGGAGAGAGCGAGAAGCGCGTGCGCGTGAGCGGCAAGGCCGTGAGCAACGAGGTCGTGCTCTCCACCAAGGACGTCAACGTGTACTATGGCGACCACCATGCGCTGCACGATACGTCGCTCGACTTTCACAAGGGCGAGATCACGGCGCTCATCGGGCCTTCGGGCTGCGGTAAGTCGACCTTCTTGCGCAGTCTCAACCTGATGAATCGCGAGATTCGCGGCTGCCGCGTGGAGGGCGAGATCAACTACCGCGGGCGCAATGTGAACACCAGGACCGAGAATACCTACGAGCTGCGTCGCTCCATTGGCATGGTGTTCCAGCAGCCCAACCCGTTCCGCAAGTCCATTCGCGACAACATCACGTTTGCGCTCAAGCGCCACGGTATCACTGACCGCGTCGAGCTCGACCGCATGGTCGAGGAGAGCTTGCGCGGCGCGGCGCTGTGGGACGAGGTCAAGGACAAGCTCGACAAGAGCGCTTATGCGCTTTCGGGTGGTCAACAGCAGCGCCTGTGCATCGCACGCACGCTGGCGCTCAACCCCGACGTGATCTTGTTCGACGAGCCCTGCTCGGCGCTCGACCCCATCTCGACGCTGGCGATCGAGGACCTTATGTCGTCGCTTGTGGCAGAGCGCGCCATCGTCATCGTGACGCACAACATGGAGCAGGCGTCGCGCGTGTCCAACCGCACGGCGTTCTTCTACATGGGCGATATGGTCGAGTACGACGAGACCGACGAGATTTTCCAACGGCCCAAGGATAAGAGGCTGAACGATTACCTCACCGGCATGTTCTCCTAGTCCGGGACATGCTTGAGGCCCGCGGCGGCCACGGTTGCCGCGGGACTGATTGGAGTGGCGGGTCATCTCTTGTGGGAGATGGCCCGCCTTTTTGCTCTACGACCGAAACGACCACCACAAAGGGGACAGGCGCCTTCGTAGTGGTTTGGGGTGGGGCTCGCTGCTATCATGGACAACGTTGAATTTCTACGAAGGAGCAGGGCATATGGCGATTCTTTTGGGATGCGATTCCATCAGCCTAGAGTTTCCCACCAAGCATATTTTCGATAGCGTGACGCTCGGCGTGGGCGAGGGCGACCGCATTGGTATTGTCGGTAAAAACGGCGACGGCAAGTCGACGCTGCTGAGCGTGCTCGCCGGCACGCTGGAACCCGACGACGGACGCGTGACGCACCGCCGCGGCACCACGATCGGACTGCTCGGCCAAAAGGACCAGCTTGTCGACACCGATACCGTACATCATGCCGTTGTGGGCGACACGCCCGAGTACGAGTGGGCCTCGAGCCCCCGCACGCGCCAGATCCTGGCTGGCCTCATTAGCGATGTGCCCTGGGAGGGCACGGTGGGCGAGCTTTCGGGCGGTCAGCGCCGTCGCGTGGACCTTGCGCGCCTGCTGATCGGCGACTACGACGTGCTCATGCTCGACGAGCCCACCAACCACCTGGACATGCGCACCATCAACTGGCTCGCGCGTCACTTAAAGGCCCGCTGGCAGCGCGGTCAGGGCGCCATGCTCGTGGTCACGCATGACCGCTGGTTCTTGGACGAGGTCTGCACCAGCATGTGGGAGGTCCACGACGGCCAAGTCGACCCCTTCGAGGGCGGCTACTCGGCCTACATCCTGCAGCGCGTGGAGCGCGATCGCATGGCCGCGGTTACCGAGGAGCGCCGTCGCAACATGGCGCGCAAGGAGCTCGCGTGGCTAAGCCGCGGCGCCCAGGCGCGTTCCACCAAGCCCAAGTTTCGCGTGGATGCCGCTCGCGAGCTGATTGCCGACGTGCCGCCTGTGCGCGACGAGCTGGAGCTCAAGCGCCTGGCGGTGAGCCGCCTAGGCAAGCAGGTTATCGACGTGATCGACGTGGACGCCGGCTATGCGGATGCCGACGGCGCGCCCAAGCAGGTGCTCTCCGATGTGACCTGGCTTATCGGCGCGGGCGACCGCTATGGTCTGCTGGGTGAGAACGGTGCCGGCAAGTCGACCTTGCTCGACGTGATCCAGGGCAAGATCGCGCCCCTTCGCGGCCGCGTGAAGATTGGCCAGACGGTGCGTTTTGGCGTGCTGTCGCAGCAGCTCGAGGAGCTCGAGCCCTACATGGGCGACACGATCCGCGAGGTGCTCGGCAACTATAAGAAGTACTACGTCATCGACGGCAAGGAGACTTCGCCTGAGAAGCTTTGCGAGCGCCTGGGCTTTACGACGCAGCAGCTCTGGAGCCGCATCGGCGATCTTTCGGGCGGCCAGCGCCGTCGCCTGTCGCTGCTGCTGACGATCCTGGACGAGCCCAACGTGCTTATCCTGGACGAGCCGGGCAACGACTTGGATACCGACATGCTGGCGATTGTCGAGGACCTGCTCGACGGCTGGCCGGGCACGCTGATCCTGGTGACGCACGACCGCTTCTTGATGGAGCGCGTGACCGACCAGCAGTGGGCGCTGCTTGACGGTCATCTGACGCATATGCCCGGCGGCGTCGACCAGTACCTGCGCCTGTGCAACGCCACGGCCGAGGGCGAGCCCGTGGGCGCGCCGAGCGCCAAGACCGGCACGTTCGACACCGGCGCCGCAGCGATTGCAGCCGAAAAGCCCAAGTCGAGCGGCCAGCCCAATGGCCTTTCCAATGCCGAGCGCCAGAAGCTCCGCCGCGAGGTGAGCTCGCTCGAGCGCAAGATGGAGACGCAGCGCGCCCGCGTGGAGGAGGCCGAGGCCGCGATGGCCCAGGTCGATCCCACCAACTACACAGCGCTCGGCGAGCAGCAGGCAAAGATCGACGAGGCCCATGCCGCCATGGACGAGCTGGAGATGGCGTGGCTCGAGGCGAGCGAAAAGCTCGAGGGCGAGGAGTAAACGAGGATGATCAAAGCCGCGTTTTTCGATATCGACGGCACGCTGCTGAGCTTTAAAACGCATCGGATTCCGGCGTCGGCGCAGCAGGTGCTCGACAGCTTTCATGAGCAGGGGATCGCGTGCGTGATCGCCACGGGCCGCCCGACCTATCAGATGCCCGATTGGCTGCTCGACTTGGGCTGGGATGCGTACATTACGCTCTCGGGCCAGCACTGCTTTGATGCCAAGGGCACCTACCGCAGCTGCCCGATCGATCCGGACGACGTCGCGGTGATTGTGGACCAGGTGGCCGAGGGGTGCTACGACTCGCTGTGCATGCAGGGCGAGAACTCGTTTGTGAATCGCCTGTCCGAGCGCGTGGTGGCGGCCGGCAGCAACGCGGGAATCGTCTATCACGAGGAGCCGTTTGACCACGCCTTTGACGCGCCGGTCTACCAGTTTTGCGCGTTTGTGGACCCGGCCGACGAGCATATCGTGGCCGACGCGGTGTCGCATTCGCTCACCACGCGCTGGTGCGACCTGTTCTGCGACATTATCCCCGCCAACGGCGGCAAGGACTTGGGCGTGGCGGCGACGCTGGAGCGCCTGGGTGTCGACGCGAGCGAGGCGATCGCCTTTGGCGACGGCGAGAACGACCTGTCGATGTTCTCGGCCGTGGGCACAAGTGTGGCCATGGGCAACGCGCAGGATACCGTGAAGGCCGCAGCGACCTACGTGACGACCGCCGTAGACGACGATGGCATCTACAACGCCGCGAAGCACTTTGGCCTCGTGTAGCTGCGACCCGGCACTTGGGGACGCTCCTTATCTGCCGGCAGCTGGGGACACTCCTTGCGGGGCGTTCCCATTTTGTTTTCATCTCGCACGTTTTGTGAAACGCGGCTAACTTTTTGGTCAATGCAGTAAGACATGGTCAACTTTTGCGGTAAAGTAAGCCAAGGAAAGTATCCAAAGGCTAACTAGCAATCATCGCGAAAGGCGGCCCATGGCCCTACGTGAATCCGGAGAAGACTATCTCGAATCGATCTACGTCCTATCGGAACGTCAGGGCATCGTGCGCTCGATCGACGTTGCCGAATACTTGGGCGTAACCAAAGCAAGCGTCTCTAAAGCCATGGCGGCCTTGGAGAGCACCGGCTACGTGGAGATGGGCAAACGCGACGTGCATCTGACGGAACGCGGTCTTGAGGTTGCCCGTCAAATGTGGGAGCGCCACTGCTTTTTTGTAGGTCTGCTAGAGGACGCAGGCGTAACGCCCGAGGTCGCGTCGCAAGAGGGCTGCCACATGGAGCACTGCCTGAGCGAGGAGAGCTTCGAGAAGTTGAGGTCGATGTTGGGCCGGGGCGAGGCGACGGATTCAACCTCGGTATCCTAACGGATCCTCAGTAGCGCGGAGTTCACGCAAAGCGCGAACCAGCGACCGGGACCAGCGGCCCTTTCGGCCAAGTCCATTTCAGCAAAGGAGCACCGCCAGCAAGCGATGCCCAAGAACTGCCAGCTACGTCACTGCAGGCCGGGGTCGGGCTTGGTTTTGAAAACAATCCGCAGCGCGAGGCCCGCCTTTCCGTTGCTCCGCAGGAGCAGGAAAGACGGGCCTCATGCGCGAGGACGTTTTCAAAACCAAGTCCGACCCCGGCCGGAGGGACCACGGGTGCTACAGGTTCTTGACACCCATCGCGCGCATGGCGTTCAGGATGGCGATGATCGCCACGCCTACGTCGCCAAAGACGGCAAGCCACATATTGGCGATACCCAGCGCTGCCAGCACAAGGATCAGCAGCTTAATGCCCAGCGCAAAGATTATGTTCTGCCAAACAATCGACATGGTCTTGCGCGCCACGCGGATCGCGCGGGAAATGTTGGACGGCTTGTCGTCCATCAGCACCACGTCGGCGGCCTCGATCGCGGCGTCGGAGCCCATGGCGCCCATGGCAATGCCCACATCGGCGCGCGTAAGCACAGGAGCGTCGTTGATACCGTCGCCGACAAAGGCGAGCTTGCCCTTGCCACTTTCGGCCGCGAGTAGCGCCTCAACGCGCTCGACCTTGTCGCCCGGCAGGAGCTGCGCGTGGAACTCGTCGAGACCGAGTTGCTTGGCCACAGACGCTGCAACCTCCTCGCGGTCGCCCGTGAGCATGACGGTGCGGTTGATACCGGCGGCATGCAGGTCGCGAATCGTTTGCTCCGCATCGGCCTTAACGGTGTCTGCAATCACGATGTGGCCGGCGTACACGCCGTCAACGAGCACGTGGAGGATCGTGCCGACAACCTCACAGTCCGGTGCTTCAACGCCGGCCGCGGCGAGCATCTTTGCGTTGCCAACGACGACGTGCTTGCCGTCGATGGTTGCCGTCACGCCGTGGCCCGCGTCATTAGTGGAATCCGTCACGCGCTTGGGATCGAGCTCGCCCTGGAAGGCGGTGCGTACCGACTGCGCGATGGGGTGGTCGGAGAATGACTCGGCGAGGGCTGCGACTTCAAGCAACGATTGCTCGGTATAGCCTGCCTCGGGGTGCACCGCGACCACCGAGAACGTGCCGTTGGTGAGCGTGCCGGTTTTGTCGAAGACGACGGTGTCCACGTCGGCGAGCGTCTCGAGGTAGTTGGAGCCCTTGATGAGAACGCCCAGCTTGGACGCGCCGCCAATGCCGCCAAAGAAGCTCAGCGGCACGCTGATCACGAGCGCGCACGGGCAACTGACGACCAGGAAGGTCAGGCCGCGCAGGATCCAATCGGACCAAGCGCCAGTCACCAGGCCGCCGCCAAGCGCGAGCACCGCGGCCGCGCCGGTGACGGCGGGCGTGTAGACGCGGGCAAAGCGCGTGATGAAGTTCTCGGTGCGCGCCTTCTTTTCGCTGGCATTCTCCACGAGCTCCAGGACGCGCGCGACGGTGGACTCGCCAAAGGGCTTGGTGGTGCGCACGCGGATGAGGCCCGTCATGTTGATGCAGCCGCTGATGATATCGTCGCCGGTCTTGGCGGGGCGGGGGACTGACTCGCCCGTGAGTGCGGCGGTGTCGAGCTGGGTTTCGCCCTCGACGATGACGCCGTCGATAGGCACGCGCTCGCCGGGCTTGACCACGATCACGGTGCCGACGGTGATGTCATCGGGGAAGACCTGCTCGAGCGCGCCGTCGGTCTGCTCGACGTTAGCGTAGTCGGGTGCGATGTCCATCATGGCACTGATCGACTTGCGGCTCTTGCCCACGGCGTATGTCTGGAACAGCTCGCCGACTTGGTAGAACAGCATGACAGCGGCGCCTTCGGCCATGTGCGGGTCGGTGTCGGGGAAGAGCACCATGGCAAATGCGCCGATGGTCGCGACGGCCATAAGGAAACTCTCGTCGAAGGCCTTGCCGCGGCGAATGTTATTGAATGCCTTTTGCAGTACGTCGTAGCCGGCAATCAAAAACGGCACGAGGAACAGCACAAAGCTGGCGTAGATGTCGCCCGGGGTGCCGAATGCGGCAGTAAGGGTACCGAGCTCGTCGAGGGCGTACACCACCGCAAAGATGCCTAGCGCTACCAGGATGCGGTTGCGTTTATGCTCGAGTGACTCTTTTTTCTTGCGCTTCTTCTTTTTCTTTTTGGGGTCGGCGGCGGCCATGACTCGTATCCTCCCATTTGAATGTATGAACACTCGCTCATATAACTTCGCGAGCAAAGGCCGCGGCAAGCGCGGCCTTGTAGGTTGGCGTAAACCTGGGCTAGAGAATGATCTCGCAGTCCGGCTCGGCGTCGGCCGTAAACTCTACAACGCGGTTGAGCACCTCGTCGAACTCGGCGTCGTCGGCCTCGAGCGTCAGCTTCTGGGTCATAAAGTTGACGGACACGGATTTGACGCCCTCGAGCTTGGCAAGTTCGTCCTGAAGCTCGCGCGCGCAGTTGGCGCAGTCGATCTCGTCGAGTTTAAACTGCTTTTTCATGATGGGTTCCTTTCCCTGTTTTGCGGCTTGGGTGCAGGCCGCGCTGGTACCTCGGTTGGTTGCTATTCGCAGATATGGCTCATGCCCTGGTTGAGCATGGTGTAGACGTGATCGTCGGCAAGCGAGTAGAGGATGTTGCGGCCGTCGCGGCGGAACTTGACCAGGTGCGACTGCTTAAGCGTGCGCAGCTGGTGCGATACTGCCGACTGCGAGGTTTCGGTCGCTTCGGCGATGTCGGCCACGCAGAGCTCACGGCCCATGAGGGCATAGAGAATCTTGATGCGCGTGGTGTCGCTGAAGACCTTGAACAGGTCGGCGAGGTCGTAGAGAAGCTCCTCGTCGGGAAGGTCCTCGGGCGAGCAGGTGGTGGGGATCGCGGGCTCGGTGGCCTCGATGTCGGGTTTCGTTTCATCAACGCGGATGCTCATTGCAATATCCTTTCATATGAACATGCGCTCATATAACTTACTTCCGATTATATGAGCGCATGTTCATATGTCAATATCGTTTAGGCAATCCGTCGTACAAAATGATGAGGAAAAGCGGACGAGATTCCGGACTAAGCGGTTTTGATAGGTGATGCCGGGGTGGGTGCCCCTGCGCCGTGCAAAAATTGGAGTATTCTGCAACGATAGGGGGTCTGTTAACTTATCGCAGGCCAAATAATGCAGCTAAAGAGTTGTCTTAGGGTGGTAAACCGATGAGTTCTTCCTCAAATGTTGCCTAACGTTCTCACGCAAGAGTGATTTCGCTTCACTTTTGGATCCACTCGAGGGTGATGGACACCCGGCTTTGCTGAATACTCGCAATTTTGCACGTCGCTAGGGTACCCACCTTGTTAGTCAGCCTAGTTTCCGGCCCCGAAGACCCTGCCCTCGGGCGTGAAGCTGCTTGTTTGGTTGAGTGATGGGCTGTCGAGTCCGACAGTCTGCATGTCATCGATTGCCGGAGCCTTGTTAATCGTCGGATCGTCCAATGTGATGCCTTCGAGCATTGCTTTTTCGAGGTCGATTCGTTGACGCTCTTCGGAATCCTGGCGAAGCTCCTCCTGGATTCGTTTCTTCTCCTCAATAAACCGTCTGAGCACAAACAGTCTCAGGTCCTCTTGCATGATTTGAAAGTCTTTTGGCAGACGCGAGGGGCGTATGCCTTCTTTCCGCTGGATTGCCTCCATGACCCTAACGAAAGAGCTGGCATGCATAAAGGAATAACGGCTGACAGTGATGATTCCGTACCCCATGGACGCAAGCGCATTCTTGCGCTCCTCGTCGATAGCGCGGTCTTCTTCAGCGTCGTGATAAAACCCGTTGTATTCAATATCTGTTCGAGATTTCTTCAGATATGCATCCATAAAGAACTTTTTGCGTCTCGTGAGATTTTTTGCGGCGGCGGTGACCTTCACCTCGTAGTCGGTCTCAATTCCTTTAATGCCAAGCCCTCCTTCGCTTTTGGGCAACGTAAGCATCATGGCAAAGGCCGTTTCCATGGGAGACCGACATCCATCGCGTACACATTGAATCGACTTTCGGGCAAGGGCCAAACCGTCACATCTGGTAATGGAATTAAAGAACTGCTTTAGCCTCTCGGTCGAGGTAAGCGCGAAACGCTCGGTATAGGAGGTTGAAGAGCCGGTTCCTAGGGAATAAGCGCCGCACAGTTCAAAGTAGTACTCCACTAGTTCGCGAAAAGGGAGATAGGTGGCGGCCTGAAGTGCACAAAGCTCAACACCAACAACGAAGATGTCTTCTCCGAGCTCTATAAAGCGTGAGTTTGAGAATCGCTTTGACGAAACGTGGCATTGACAGTTCATCGCGTAGCGCGCGTTCCTGCGATCAAACACCGTTACCTCGAGGGGATCGTTTGCGTCGCGGGCAACATCATGTTTGGCGAGCCATTCTGCGGCTGCGTCGAGGAGTGCTCCGCTGGGGCATGATCCGTAAATTGCGGCAGGGCTGCAGGACTCGATGTCTTTCGCAGACACCGAATGCGCGGCTTGGTAGACCGCTTTTGCAGTGGTATGTGACAATACGATACTCATGGCATATATCGTGTCAGCTAATGCCGTGTTGATGGCGCTGAGTGGAAAAGTCGTTTTAGAGGTCTAACCAAATGCTGTCCAAAAGCTTGACGCAATTATGGGTCGGTACGCCCTAAATAAATGTTTTCGCAGCTTGGCTATAGCATGGAAACACTCAATTGCTGCACATTTGGTATCGGTGCATCGCCATCCAAGTACAAATCACGTGTCGGGAAAGTGCTGAAATAAGTAAAAAATAGGGTTCAGAATTTGTGAAGAGCGGGCCTGCTTATGGAACGTGGGGCGGCCCCGCTGCGGGGTTTCCCGCTGCGAGGCCGCTCGTGAGCAAGCAGTGTTTGTCGCAGGCGTTGCTATTTCGCAAACAGGTTCTTGAGGTTGAACTCGGCTTGGACGGTGCGGAGCATGAGGTCGGTGTCGTCGAGGCCCAGGTGCTGCTCGTTGGCGTCGACGGCGAGGGTGCCGCGGCGGCGCGCCCAGTTCTCGAGCGCAGCGGGCGCGGACTCGCGGGGGAGCGAGCGCACGTCGGCGTCCAGGCTGCGGCAGATCTGGCG
>UQTN01000030.1 GCA_900543945.1 uncultured Collinsella sp. | reverse complement strand
CGCTCTTACACCACGTCTGCGCGCGCCACCTTATATAAATTGATTTTGAGCCCGGTTTTGCTCAGAACAGGCCGAATAATATGACACCTCTTTTGCAACAGTACTCATATTTGGCATTTTTTGACCACGGGGTCCAAAACCATGCCCCAAAACACAAAAGGAGGGGCCTCGTAAGGCCCCTCCTTAGGAAAGGGAACCGATTTATTCCACAGCCGTAGATTAATCCTATCCGCTACTCCATCATGTCGAGGACGGAGGGGCGCAGCTCGCTCTCGGCGGCCTCGGGATCGGTCTCGCGCAGGCGGTTGATATAGCGGTTGTACCACATCACGGCAAGGCCCAGGAAGACAACTACACCGCCAACGTTGTAGACCAGCGTCAGCCACAGCGGCTGATCGAGCGGGATGGTGCCGCAGACAAGCACAAAGCAGAAGACCACAAGCAGGAATGCGGCAACGACCAGACCAAAGCTGCGCGAGCCCATGCGGAAGTCACGGGGGGCGGCGTCGAAGTTCTTGCGCAGCATAAAGTAGGCAAGCAGGATCAGCAGCGGCGGGAGCAGAGCAGTGGCAGCCGTCATGTTGGTGACGATCATGAGCAGGTCGTCGAGGTTACCAGAGCCCAAGGCCGGGATGATCAGGATGGGGACGACGATGGCGAACTGCAGCCAAGCGGCGCGGGCGGGAATGCCGTGCTCGTTGAGCTCGACGATCTTGCTACCAAAGACGCCCTTGGGGATCTCGGTGAAGAAGACCTTGATGGGAGCAGAGGTCCACATCATGAGGGAGCCCAGCGTGGCAGCGAGAAGGATCAGGCCAATGACGCGCGTGGACACTTCCATGGGAATGCCAAAGTGGGCAAAGACAGCGCCGAATACGTCGAAGATACCGGTGGAGATGGCAACGCCGCCCTCGGGAATGAACAGGTTGACCAGCAGAGAAGCGCCTGCATACAGAAGGCCGATGGTCAGGCCGGCGATAACGACGGTGCGCACGAAGGCCTTGACGCCGCCCTTAAGGTCGTTAAGAAACACGCCGACAGACTCAGCGCCGCCAACGCCCTGGATGATCCAGGCAAGCGTACCGAAGAAGCCCCACATAGTTGCGAAGTTGCTCATGTCGGGAGCCATGTTAGCGGGGGTAGGAGCCGTAGCGAACTCGACGCCGCCAAAGGCAGCAGCCAGGGACAGCAAGATAAACACAGCGGTCAGGCCGAGAGCCGCGGTCGAGCCGAAGGAGGAAATGGAGCCGATCCACTTAGCGCCCTTGGTCGAAACCCACGTGGCGATAGCAAAGACGACGATCTCGATAATGGTGATCCACAGCTGCGAAAGCTCGGCATTGGCACCAAAGAACACGTAGCTCGCGTAGATGATGACGTTGGGCAGGACGGACGCAAAGTAGAACAGGTTGACGAACCAGTAGCTAAACGCCGTCAGGAATGCCCAGCGACCGCCCATCGAGGTCTTGACCCAGGCGTACACGCCGGACTCAGAGTCCTTGTTGAGGCCGACGAACTCGGCGGTAACCAGGGTATAGGGGACAAAGTACAAAAGCGTGGCGAAAAAGAACGACGGCGCAGCTGCCAAGCCGATGGCCGCGTTGTTGTTGATGATGTTCTTGATACCGAACACGGCGGCGACCGTCATGCCCAGCAGAGCGAACGAACCAATCGTTCCTCGTTTTTCAGAGCTCATAAGCCCTCCCAATCATCCGTTATATCTCATCTAAAACCGTCCGGACTGCAAGCGCAATCGTGGACGGCGCACCTGCTAAGGGGAATGGGGAAAAGGGAGTCAACAAAGCCATCCCCCTTAACGGCGCGAAGCAAACGTCCAAACGGACGAATACTACTTGTTGGGGAAGGAATAACCTTCAACCGTCACGTGCAGTACCACGACGCGGGGATCCGCGGCATCGGCCACGACACGGTAGGCCTCGTCGATCTCGACGACGGCAACGCCGCCGGCGGGAATCGTCACGGTCTCCCCCGTACCCTCAAAGCGCTCGCGATCGTCGATATCGCTGTAGGCGCGCGTGCAGGTAAGATCCGTCTTGGAAGCCACCTCGACGGTCAGGTCGCCGTCGAGCGGGGCGAGCACGGCATGGTAGCGACGGTGACCGACCAGATCGGCAGTAGCCGCCTCGTGGGCGTTCACCCACCAGTACACCAACGAGTCGCCGATGGAGTAAGCCACGTCGTGCTGCAGGTCGGCAACGCCATCGAGCGCCTGACCGGTGCGCATCCACTTCTTGACGGACTTCATCTGAGCGTCGAAATCGGCGCGCGAGTTAAAGACATGCATGACTTATGCCTCCTTAATGGGTGCCAGCGCCTGAGCCAGATCGGCAGACGTCAGCGGTCGCAGGGACACCTCAAAGCTGAAGCTCTCAAAACGGGTGCGGTAGGAATCGAGTACCTCGGAACCCCAAGAGTTCGAGCCAAGGCCGAGCAGCTGGTCGTTGATGTTGACCGTGACCGTATCGCCCTTGACAAGGTCGTAGACGTGCTTGGCGTTATCGATTGCCTCGCAGCTATAGGGCCATGCCGAGAACGAGAACGGGTTGGAGGCGGCATCAGCCGGACGAGTCACCAACACGCCGTCACCGTGACTGGAGCGCAGGGCAACCCAGCGGGTACCCTCACGGTTGGCGCAGTCCTGAGGCATAACGTAGGGCGTGAACATGTCGTCGACCGTAGTGCGGTAATGACCGACCGGGTTGGCGCGCAGCGAGTCCGGATAGTTCTCGCCCGGGCCGTGGCCATACCACTCGACGGCACGATTGCAACCGGGGACCTCGAAGGAGATGCCGATGCGCGGGATGATATCCGAGTAATCGCCGTAGGGCTCGCCGGAAACCTTGAGGTCGACGCGACCGCTCGGAAGCACGGTGTAGACGAGCTCGACGCGCATGCCGAACGCGCGGACGGGAGGAGCGATACGCTGGCTCACGGTAACGACGACCGCATTGCCGTCCTGCTTCCAAGAAACCTTGCGGGTAGACGTCTGCATCACATCGATGAAGTTGTCCTTCCACAGGGAGTCATACTCCTGAGCGTGGTTGTCGACGAGCGGATGCCAAAAACCAACCTGGGGACCAGAGGCCATTACGTCGCGGCCGGATGCCTTCCACTCGCTCACGGTACCGTTGACTTTGCTGAAGGTCAGCTCGCCGTTGAGGGAGTGAATGCGGATCTCCTGCTCGGTCTCCTCGACCGTAAGCTCAGGACGAGCGGGGGCGGCGATGGCCGGCGCCGGATGGTTTGCGATGGCAAACTGGCTTGCGCCCAGCTGGAACATCGGCTCGCACCAGGCGTGAGCCGCCATGGTGTAGGCGCGCACGGTCAGCAGGGTCTCGCCTACCGCGGCCTCGCGAATCACCAGTGGCAGCTGGACGGATTCGCCGGGAGCCACCGCGCCGGGCATAAGCGTCTTGCGGCACACTACATCGCCGTCTACCAGGGTCTCCGCCGACAGGCAGACATCCTCGAGGGTAGTAAACCAGCGCTTGTTCGTGACGGTCAGCTCGCCCGCCTCGGTGTCATAAGCCATGCGAACCGGGCAGATGACCTGGCCATACTCAGTGAGGCCCGGGCTCGGCTGCTGCCAAGGGAACACCATGCCATCGATGCAGAAGTTGCTGTTGTTGGGGTAATCGCCGTTGTCGCCACCATACATATCGTAAGCAACGCCGTCCTCGGTCACAGCAGCCAAACCGTGGTCGCACCATTCCCAGATAAACTGGCCTTGGATGCAATCCCAGCGATCGAAGACCTCCTGGTACTCGGACAGGCCTCCGGGGCCATTGCCCATGGAGTGGCCGTACTCGCAGTTGATGCGCGGCTTGGGGAACGGATGCTCACCAAAGTCGTTCATCTGCGACACACGGGAGTACATCGTGGAAATGACGTCGACGGTATCGGCGTTGCGGTCCTCCTCGTAGTGAACCGGACGACCGTCGAGCTCATGAGCCTTGGCGTACATCGCGCGGATGTTGCAGCCATAGCCGCTCTCGTTGCCCATCGACCACATAATGATGCAGGCGTGGTTGCGCTCCTGCATCACCAGGCGCTCAATGCGGTCGACGTAGGCCGGCTCCCATGCCGGGTCGTCGGTGACCAGGGCGATATTGCCGATATTCTCGAAGCCGTGACTCTCCATATCGGTCTCGGCGACCAGCATGATGCCATACTCATCGCACAGCTCGTAGAAGCGCGGGTCATTGGCATAGTGAGAGGTGCGCACCGCGTTGATGTTGTGTCGCTTCATGAGCTCCAGGTCACGGCGCATGCGATCGAGGCCCACGGCGCGGCCCTTGTGATCGTCGTGATCGTGGCGGTTGACGCCATGCATCTTAAAGTAGGTGCCGTTGAGGTAGATATGATTGCCCTCGACCGTCACCTCGGCAAGGCCCTGGCGATGCGGAACGTACTCGCTGACCTCGTCACCGTCGTAGACCTCAAACGTAAGGTCATAGAGGAAGGGGTCCTCGGGGTTCCAGAAGTGGGCATCGGCAACGCTGCACTCGGCATGGCCGTCGACGCACTCGCCCGTAGCGACCACGTTCTCGCCATCGCTGAGCGTAAACACGACGCGGGTAGCGCCCTCGGCCACCGTATCGAGCGTGATCAGAGCGGCATCGCCCTCGCGGTGCGTGCGGAACCTAAAGTCGACCAGGTGCGCGGCGGGACGCTGCATAAGGTACACATCGCGGAAGATGCCCGAAGCCCACCACATGTCCTGATCCTCGATATAGCTGCCATCGCTGTACTGCAGGACCTTGACCGCAAACAGGTTGTCGCCCTCGACGAGCGCGTCGGTCACGTCGAACTCGGCGGACAGACGCGAGCCCTTGGTCATGCCGATAAACTGGCCGTTGACGTACAGCTCGCCATAGCTCTCGATGCCGTCGAAGCGAATGATCTCGCGGGCGCCGGCAGGAACGGCGGGAAGGTTGACGATGCGCTGGTAGACGCCCGTGGGGTCGTCGGAGGGAACGAACGGCTGATCCACCGGAAACGGGAAACCCTCGTCGGTATAGGCAAGGTTGCCATAGCCGTCTACCTGCCACAGGTGCGGAACCTCCACGTGATCCCACTCGGACTTGTACGTGGAGAGCTCCTCGTTGGAGACGGCAGCAGGCCCCTCAAAGAGGCGGAACTGCCACGAGCCAGACAGCTGGACAAACCCGCGCGACAGCTCGCGGCTGTACGTAGCAGCGAGATCGGCGTCTCATAACCCATAAAGTACGTATGGGGTGCCAGGCGGTTCCTGTGGGTGAGCGCTTGGTTTTCCCAATCGTTAATGGCGTCCATGGTGATGCTCCTTCGTCATCGTAGTGATTCTTGTGCAACCGGTTGTCCTTATCTTACGGGCGATGCAAAAAACTGTGCAACCGGTTGTCCGCTGAACGGTCGATTTGGCCGGATTAACGGTGCAACCGGTTGTACAACCGCGACACTTATGTCACCCTGAATATCGAAACTCAACGCAAAACATCGTTCTTAAGCTTGTAGGCAACCGCCACGCCCGCTGATATCTCACCCACACGAGACGTATTCGATTGCGGCTTGGTTGCAAAACGACACCTGTCACCGGATATCATGAACGCTGTTCAGGTGCACTATAGTAAGCTGTATCCGCACCAGCCCGTATCAGTGACAACATCGACCGCATTTTCCAGGAGACGCCATGACTCAGCCAGTTCGCACCGCACCTACGCTTGCCGAGGTTGCCGCAGCTGCCGGCGTGTCGCGCTCCACGGCATCGCGCGCCCTCAACGATTCGCCCCGCATTAGCGAGGAAACCAAAAAGCGCGTCCGTGCGGCGGCCAAGAAAGTCAATTTTGTCCCCAACGCTCGCGGCCGAGCGCTCGCTGTCGGGCGCACGGAAATCATCGCCGTGCTCGTGACCGAGCCCCTGAGTGAGCTCTTCAGCGACCCCACCTATAGCGAATTTTTGAGCGGCATTACCGAGGAACTGTCGGAGTCGTCCTATCTGCCCGTTATCTTGCAGGCGTCTTCTACGCATGAGCGCAACCGCGCACGCGAGCACTTTGAGCGCCGCTCGTTCGACGCCGTGATCGACGTCTCCCCTTACAAGGGCAGCGAGCTGCTCGAGGTGCTGCGCGAGCTGGGCGTACCCACCGTGTTGTGCGGCCAGCTCGAGGGCCACCCCTATCGCGATGTGTTCTCGACAGTCTACTCTGACGACGAAGAGGGTGGACGCTTTGCGGCACTCGCTATGAAAGAGCGCGGGCGCAAAGATATCGTCGCCGTGTTGGGGCCGCAAGACAACCCCGCTGTTGTCGACCGCCTGCGCGGCTACCGCACCGTCCTGGGCGAAGACCTCCCGGGCGCAAACGTTATCTATACCGGCTGGAACAGCGGAGACGGCTATCAGGCCATGCACCAGATCCTCGCGCGCAAGATTGCTTTCGATGGCGTGCTCTGCGGATCGGACCGTATCGCGGCTGGCGTCATCACCGCACTCAACGAGGCAGGCCTATCCGTTCCGGAGGACGTTTCTGTCGTCGGCTTCGACGATCACGAGATTGCGGCGTGCTGCGTCCCCGCGCTCACGACCGTCCGCCAGCCCCTGCGCGAAGAAGGCCACATGGCCGCCAACATTGCGCTCGACATGATCAAGGGTGCCGAGCCCACCACCTCCGTGATGCACATGCAGCTGATCCAGAGAGACTCGCTATAAGAAACTGGGGCAGGCTTTCCGTCAGACAGTTGTTGCGGAAAGCCTGCCCCGTTTTGAGTGCTCATTCTGGGGCACAGTTTCCGTTAGGCAGCTCAAGCGGAAACTGTGTCCCATTATTTTGCCGAATTCTGGGTCGCGCTTTCCCAGAGGACCCCCTTTGGGAAAGCGTGACCCGTTCTGGACGCAGATTCCGGGACGCACTTTCCGCGACGCCCGGTCATCCCATGCCCTCACAACCTCGGCGCATAAAAAACGAGGGAAGGAGCGCGTCCTTCCCTCGTTGCAAGCAATATGTAGCCGCTTGCCTACATCAAGCGCAGGCTGACGTCCTTGAGCTGGGCGCCGGAAACGGCACTCGGGGCGCCCGACATGAGGTCGGAGCCGCTGGCCGTCTTGGGGAACGCCATGACGTCGCGGATGGAGTCGGAACCGGTGAGCAGCATGCACACGCGGTCCAGACCCAGAGCGAAACCGCCCATCGGGGGCGCACCAAACTTGAGGGCCTCCATGAGGAAGCCAAACTGCGACTCGGCGCGCTCCTCGGTAAAGCCCAGGAGCTTGAGCATGGACATCTGCATCTCGGCGTTGTGGATACGCATACCGCCGCCGCCGGCCTCAAAGCCGTCCATGACAAAGTCGTAGGTGCAAGAACTGGCTGCCAGCGGGTCGGCCTCAATCTTGGCGATGTCGGTCTCGGTCGGCAGGGTAAAGGGCTGGTGCTCGGCAGCATAGGCCTTGCGATCCTCGTCCCAGTGGAACAGCGGGAAGTTGACGACCCACAGGAAGTCGTGGCCCTCGCGCTTGATCTCGAGCGCGTTAGCCATGTGGGAACGCATGCCGCCCAGGATCTCGTCGGAGAGCAGGCGCGGGCCGGCGGCGAACATCACAAGGTCGCCGGGCTCGACGTCCATGCGCTCGCGCAGAGCAGCCATCTCCTCGTCCGAGAAGAACTTGACGATGGGGCTGTTGATGGAGCCGTCCTCGCGGAAAGCGATCCAGGCCAGGCCCTTGGCGCCAAACGTGGAGGCCACGCCGGCAAGCTTATCGATCTTGGCACGCGCCCAGGCACCGGCACCCTTGGCGTTGATAGCCTTGACGACAGAGCCGTCCTCGTTCGCAGCGGTCGCGAAGACCTTGAACTTGGAGTTGGCAAAAATGTCGGTCAGGTCGACCAGGTGCATGCCGTAGCGCGTATCGGGCTTGTCGGAGCCATAGGTGTCCATGGCCTCCCAGTAGTTCATGCGACGCAGCGGCGTGGGCATCTCGACGCCCATGCGGCCGAAGGCGTCGGCCAGGACCTCTTCGAGCGCGCTCATGACATCGTTCTGGTCCACGAAGGACATCTCGATATCGACCTGGGTGAACTCGGGCTGACGGTCGGCACGCAGGTCCTCGTCGCGGAAGCACTTGGCAACCTGGTAGTAGCGCTCGACGCCACCGACCATGAGCAGCTGCTTCAGAAGCTGCGGGGACTGCGGCAGGGCGTAGAAGTTGCCCGGCTGAAGGCGGCTCGGCACCACGAAGTCGCGCGCACCTTCGGGCGTGGACTTGAACAGGGAGGGCGTCTCGACCTCCATGAACTCACGGTTGTGCAGCGCCTCGCGAATGGCAAAGGTAAAGTCGGAGCGCAGCTTGAGGTTGGCCATCATCTCGGGACGACGAAGGTCCAGATAGCGATAGCGCAGACGGGTGTCCTCGCTGGTCTCGATGCCGTCCTCGATCTGGAACGGCGGGGTGACGGACGT
The DNA here is from genome assembly GCA_900543945.1 of uncultured Collinsella sp. GTDB lineage: Bacteria > Actinomycetota > Coriobacteriia > Coriobacteriales > Coriobacteriaceae > Collinsella. The sequence continues at coordinate 10,908 of UQTN01000030.1, read as the reverse complement.
GTTGAGCACCTCGGCGTGGTCGGTCAGGACCTCGATCTCGCCGGTCGCGAGCTTGGTGTTGGTGGTCTCCTCGCCACGGGAGCGCACGACGCCGTGGATCTTGATGGGCCACTCGGGACGCATGGTCTCGGCGATCTTAAAGGCGTCGCCGTCGGAGTGCTCGGGGTCGAAGGTGAGCTGCGTGATGCCCTCGCGGTCACGAAGGTCGCAGAAGATAAGGCCGCCGTGGTCGCGGCGACGGCTCACCCAACCGGTGAGGGTGACCTCTTCGCCCACGTTCTCGCGGCGAAGCTCACCGCAAGTACGGGTGTGCATGGAATGCTCGTCGATGGGACGGGTCTGGCTCATACCAGTGATCCTCCTTTATGGATCTGTGCCGCCCCGTGTCGTTCCGGGCGGCGTCGTACAGATTTACCCGGCCTGCGTAAACCGCGCAGCCAGACATGGCGTTCTATGTTATCGCACCTGCGTCGATGTGCCACGAAAAAGTAGCTCCTGCCCAAAGACTTGACGGAGACGAAACAATTGACGCACCGTGGCCGTCGCCGACGCGCGCCACGTGCGACAATGTGCCCCAATACAACTGCACTCGGAAAGGCCCGCCATGACTGCACGCCTCATCGTTATGGATATCGACTCCACGCTCATCAACCAGGAGGTCATCGACCTGTTGGGCGAGGAAGCCGGCGTGGGCGAGCAAGTAGCGCAAATTACCGAGCGTGCGATGCGCGGCGAGCTCGACTTTAAGCAGGCACTCGAGGAGCGCGTTGGGCTGCTTGCCGGCTTGGACGAAAGCGTGTTCGAGCGCACCTTTGAGCGTGTGACGTTTACTCCCGGTGCGCTGGAGCTTGTGCGCTCGGCACACAGCAAGGGCTGGAAGGTCGGCGTGGTAAGCGGCGGCTTTCACGAGGTCGCCGATAAGATTGTGGCCGCCGCGGGCATCGATTTTTGCCTGGCCAACCGCCTGGAAGTCATGGACAGCAAGCTCACCGGCAAGCTGGCGGCAGACATTGTAACCAAGGAGTCCAAGCTCATCCAGCTGCTAGATTGGGCAGTTGAGTGCGGCGTCGATATGGCCCACACCGTCGCAATCGGCGACGGCGCCAACGACATCCCCATGATTCAGGCCGCGGGCACGGGCATCGCGTTTTGCGCCAAGCCCAAGACGCGCGAGGCCGCCCCGTTTGCCATCGACGAGCGCAACCTGATGCTCGCCATGGACATCATCCTGCGCGACTAGTCGATCCGTCTAACAATTGAATCAGTCTGTCCTATAGTTTCCGAACAATTTTGTCTTAGTGTTCGGAAATATACCCTTTGAGTGCTAGACTTTGCGCCGTCGAAGGGAACATATATGGATAAGCGAGATCTTGAGCAATTGCTGAGCGATGTTGCCGGCGGAGCAGTCACCCCTGCCGACGCCCTCACGCGCATCCAAACGGCTCCGACCGCCGATTTGGGCTTTGCGCAGCTCGATCTTTCGCGCGGGGTGCGCCAGGGGGCCGGCGAGGTTGTCTACGGGGCCGGTAAAACCGCCGATCAGATTGCCGCCATTATCGAAGCACTGCGCGATGCCGGCCAGGAGCGCATCCTGGTCACGCGCTTGGATGCCGAAAAAGCCGCTCGCACCACGGAGCTCCTCGGCAACGGCATCGACCTGGGATATGTCCCGGACGCACAGCTCGCCCTCGTGGGCGGCAAGCCCTCCCCTACCGGCAACGGACGCATCGTCGTCGCCTGCGCCGGCACGAGCGACCTGCCCGTTGCCGAGGAAGCCGCGTTGACGGCCGAGTTCTACGGCAACGAGGTCGATCGCCTCTACGACGTGGGTGTCGCCGGCCTGCACCGCCTGCTCGCTCATGCTGAGGAACTTGCCCAGGCGCAGGTGGTCATCGCCATCGCCGGCATGGAGGGCGCCCTGGCGAGCGTCATCGGAGGCCTTGTGAGCTGTCCGGTCATCGCCGTCCCCACCAGCGTGGGCTATGGCGCGAACTTTGGCGGCATGGCCGCACTGCTCGCCATGCTCAACTCCTGCGCCAGCGGCGTTTCGGTCGTCAATATCGACAACGGCTTTGGCGCCGCCTATCAGGCAAGTCTTATCAATCATCTGAGCGCCGGCACGTCCTGCGCCCGCTAAGGAGCATTTCATGTCCAACCATCAGCACACGCTTATCATCGACGGCACCTCGGGCATCAGCGGCGACATGACCGTTGCGGCCCTGCTCGACCTGGGCGCCAGCGAGGAGCACCTGCGCGAGCAACTTGCCACGCTGCCGGTCGACGGCTTTGCGGTCGCTGTCACGCGCGTAAACAAGCATGGCATCGACGCCTGCGACTTCGATGTTCAGCTTGCAGCGGAGCTCGAAAACCACGATCACGATATGGCCTGGCTCTACGGCAACGAAGCGGGCACCGAGCACACACATGAGCATGAGCGCCACCATCATGATCATGGCGAGCACGAACACGAGCACAGCCACGAGCATGACCATGAGGCCCACGGCCATGACCACGATGGCCATCATCACGCCCACCACCATCACCACCGTTCTTTGGCGGATGTCACCGCCATCATCGATGACTCGCAGCTAAGCGATGGCGCCAAGCGTCGCGCGCTCGCCATCTTTACCGCGCTCGCCGCCGCCGAGGCCAAGGCCCACGGCAAAACGACCGAGACCGTCATGTTCCACGAGGTGGGCGCCATCGACTCCATCGTCGACGTCTGCTCTGTCGCCATCTGCCTCGATGACCTAGGTATTGAGGACATCGTGGTCGAGTCGCTCTCCGAGGGTCACGGCACCATCCGCTGTGCCCACGGCCTTATGCCCATTCCCGTCCCCGCTGTCGTCAACCTGTGTCAAGCGGGCAATATCGCCCTCACGCCCGCGCCGGTCGCCGGCGAGCTCGTGACGCCCACGGGCGCCGCCATCGTCGCCGCACTGCGCACGTCCGAGCACCTGCCGGCCCGCTACCGCATCGAGGCCGTCGGCTACGGCGCCGGTAAGCGCCCCTACGAGGGTTGCTCCGGTACGCTCCGCTGCCTGCTCGTTCACACGGACGCATAGCCATGGATGCCCGCAAGGCAAAAAGCCGCGCCGCCATCGTCGCGGCGTTCTCCGAACTGCTGCGCGAAGAGGACTACGGCAAGATCACCGTCGGCGACATCATCGCTCGCGCCCATGTGGGTCGGGCCACGTTCTATGGCCTCTTCAAGAGCAAAGATGACCTACTGTCCGAACTCGTGAGCGACATCTGCACCCACGCCCTCGACGACGATGGCACACCGCTCGATGACCCGCTCGTACAAGTCGAGCATATCCTCAACAACCTCTGGGAACGCCGCCAGGGCGTACGAGCCCTCGTAGCCGGCGCCGGCTCACGCGTCTTCGCCGACTGCCTCCGCAAGACCATCCTGTCGCGCGCGGCCGAAACCGTCCCTACCGACCCAAACGGCCCCGCCGCCACCATGGACCGCAGCTTCCTGCTACACCACATAGCCTCAAGCTTCGTAGGAATGGTCCAATGGTGGGCCTGGCACAACTTCCAAGCAGATAAGGCCGACGTCGCCAAAGACTACCTCTCGGCCATAAAGCCCCTCTTTAGCTAAGTAAAAAGCTCATCCCAAAGCATCGCCCCAACCCAGGGCACCACGCATCCCAAAGTGTCACTCGCACTTCAACGCCTCCAACAGCAACAAGCCCCTCCCATCCAATTTCAGATATATATTTGGGTTGCTTGTTCCAACGCAAATAAAATCCCGCAGCTGGCCGCATGGGGTAACTTCCCAGCGCATTCCGCAGGACGCAAAAAGGCTCGCCGCACGAAGTGCGCAGCGAGCCTTTTTGCATGTCCGAGGACGCGCTGGGAAGTTACCCCATGCGGCCAGCGGACAACTATGTAGCCTTGGACTAGAACATGCCCAAGAAACCATGCACAAACAGCGCGGCCACAATAGCACCGACAAACGGCGCGATGCCAGGAACGAGCAGACCGTACTTCCAGTTGTTGTCAGCCTTGTTCTTGATCGGCAGCACCTGATAGGCCATGCGAGGACCAAGGTCACGAGCCTGGTTCATGGCGAAGCCGGTGATGCCGCCCATGCCCATGCCGACAGCCCAAACGATCAGGCCGACGCAGATTGCGAGCATCAGAACGTTCTCGCCGGCGCGGCTAGCGGCAGCAAGGATGGCGCTGATGAACACGAAGGTGCAGATAGCCTCGCAGAAGAAGTTACGAGCATAGTTCGTGCCCTCGGTGGTGGGGTTGGTCGAGAAGATGTTGCGCTGGGCAATGGGGTCGACGACGCCCTCGGAAGCCTTGAACTCATCGGCATACATAAACCAAGCGATTACGGCACCCACAAAGCCGCCGAGCATATCGGCAAGCATAAAGGGGATGCAGTTGCCCCACGGCACCAAGCCGACGATGCACTGGGCAAGCACCATAGCCGGGTTCATGCACACGGCGCCGCCAAAGACAAACAGGCAGACCGAGATGCCAAAGGACCAGGTGGTGATGGCAAACATATGGCCGGAGCCCTGATACTTGGTGCCCTTGAGCACGGTATCGCAGTGAACACCCACGCCAAAGACGATCATGAGGGCCGTTGCGCCGAATTCGCAGAGGAGTTTGGTAAGCATAAAACCTTATCTTTCTTGTCGGTTATAAACGATTCGTTTAAGCCGCGCACTAGTGCTGTGCGACAACAACACCCAGGCCATCGGGGATGACGGCGACCTTGGCATCGGCACCCTTCATCTCAAAGGCGAGCTTGAGCGCTTCCTCGATAGTGTTGACCGGCGTCATGTGCATATCCTTGAGCATCTGGTGATCGCACAGGTCGGTGACCATGATCACGGGGTGATGCGCCAGGATGCGGGCAAAGATCTGGCTCGTCCACTGATCGGGCAGGGTCTCGTCCTTAGGACGATCGATACAGGCGCGCTCAAACTCTGCCGGATCGTTGTCGGCGATGTTGTGATAGAAGCCCTCGCCGCCGTGACCGTCGGCACAACCGGCGACGTCGATGATCACGCCGCCCTCGGGAAGCGTGGCCTCGGCAGCGCACATGCCCTTCACAGCCTGATAGATGTTCTGATCGAGGGGGTAGCCGCCGTTAGTGGTAATGGCGATCTCGCACTCGACGGGCTCAACGCCGGCAAGGCTCTTCACGAACTCGCAGCCAGCCTCGTGCGCCTTGTGGATGTCGCCGGCAAAGGAGCCAATGACCTCGTGCTTGCCGTTGAGCACCACGTTGAGCACAAAGGCAAGGTGAGCCATCTCGGCGGCGGCAAACATGTCCTCGCTCACGTGGTTGTGGCACAGGTTGCCGGCACGCGAGTGGGAATCGTTCACAAACTGACCGTTGTGGTTGTACATGATGGTCTTGTAGCTGGCGATGCCAGGCAGGACGGACTTGCGGCTACCAGAGAAACCGGCAAAGAAGTGCGGCTCAATAAAGCCCTCGGCAAGCAGCAGATCGCAATCGGCCGCAATCTTGTTGATGATGCACTCGCCACCAGAAGGCAGGGTGCCGATCTTTTTCATCATGCTGTCGTCAGTCGCGACGTGCATAACGATTTCTTCGTTGGCAACGATCTCCTCGCCGTACTTGTTGACGAGCTCCTCGTGCGTCGACGGACGGTGCATACCCGTAGCAACCAAAATACGCACGCGAGCCTCAGGCGCAGCGGAATGGATGTGATGCAGCAGAATAGGCATCGTCACACGCGAGGGAACGGGACGCGTGTGGTCGGAGCTAATGATGACAATATCCTTCTTGCCAGCACAAAGCTCCTCGAGCGAAGGCGAGCCGTAAGGGTTGGCAAGCGACTCCTCCACCAGCTCTTCCTGCGATTTCGTGGCCTTAAACTCGTTTTGATGACCTTCCATCACACCCGCGAAGTTCTTATCCTCGAGTTCCAGATGCAACGTCTTGTGGTCAAACGGCAGTTCACATTCAAACAATGACGAGCGCCCTCTTCCTTTCAACTGACACACTAGATAAACCGTTGGAAGGATACGCCGCTCACCGAAAAACACCACCGTCTACCGACTCATTAACACAACGTTCATATTTGACCCACAACAAAACGACCGCGATCCCAAACAGGACCGCGGCCGCTACAGTCGTAAGGCGAGAAGCGCCAAATGTATCTCAATCCCAATCGATAAGACGCGAGGCGCGAAGCGCCAAACGCGCCGCCGGGACAGGCCCCATCCAAAATGCGCGAAGCGCACCATCTTTTTCCCAGCAATAATCCGCCGAAGACCGGACATCGCAGGACCCGCTGCATGTTTACTTCCCGACGCATTCCGCAGGACGCAAGAAGCCCTCGCCGCACGAAGTGCGCAGCGAGGGCTTCTTGCATGTCCGAGGACGCGCCGGGAAGTAAACATGCGGCGGGTCTGGACGGCGACTACAGGGCTATCGATTACCCCGTGTTTTGCAATCCTGCCGAGACGCCGGTCACAGTCGAAAGAATCAGGCTCATGTACTCGGCCTTCTTCTCCTCGGCCATCTGGTCCTGGTTCATACGCACCTCGCGAAGGGCGCGGACCTGTGCGATGGACAGGGCGTCGACATAGGGGTTGCGCACGCTGACAGCGCAGCCAAGCACGCGGCGGCGCTGTAGCGGCCACTCGTCACCGACGATGGCAAGGACCCACTTACGGGTGAGCTGCATCTCGGTGAAGACCTTCTCGGACAGATCCTGGCGATCGCCCAGGTGCAGGTACATCTTGGCAATGCGCTGGTCGGTCTTGGCGATCGACATCTCGATGTTGTCGATAAAGGTGCGGAAGAACGGCCACTCCTGGTAGGCAGCCTTGAGCTGATCAAGGTCGCCAAGCTGCTCGCAGGCAGTACCCAGGCCGTACCAAGCGGCCAGATTGATGCGCGCCTGGCTCCAGCTGAAGATCCACGGAATGGTACGCAGGTCGTCGAGCGACTTGGCGCCCAGGCCGCGCTTGGCGGGACGCGAGCCGATCGGCAGCAGACCGACCTCGGTCAGCGGCGTCACGGTCGAGAACCACGGTGTAAAGTCCTCGGTGTTCAGCAGGTCCAGATAGCGCTCATGGCTTACTGCGTTGAGCTTCTCCGCCATATCCCAGAACTTCTGCGTGGTCTCGGTGTTGGTCTTCTCGACACTCGGGGCCGACTGCAAAAGCGTTGCGGCGGCAACGGACTCAACATGGCGCTGGGCCAGCGTGCGGTTGCCGTAACGGGCAAAGATGACCTCGCCCTGCTCGGTGAGCTTAAAGAAACAGTTGACCGAGCCCTTGGGCTGCGCCAGCACGGCCTTGTTGGCCGGGCCGCCGCCACGGCCCACGGCACCGCCGCGACCGTGCATGAGCACCAGGTCGATATCGTTCTTCTCGGCCCACTTGGCGATGCGCTCCTGCGCGGAGTGCAGCGCGAGCATGGCCGTGGTAGGACCGGCGTCCTTGGAGGAGTCGGAATAGCCCAGCATGACCTCCATGCGGCGGTCGGTCTGGGCAAGGCGCTTTTGCACCACGGGCAGCGTAAGCATCTGGTCGAGCACGTCGACGCAGCCCTCGAGGTCCTCGAGCTGCTCGAACAGCGGGATCACGTCGAGCTCGGGGACATCCTCCTCGTGCGCAAAGGACAGGTGGGCAAGCTCAAAGACGTCGGCCACATGCTGGGCGCTCTTGGTAAACGAGATGATGTAGCGGTGGGCCATCTTCTTGCCGTAGCGCTTTTGGATGGAGCCGATGGCACGGAAGGTATCGATGACTTCGCGCGTCATGGGCTGCAGGTCGCCATGGATACCGTTCTCGTGGATATCCTTGAGGGCGCGGGCGTGCACCACGGAGTGCTGACGGAACTCCATCTCGACCATATGGAAGCCGAAGGACTCGACCTGCCAGATGATGGTCTGGACCGGGCCGTAGGCAGCACGGACGGCACCGCAGGCGGCCAGCGAGCGCTGGACGACGCGCAGGTCCTCCAGGAACTCATCGGCGCTGTGGTACATGGTGTCGGTGATGCGACGGACGGTGGCGTTGAGTCGGTCTGCCATGACGAGCATGACGGCGCGATGCGGCTCGTGCTCGGAGATCAGCTCGGCGCGTGCCGTGTACTGGGTGCTCATCTCGACCTGATGGTTCCACAGGTTGATGAGCTCGGCAGACGGCTTGCTGTAGGTGGCCTCGAGCGTGAGGTTGCGGCCGATGCGGCGGCACTTGTCCTCGAGCTTGAGCACCATATGGGTGAAATACTTGGCGGCGACCTCACGGCTCACCTTGGCGGTGACGTTGGGGTTACCGTCGCGGTCGGAACCGATCCAGCTGCCGGGATGGAAGAACGCCGGGCACAGCGGCGGCACGGTACCGGCCTTGTCGCCCAGCACCCAGTCGTCAAAACGACGATAGATGACGGGAATGACGTCGAACAGCGTGTTATCGAAGATGTCGATGATGGTATCGGCTTCCTCGACCGGCGTGGGCTTCTTGAGCGCGATGGGGCTCGTACGCACCAGGGCGTCAATCTCCTGCAGCATATGGCGCTCGTTCTCCACCAGGTCGGAGCCGCCCAGACGCGGACGCTCCTCCAGCAGGTTGGAGATACGGCGAATCTTGCCCTCGACGGCCTTGCGGCGGGCTTCGGTGGGATGTGCGGTAAAGACAGGGTGGAACTCAAGCTTGCCGAGCAGCTCGTTGGCACCCTCGACACCCATCTCGTTTACCAACTGGTGATAGGCGACGGTGAGTTCGTTGGCGGGATCGACCTCGGTATCGGTCGACGCACCGGCCTCGCGCTCGCGCAGCTGCGCCACACGGTAATTCTCCTCCGACAGGTTTGCCAGATGGAAGAAGCTCGTAAAGGCGCGGACGATAACCTGCTGTTTATCGAGCGGCAGGCTGTCGATCAGATCGACGACTTCGCGAAACGCCACGGCGGTGGGCTCGTCGGCAGTGGGCACGCCCTGCTCGTCGACGGACTCATCGGCAGCACGGCTACCGGGGTTGCCGGCATTGGCCACAATCTCGGCTGTCAAAATCTTGTCGAACAGGTCCGCGATCTCGGGATCATACTCGCTAAGCACACGGCGCTCCAGGCGCAAGAACAGCGCCAGATTGTCGCGCAGCTCCTCGGGGATCTCGATCTCGGCGAGACGCTCCTTGGACTCGGCATTCGAGCCGATTCGGTTAACGAGGCGGTTGACCACGGCAGCGACGCGCGCCGCGGCTTCGGGTACAGACTGGTTGCTTAGGTTCTCAGCCACGTTTCCTCCCATTCCTCCTTCTATGCACGTAACATGCGGTATCCATTATAGGCACTCGGCAAAAACTTTCGGAGCTGATTGCGCTTTACCACACAAAAGTATTTTCTGCATTGCAAGGGTTTTTGCCCCAAATGGTCGTATTTCTCGGTGAACGGCATATGCAAACGGGGGCATTCCGCATAAATGCGAAACACCCCCGTAACAATTGCTCTCCATGAGCAGGGCACGTTAGCAGGCCCGCAGCTCAAAAAGATGCGCTACAGGCGCTCGCGAACCGCCTCGACCACGTTGGTCAGATCGACGAGGACCTCGTCGTGGCTCTCCATGTCGCGCACTTTGACCTTGCCGGCGGCAAGCTCGTCGCCACCCAGGACCAGGATGAGCTTGGCGCCCACCTTATCGGCCTGCTTAAACTGGGCCTTGAGCGAACGGCCCTGATAGTCGGCCTCGGTCACAATCCCTGCGGCGCGAAGCTGCTGCGTAATGGTAAAGACGTTCTGACGCAGCTCTTTGCCGGCGTTAGCAACGTAGACGCACGGGACTTCTTCCGCACCCAGGTCGCTGCCAAAGGCCTGCAGGGCCAGCAGGGCGCGCTCAAAACCGACAGCGAAGCCGACGCCTGCCGTGGGCTTGCCGCCCTCGAGCTCGACCAGGCCGTCGTAGCGGCCGCCGCCACCGATGGAGCCGACGCCGGCGCCAGGGGCCTCGACCTCAAAGACGGTGCGGGTGTAGTAGTCCAGGCCGCGCACCAGGGTGGGATCCTCAACATACTCGATACCGGCGGCATCCAGATAGCGCTTGACCTGCTCGTAGTGCTCGCGACACTCGTCGCACAGGTTGTCGCCCATCAACGGGGCGTCGGCCATGATCTCGCGGCAATGGTCGTTCTTGCAGTCGAAGGCGCGCAGCGGGTTGAGCTCGGCGCGCTCGCGGCACTCATCACACATCTCGTCGGCGTGATCGAGGATAAACTGCTTGACCTGCTCGCGGTATGCCGGACGGCACTGGGCATCGCCCATTGAGTTAATAAGCAGGCGGAGCTTAGAAAGATCGAAGCCCAGGCGCTTGTAGAACTCCATGAGCATGATGATGCACTCGGCGTCTGCCGCCGGATCGGGAGCGCCGAGCCACTCGATGCCCACCTGATGGAACTGGCGCAGGCGGCCCTTCTGGGGACGCTCGCCGCGGAACATGGCCTCGGCGTAGTAAGCCTTAAACGGCGTGGAGCCCTGGGGCACCAGGTTGTTCTCCACGACGGCGCGCACCACACCGGCCGTGCCCTCGGGGCGAAGCGCCAAGCGCTGCTTGGGCTTAAGCTTGGTGTCGGTGCCTTCGGTAAAGACGCGCTCCAGGTTGGCGCCGCTAAACACGCGGAACATCTCCTTGCGCACGACGTCGGTCGACTGGCCGATACCGTGGACAAACACGTCCACCTGCTCGATCGCGGGCGTCTCGATGGGCTTAAAACCAAACGGCTCGAACACGCCGGCCGCAATCTGCTGCATCTTTTGCCAGGCGCGCATCTCGGCGCCGATAAGGTCGCGGGTTCCCTCCGCCTTCTGTGCCTGCATGGGCAAACACCTTTCTTTTGTATCGCGTCATAGGTAGTGGACATTATACGGCACAAACACAAACAGCGGCGGCGCGTCTGGCCGAACGA
>UQTN01000029.1 GCA_900543945.1 uncultured Collinsella sp. | reverse complement strand
GCTCGGGGGTGCCGGGCTGCTCGGGGGTGCCGGGCTGCTCGGGGGTGCCGGGCTGATCCGGGGTGACCGGATCGGTGGCAAGAGCATCCTTGGCGTAAGTGATGGACACCTTGAGGCCGTTGGTCTCGGTGTTCAGGTCGCTCGGGGTGAAGGGCTTGCTGAAGTCCTCAGCCTTCAGATAAGCGCGCATCTCCTGAAGCAGGGCCTTGCACTTGACATAGGTGTTCTTGGTGGCAGCGTTGCCGGCCTTGTTGGCCAGGGCGGTGCGGCCCTCAGTGGTGGTCTCGGCGAGCATGGCCTTGTCGACCTCGAGGTTCTGCTCGATGAGCTCGTTCTGGAGAGCGTCGAGGTAGGCGCGAACGCCGGTGCCGAGCTGCTCACGGTGCTCGAAGCACAGGGAGCTGATGTCCATGAGGACATAGTTGATGGAGTTCTCGGGCTCCTCGTTGTTCACGATGTCCTCCTCTTCGCAGTGATCGAAGGAGACGGTCTGGTCGCTGTAGTACGGGCTAACCTCGGTGAGCAGTGCGGAGTAGTAGGGGATGGCGACGGAGTAGGCGGCGCGGGAGAGCATCTCCCACTGGATGGTCGCGATCTCGGGGTCCATGCCCTGACGGATCTGGAAGAGATTGACCTCGGTGTTGGTCTCGGTACCAATGGCGTAGGCGCCGTCGGTGTTGGCGTTGAGGCCCGGGACCTTCTCGCCGCGGTTGCCAAACGCGCGGATCATCTCAAAGGTGTTCCAGTCGGACTTGCCGGGCTGGAAGAACAGCGGCTGCGCCTTGCTAACCAGGGCGCCGGTCGTGGCACGAGCATCTTCGCGCTCGTCCTTGACGATCTCGTAGTCGGTGCCCTCGGTGAGCGGCACACCGAAGTAGGCGCGACCCTGGACATAACGGGCCCAAGAATGCATGGCCTTTTCGCTAATTGCCTCGCCGTAGGTCTGGGCAACGTCAAATTGACCGTCATCGAAGTACTTGGCGAAGCCATTCTCCTTAGGCATGGACTCGATGGTCGCAGAGTGGAGACAGTTCGCGGTGTCGGTGAGGTCAACCTTGTAGTTGAGGTTGCCGATGTTGGGGTTGAGCGAGGCGATATCGTCAGTGAGCCTCATGGCGATCCACTGGTGGCCGGAAAGTGCGGCAAACAGCCAAGTCTCGTTGCTGTCGGCGATGATAATCTGATCGTTGCCGCAGGCGCCCTGCTCGTCGATGATCTTGCCGAGGAGCTCGACGCCCTCACGTGCATTGGCGCTTTCACCTAAGATAACGCTGCCGTAGCTGTACTCGCCAATACCGGTTTTGGTCAGGGGGTCTGCTGCCTCAGCATCAGCATTCATGCCGGTGGTCAGCGTTGCGGAGCAGGACACGCCCTTCTCATTGATGCCTGCCTCAGAGTAGGCATCATAGCGCCCGTGCCACTGGGAGGGATGGTCGCGTACATAGGTGTAGCGATACGTGGTCTTGGTCGAGGTATACATGAATGCGGACTCGTCCGAGCCGTACGTATGCCCCGGGCCGTGAGAAGGCTCAATGCCAAAGTGCTTGAGGTAGCGCTTATCGAAGTCCTCGGCGCGGCCATAGTACGTGTCACCGTCGGCCGTCAGCTTGTTGCCCATGTACATCTGCGTGCAGGCGAGCGCAGAGGTCGGCATGGACATGATGGTTGCAGCTCCAAATGCAAGGCCTATGCCAAGCTTCTTGAGCGCGTTGACGGGATGAGTTTTACTCATATTCCCTCCCTGCGTGCGAAAGCCCTCTGTCTCCAGAGGGCTTCACCCAATAATTACACCCCCTTAGCGTAACGAATTCGAAACAATATACATTCATGAAAGTTATTTACTCGATAAGCGTAGCGAAATATGCGATTAACGGTAAATTGAACTCATTTAGTGGGAAATCAATTTGTATAACGCCAGCGAAAAATGTAGCTAAATAAAGCGTCAAGAAAAAAGCGGACCCCTCGCCGGCATGTGGTTTCATGCCGGCGAGGGGTCCGGGCTGCACGGGCCGTCTAAGAGTAATGGCTACTTCTTTCGACGGTGAATCACGTTAATGGCATAGCCGACGAGCATGGCCAAAACGATGACGATAAAGCCAAGGATGGGGTTGTCGTTCACGGGGGTCCTCCTATTTTCCGAGCGGCGAGAATTCGTCGACGATGATATCAAGGCATTGCGGTAGCGCGCGGGCGCCAAAGACGCCGGAGTTGCTGGAGATGATCTCGCCATCAAACTGCATGCCGAGCGATGGCGTGCAGGTAATCTTGGCTTCTTTGGTCTGGATGATCTTAAACTGCGGGCGGCCGAGTACCTTGCCGGCGGGGTCGAGCGCGGCGGTGATTACCGTGGGGAGCAACTGCACCGTGCGCACGGGCTCAATAACGACGATGTCGACCATGCCGTCGTTCATACGGCAGTTGGGGAACAGGTTGATGTCGTTTTGGATGACAGACGTGTTGCCCGCCATGCAGCAGATGCCGTCGAGCTCCTCAACAATGCCATCATGCTCAATGGTAAAGTGCGCCACCGTGGGGTTGGGCGTGGCGAGAGCGGAGAGGAAGTAGGCGATCTCGCCGATGTCGTTTTTGGTGGGGGCGGCCTTCATCATGATCTCGGCGTCAAAGCCCGAACCGGCGATGATGATAAAGCCGTGGCGCTTTTCGTTGCCGTTCTCGTCGAGCCAAAAGAGCTCGCCCATGTCCGCCTTGACGGTACGGCCGACGCGGCAGGCCTTGGCGAGCGCCGCGGCCTCGGGGGCATTGCCAATGTTGTTAAAGAGCAGGCAAGCCGTGCCGGAGGGGAAGACGAGCGTGGGGACGCCGCATCCGCGCATTTGGTCGAGCACGTTGGAGACGGTGCCGTCGCCGCCCGAAATCACCACGCGATCAAACTCGCGCACGTCTGCCACGGCGTCCTCGGGTTCCATGCCATCGCCGATAAAACGCATCACGACCTCGTCGCCGCCCTGCGCGAGGGCGTGCGTGAACGCGTAGATTTCATCTGAGCTGGGGCCCGATGCCGGGTTGTGGATGATAAGGCAGCGCATACTTACGTTCCCGTTCTGTGACTAACCGAGTATAGTTGTAGGGCAATGCCGATATCCTACCCGTGTTTTTCGGGCCTAACCTTATTCGATGGGTTGATATGTACATTTCCACACATCAGGCTCTGCTCGACTTTTGTCAGCGCGCCCTCGAGTTCGACGCGATTGCCGTCGATACCGAGTTTTTGCGCGAGCGCACGTTCCACCCGCGCCTGTGCTTGGTTCAGATTGCCACCCCTGCCGAGAGCGTCGCGGTCGATCCTCTGGTGATCGACGACCTGTCTCCCTTGGCCGAACTCATGGCCGACGAGAGCGTGACCAAGGTATTTCACGCCTGCTCGCAGGATATGGAGGTTATGCTCCATACCGTGGGCGTGCTGCCGCGTCCCATTTTTGACACGCAGGTGGCCGCCGCCTTTTTGGGCGAGCGCCAGCAGATTTCCTACGGCGCGCTCGTGCAGACGTTTTGCGGTGTCTCATTGCCCAAGACCGAGTCACTGACCGATTGGTCGCGCCGCCCGCTGACCGACAAACAGATCGAGTACGCGATCGATGACGTCAAGTATCTGATCGTTGCCTATACCGAGATGATGAGTCGCCTGCGCGAGCTGGGCCGGGTGGACTGGGTGCTCGATGAGCTGCGTCCGCTGGCCGACGAGTCGCATTATCGCGCCGATCGTCACGAGGCGTTCCGCAAGGTCAAACGTATCAATTCGTGTAGTCGTCACCAGCTGGGTATCGCGCGCGAGCTCGCCGCCTGGCGCGAGGACCGCGCCGAGCGCCGCAACATCCCGCGCAGGTGGGTCATGTCCGACGATACGCTGCTGGCGCTCGTCAAGCGCAATCCCGTGCGCGTCGAGGAGTTCCGCAGCATCCGCGGCACCGACCAGCTGGGGGAGCGCGATGTGGACGGCGCGCTCATGGCCATCAAACGCGGCGCGAGCTGCCCGCACGACCGCCTGCCGCTCATGGTGCGCGGGCATCGCCAGATTTCGCCGGAGTTGGAGAGCGTGACCGACCTTATGTATGCGCTTATTCGCTTGGTTGCCGAGCGCTCGGGCGTAGCGACCTCGGTCATTGCCTCGCGCGATGACCTGGCCGACTATATTGAGCATCCCGAGCAGAGTCCCCTGCGCGAAGGCTGGCGCTTTGAGCTTGTGGGCTCGCGCCTGGACGATCTGCTTTCCGGCAATATGGGTCTTACGGTCAAAGACGGCAAAATTGAGCTTTTATAGTTATATAGTTCCGCGGTTTTACCATGCGATACAAACATTCTAGGGTGGCAATGCCAAAACATAGATGCTGATTTGCTCGTCATCCGAGTGGGTAGAATGCCTCCAACGTGTAACTCGATTTGGAGGAATTCGCATGCCCTATTACTATGGATATGGCTTTGGCATCGACCCGCTGTACCTGCTGGTTGTTCTTGTTTGTACAGTGCTTGGCCTTGCTGCGCAGAGCTATATCAACTCGACGTACAAGACGTGGTCCAAGGTTCGCTCGGACGGCGACACGGGTGCCACGGTCGCTCGCCGCATGCTCGACGCCAACGGTTGCAACGCCGTGGGTATCAAGGGCGTCGCCGGTGAGCTCACCGACCATTACAACCCGCAGGACAATAACCTGTATCTGTCGGATTCCAACCGTTCGGGCGGCTCGGTCGCAAGCGTTGCTGTCGCTTGTCACGAGGCAGGCCATGCCGCGCAGCGTCAATGCGGCTATGCCATGATGAAGGTACGTACCGCCCTCGTGCCGGTCGTCAACTTTACCCAGAACACCTGGACCATCGTGCTGCTCATGGGCCTGTTTATGAACATCGCGGGACTCACGACCCTCGCACTGATCTTCTTCTCGTTTAGCGTGCTGTTCCAACTGGTTACGCTACCGGTCGAGATTGATGCTAGCCGGCGCGCCGTGGCGTATATTGAGCAGTCGGGTATGAGCTCCAAGCAGGTCAACGGTGCCAAGAAGGTGCTGACGGCCGCCGCGCTTACCTATGTGGCTGCGGCGCTCACCTCGATTATTCAGCTGCTCTATCTTATGGCTCGCTACAACAGAAACTCCAACCGATAACAAATGGGACCGACGGGCGCCGTGGGGATTTGTGTCCCCGCGGCGCTGTACTATGTGTTGGACTTGAATTTGCGCAGGGCCGAAGCCCTTGTGCACGATGACGAAAGGAGGCTGCGTGGCAGGCTGGAATCTAACCGGCAATGCCGTTTCCGCCGAGTTCGACGGTTCGGACGAGCAGGAGCGTAAGGAGCTCAGCGTGAGCCAGGCGGTAGAGATCGCCGCCGGTGCGCTCGATGCCATTCCGCAGCTGAGTGTCCTGGGCGAGGTCACGGGTTTCCGTGGTCCCAATGCCCGAAGCGGCCACTGCTACTTCCAGATTAAAGACGACTCGGCCGCCGTCGACTGCATCATCTGGAAGGGCGCCTATCTCAAGCGTACCTTCGATCTGCGTGACGGCATGCAGGTGAGCTTTAAGGGCAGCTTCAATCTCTATAAGGCCACGGGCCGCATGAGCTTTGTCGCTCGCTCGTTTTCGCTGGCGGGGGAGGGTCTGCTGCGTCAACAGGTGGCGCAGTTGGCCGAAAAGCTACGCCGCGAGGGACTGATGGACGAGTCCCGCAAACGCCGCATCCCGGTGTTTTGCTCACGCGTGGCGGTCGTCACCTCGCTTTCCGGTGCGGTAATCGACGACGTCAAGCGTACGCTGCGCCGTCGCAACCCGCTCGTCGAGCTTGTCTGCGTGGGCGCCAAGGTTCAAGGCGAGGGTGCGCCGGCCGAGCTCATTGATGGCTTGCGCCGCGCCGCTTCCATTACGCCGGCGCCCGACTGTATTTTGCTGGTGCGCGGCGGCGGCTCCTTTGAGGACCTCATGACCTTTAATGACGAGGAGCTTGCCCGCGCGGTGGCGGCTTGTCCTGTGCCCGTGGTGACCGGCATTGGCCATGAGCCCGATACCTCGATTTGCGACATGGTGAGCGACCGACGCGCCTCCACGCCCACGGCGGCGGCAGAATCGGTGGCGCCGGCTATGACGGAGTTGGCCGATGTGCTCGAGGCGCGCCATCAGCGTCTGGGTGCCGCGATGGCATCGATGATTGGGTCGGCCCAGGTCGACCTGGAGATGCTCGATCAGCGCGGTCGCCGTGCCTGGGATACCTATACGGCTCGCTTGGGTGATGCGCTCGATGCCGCTGCGTGTCGCCCGTGCCTCAACGACCCCACATTTATGGTCGAGCGTCGCGAATCGGAGCTTGCGCTGACTGCCGATCGCCTGTCGGGCGCCATAGTACGCTCGGTCGGGACATTCCGCTCCAACTTTGAGCGCTTGCCCGAGCGTCTGATTACAAGCACCTCGGGGCTCGATGGTAAGCGCCATGCGCTCACGCTTGCGAGTTCCCGCCTAGAGCATCAAGGGCGCACGATGCTCAGCAAGCCAGCGTCCGACCTGAGCCGTGCGGCAGCGTCGCTCGATGCCCTGTCGCCGCTCAAAGTGCTTGCTCGCGGCTATTCCATCGCGTACAGCGATGATGGTGTGGCTACGAGTGCCAAGACCTTTAAGCCTGGCGACGCCATTCGCGTGCGCATGGCAGACGGCAACGTGGCAGCAACGGTCGATACGGTCGAGTAGACCGCGTTTCGCAGTGATAGACCCTTAGGAAAGGAAACAGATATGGCAGAGAAGACCCCGGTCGAGCAGCTTACGTACAAGCAGGCCTCGCAGGAGCTGGAGCTCATCATCCGCAGCCTGGAGTCGGGCGATATGGAGCTTGAGGAGTCGCTCGAGAGCTACACCCGCGGCGTCGAGCTCCTCAAAAGCCTGCGCACCCGCCTGTCCGATGCCGAGCAGAAGGTCTCGGTGCTCCTTAAGGACGTCGACGGCAACGATGTGCTCGCCGACGGCGAGGCCGCCAACACCGATGATAACCTTTCGTTCTAAGCATCTCGACCAAATATAATTACCTTGGTCTGTAAGAAAGGAACCAGCTATGTGCGATTGCATCTTCTGTAAAATTGCCAACCACGAGATCCCCTCGACCGTTGTCTATGAGGACGACCAGGTCATCGCCTTCGACGACCTCAACCCGCAGGCGCCGGTCCACACGCTCGTGATCCCTAAGAAGCACTACAGCGACATCGCCGACAACGTACCCGCCGAGACCATGGGCGCCATAGCTCACGCCATCCAGGAGGTCGCCAAGGCCAAGGGTCTGGAGGACGGTTTCCGCGTCATCTCCAACAAGGGCGTCAACGCCGGCCAGACCGTCATGCACTTCCACATGCACGTCCTCGGCGGCAAAAACCTGGGCGAGAACCTCATCTGAGGGCGCTTGGCCCGTCGACTTGGCTGCCTTTGGAGTAATCTATGCAGCTTTCTCAACTCGAATACCTTCAAGCGGTAGCGAACTATGGCGGCGTGCGCAAAGCAGCTCGCGCCGTTCATGTGAGTCCGCAGGCCGTTTCGTCGGCAATCAAAAAGTTGGAATCTGAGTATCAGATTGTTTTGCTCGACCGATCGGCGGGGGAGGCTGTTTTGTCTCCGGCGGGCAGAGAGCTCGCACGTCGCGCACGTATGATCCTGGCACAAGTCGACGATCTCAAAAAGTACGTTCAATCGAGGGGCGGCGGCGTTTCGCCCGATGGCCACTTTCGTCTTTACGCCCCCTGCCTTCATGGGCGGGGGCGCCTTTTTGCCGAAAGCTGGTATGACTCGTTTGAACGCTCGCACCCTCAGATTCACCTTGATGTGTGGCATCAGCCAACGGCTACATGCTTTGAATCACTTGTGCTTGGCATTTCGGATGCGGCTATCTCATTCGAGGAACCACGGGACAGCGTCCTTTCTTCAAAATATTTGGGTGAAAAGGAGCTCAAGGTTCTTTCATGCCCAGCGGGTCATCAATCTGTGGGCGCCATGACCATTCGCGAGTTACTGGGCGGCAGGCTCGCTGTTCCCATTAATTTGTCACCCTGTCTCAATGCAATCAATCAATGTCCCGAAGCCCAGCTCGTCAATTTTCGCTTCCGTGATGTTGAATACGGAAACAGGGCGCAGACTGAGTTTCTTCAAGCCGGGGGATTGATATTGAGTTTTTCTGGCTCTTCTCTCGCATCAGATGTATTGGAAGTGAGCGAGTGCTCCATTGAAGGTTCGCGTGATGTAACCTTGCCTATCTACTTTTGCTATCGGCAAAATTCCTGGACTGATCGACACCAGACGGTTTTTCTGCACCTATTGCGTCATCTTGCTTCGTGAGATTAATTGGCTTCGAGGCATCAAGTGATTATTGACGCCTTGTAACACATAGCTGACAGCTTTGCCCTCATGCTTTTCCAAGATTCCGATTTAGATTGCTGACTCTTGGAGGGCGGAGCATGAAAAACCGTACGGTTTTGCTTTATATGACGTTCGTTTTTCTGTCGAACTTTAGCACCATTTTGTATTTTCTGACGGTTTACCTTGAATTCGTCGGATTCTCGATGGTGGCGATTTCTAGCATGATGATTGCATATCAAGTGAGCAAGTTCATCCTTGAAGTTCCCACTGGCTATATTGCTGATAGGTTTGGACGAAAGACTAGCGGTCTCGTTGGCGTTGTGGGAATGCTTGGATACTACGCCGCCCTGCTTCTCGTCCGTTCTCCTCTGCTTTTAATCGGCGCGTTTGCTCTCAAAGGTTTTGCCGTTGCATGTGTGAGCGGATCCATAGAAGCGATTTACATTGACAGCGTCTCTCAGGACCAGCTCGTAAGACTTAATGTCGTTGAGCGATTTGTTTTCTATGCCTCTTATGCCATCTCCGCTTGTGTGGGCGGCTTCATTTCGTCTGTCGGTGCATACCTCATTGGTCTTTCGGCAGATATCATCGCAATGGTGTTGACGTTGGTTGTCGTTATCTGCATTCCTGAGATGCGAAGAGGGGGCACTGCGGCGACACCTGAGCTTGGAATGAGCCCGAAGATGATTGGTGCTGCTATTACGGGTAATGGCGTTCTTCGGTCATCGTTCATCATGGACTGTTCTCAGGCATTTGCCTTCGTCGCCCTGGAAGATTTTTTCTCACTGTTGCTTGCAGGCCGCGGAATGAATGCCGTCGCTTCGGGCGTGACCATTGCGGTCCAGCTCCTTGTCTCCGCCTCCATAGGGTTTATTGTGCCCAGCGCGATTACTCGTGTCGACAAGGGCCGTTTTGCACGTATTTGCGGCATCATTCGCTTAGTATTGACAGCTTTGTTTTTGATTCCCCTTACTCCGGTTAATTTGCTGCCCGTGTTCTATGTGCTGCAGACGGTTGCGTACTCGTTGTTTGCCCCAATCAAATACTCAATTTTTCAAAATGCTGCCGATTCTTCGATGCGCTGTTCACTGATTTCGGTTCAAAGCCAGATGGTGGCGGTGGGTGCCGTTCTTTTCTATCTGCTCAACGCTGTGTTGAGTAGCGTTGCGGGCATTCGAGTCGTATTGCTTGTTGCGCTCGGGATTTCTTCCCTGGTGTATATCCCCGCGCTATTTCGTCTTACAAGTCAAAGGCCGTGAGTATTTGGGCATCGATAACTTATATATCAACGCAATAAACCCGAGCGCGAGGGCGTTTGGGTTTATTATTGAAGCGTATGTAACCTGGCGGCGCCACACCGCCTGTTAGTAGGGAGACACATGAACGTTCTGGTCGTCAACGCAGGATCTTCGACCCTTAAGTATCAGGTCATCGATACCAAGTCCCATAAGGTGTCCGCAAAGGGCTCCTGCGAGCGCGTCTGCTTTACCGGCGGTACCTTCACCCACGCTGCCAACGGCTCCAAGAAGGTGACCGAGAACATTGAGTTCCCCGACCACAAGGTCGCCATCGAGGTCGTCCTGAAGGACCTCGAGGCCAACGGCGTCAAGATTGAGGGCATCGGCCACCGCATCGTTCAGGGCGGCTGGTACTTTGGCGATTCCTCCCTCGTCGACGAGGACGTTCTCGCCAAGATCCGCGAGGTTGCCCCGCTCGCCCCGCTGCACAACAACCCCGAGGCTAACGTTATCGAGTACTGCCTGGAGCAGTATCCCGACCTGCCCAATGTCACGGTCTACGACACTGCTTTCCACTTCAACATGCCCGAGGTCGCCAAGACCTACGCCCTGCCCAAAGATGTCTGCGACAAGCTGCACATCCGTAAGTACGGCGCCCACGGCACCAGCTACCGTTACATCTCCAAGAAGGTCGCCGAGATGACCAACGGCGAGGCCCGCAAGGTCGTCGTGTGCCATATCGGCTCCGGCGCTTCCCTGTGCGCCATCGAGGACGGCAAGTGCATGGACACCACCATGGGCCTGACGCCGCTCGACGGCGTCATGATGGGCACCCGCTGCGGCTCCATCGACCCGGCTACCGTGTGCTACCTGCAGCGCGAGGGCGGCTATACCTTCGACGAGGTCGACGAGATGATGAACAAGAAGTCCGGTCTTTTGGCTGTGACCGGCGGCAAGACCAACGACTGCCGCAACGTCGAGGAGCTCGCCGCCGCTGGTGACCCCGAGGCTCAGCTCGCCTTCGACATGTTTGTCTACAAGATTGCCGCCAAGGCGGCCGAGATGGCTACTTCTATGTGCGGTATGGACACCCTGGTCTTTACCGCCGGCATCGGCGAGCATGCTCCGGCCGTCCGCGCCGGCGTTGCCGACCGCCTGGCCTTTATGGGCGTCAAGATGGATCATGCCCGCAACGCCCTGCGTGGTGACGGCGCTTGGTGCCTGTCTGCCAAGGATTCCAAGGTCAAAATCTTTGTCATCCCCACGGACGAGGAGTTCATGATCGCTTCCGACGTCGAGCGCATCGTCAACGCCAAGTAATTGCAAGAGGGGAGGGGCTGGACGACCGAGCGCCGTTCGGCCCCTCTTTTGCGCTCGCTGGTCGATATATCTGATAGCTATTTATCAAGATATGATAACTTCTTATTAACATGCGGCCGCCTTAAGGGGCCTGTACCGACCGTATTGCACTGCAAAGGAGTCTCATGAACGTACTTGTTGTCAACGCCGGCAGCTCAAGCCTTAAATATCAGCTTTTGGATACCGATACCCGAGAGGTTTTCGCCAAGGGCAACTGCGAACGTATCGGTTCGGACATGGGCATCTTTGGCCACTCCGAGAACGGTGGCGCCAAGCAGACCGAAGAGGTTCCCTTCCCCGATCATCGCTCGGCCATTGCGCGCGTACTCGAGGAGCTCGAGAAGACCGACTTTACGATTGATGGCATTGGCCATCGTATCGTTCAGGGCGGCTGGCACTTCGATGATTCCGCAGTTGTCGACGACGAGGTTATGGCCAAGATTCTTGAGGTGGCACCGCTTGCTCCGCTGCACAACTACGGCGAGGCCGCAGCAATCGAGTATTGCCGCGAGAAGTATCCGGAGCTGCCCAACGTCGCCGTCTTCGATACCTCGTTCCACATGACCATGCCCGAGGTCGCCTATACCTACGCGCTGCCCAAGGACGTGTGCGACAAGTACCACGTGCGCAAGTACGGCGCCCACGGCACGAGCCACCGCTATGAGTGGATGATGGCCAAGGAGATCCTGGGTTCGCGCTGCCACCGTCTGCTTTCGTGCCATTTGGGTAACGGTGCTTCGCTCGCTGCTATCGAGGACGGCGTGTGCCGCGACACCACGATGGGCCTCACGCCGCTTGACGGTCTGATGATGGGTACCCGCTGCGGTTCCATTGACCCGGCTACCGTATGCTACCTGCAGCGCGAGGGCGGCTACAGCTATCAGGAAGTCGATGACATGATGAACAAGCAGTCTGGTCTGCTTGCCATCTCGGGTATTTCCAACGACGCCCGCGACATCCGTACACGCGCCTCCGAGGGCGACGAGCGCTGCCTGCTCGCCTTCGATATGTTCGCCTACAAGGCCATGCAGCAGGCCGGCTCCATGATCGCTTCCATGGCGGGCGTGGACACCATCACCTTTACCGCCGGCATCGGCGAGAACGACTGGTCGATCCGCAAGGCCTTCTGCGACTGCTTTGAGTGGCTGGGCGTACGCATCGACAACAACAAGAACCGCGAGGCCGTGGGTAACGGCCCGCAGGTCATCAGCGCCGCCGGTTCCGCCGTCACGGTCATGGTCATCCCCACCGACGAGGAATACATGATCGCCCACGACGTCGAGCGTCTGACCAAGAACAACTAACGCGCGCATTTGCAAGTAAGCGAAAGGCCTCCAGAGCAACGACTCAGGAGGCCTTTTTGCTAGCAGGCGGACGGCGGAAACCCTATCCCATTTCGAGCGCAAATTCTGGGACACGCTTTCCGGTTGAGGCACGTTGCGGAAAGTGCGACCCACAATAAAGCAAAATTCCGTCCCGCAGTTTCCCAAACAGGCCCCAAGGGGAAACTGCATCACAAAATTCGCCTTCAAACTGGGATACGCTTTCCGCTTGAACAGCCGCCGATCTGCAGCACGTCTCGCAGATCCAAAGTGGCCATATCCGCAACGCCTTCGCTCCCAACAATTGCACCCATCCATTCAGATCCTCAGCCCCAGCTCGTAGCCAAGCCGCCGTCCACTCCAGATGCTCTGAATGCTTCGTAGCAGTAGAAGGCCGTACGGGCTAACCCCTGAAAACATTCCGCAGACCAGAAACGCCCCCGTTCGTAGCTCCGAAGGAGCAGAACGGGGGCGTTTCATTGGTCGAGGACGTTTTCAGGGGTTAGCCCGTACGGCCTTCGGGCGAGTGCGTCCGCTACTCAGCCATCTGAGCCTGGACGGCGGTGATGGCTACGACACCCACGATGTCGTCGGCAGAGCAGCCGCGCGACAGGTCGTTGACCGGCTTGGCGATGCCCTGCAGGATGGGGCCGTAGGCGTCGGCGCCGGCGAAGCGCTGGACCAGCTTGTAGCCGATGTTGCCGGCCTCGAGGTCGGGGAATACGAGCACGTTGGCCTTGCCGGCGACAGAGGAGCCGGGAGCCTTGAGCTGGGCGACGGTGGGGACGATAGCGGCGTCAAGCTGCAGGTCGCCATCGATGGCGAGCTCGGGAGCCTTCTCCTTGCAGAACTTCACGGCCTCCTGGACCTTCTTGGCGACCTCGCCGCCAGCGGAGCCCATGGTGGAGTAGGAGAGCATGGCCACGTGCGGCTCAACGTTGCCCATGAAGGTGGACCAGGAGTGAGCGGAGGCGATGGCGATCTCGGAGAGCTCGTCGGAGGACGGGTTGATGTTGAGGCCGCAGTCGGCGAAGATCAGCGTGCCGTCAGTGCCGAACTGCGGGGTGTCGGTGCACATCACGAAGAAGGCCGAGACCAGCTTGGTGCCCGGGGCGGTCTTGAGGATCTGAAGCGCAGGGCGCAGGGTGTCGGCGGTGGAGTGGCAGGCGCCGGAGACCAGGCCGTCGGCGTCGCCCATCTTGACCATCATGGTGCCAAAGTAGGTGGCGTCCATCACCTGGGCGCGAGCCTGCTCGATGGTGACGCCCTTCTTGGCGCGGAGCTCGGCAAACTTCTGTGCGTACTCCTCGTGCTTCTCGGCATTGCGCGGGTCGATGACGGTAGCGCCGGGAACGTTGATCTCGTCGGGGTTGCCCAGGATGACGATCTTTGCCAGGCCCTCCTCGATGATCTTGGTGGCCGCGACGATGGTGCGCGGATCTTCGCCCTCGGGCAGGACGATCGTCTTAAGGTCGGCCTTGGCGGCAGACTTCATACGGTTTAGGAAATCGCTCATGTTACTCCTTACAAGCGTTTCGCTAAGCTCCAGGCGCCCGGCTGTTCACGAATAAACCCGCTGCTAGCGGGTTTACCTTTCAATAATGTTCGCCGTGGTGCTTGAGCTTTCCTTGTGTGGCAAGCTCATTATAGGACGCATTAGCGCTATAATCGCTCTGATAAATATGTCTCGACGTATGTTCGAGAAAAAGCCCAGTTAAAAAGCGTGTGGCTTTTGACAAGGAGTATCGATGCAGATTACCTCAGGCCTGCCTGAAGGCTTTAATGCCGGTGCGTACGACATGATCGTTGTCGGCGCCGGTTATGCCGGTGCCGTTTGCGCCCGCCGTCTTGCCGAAACTATCGGCTATCGTGTTGCCGTTTTGGAGCGTCGCGGCCACATCGCGGGTAATGCCTACGACTGCACTGACGAGGCCGGAATCCTGGTCCACGAGTACGGTCCGCACATCTATCACACTTTTAATGAGCGCGTCCATAACTTCCTGTCGCGCTTTACCAAGTGGACGGACTACCAGCACAAGGTGCTCGCCAACATCAACGGCACCCTCATGCCCGTACCCTTTAACCATGCGAGCCTCAAGCTCGCCTTTGGCGATGAGCGCGGCGAGGAGCTGTACCAAAAGCTCGTGGAGACCTTTGGCAAGGACGTCAAGGTGCCCATTATGGAGCTGCGCAAGAAGAACGACCCGGATCTTGCCGAGGTCGCCGATTATGTCTATGAGAACGTCTTTTTGCATTACACCATGAAGCAGTGGGGCCAGACGCCCGACCAGATCGACCCCTCGATCACCGGCCGCGTTCCCGTCTTTGTGGGCGATGACGATCGCTACTTCCCGCAGGCTCCTTTCCAGGGCATGCCGCAGGACGGCTATACCGCGCTGTTCGAGCATATGCTCGATCACGATCTGATCGACGTATTCTGTGACGTAGACGCCCGTGACCTCTTTGAAATCGACGAGACCACCGTCAAGATCGACGGCAAGGTCTATGGTGGCGAGATCGTCTACACCGGTCCGCTCGACGAGCTGTTCAACCTCGACCTGGGCGCGCTGCCGTACCGCACGCTCGATATGAAGTTCGAGACGCTCGATATGGACCAGTTCCAGCCCGTGGGCACCGTCAACTACACCACGAGCGAGGACTATACGCGCATCACCGAGTTCAAGAACATGACTGGTCAGGTCCTGCCCGGCAAGACCACCATCATGAAGGAGTACTCCAAGGCCTATACGCCCGGCTCGGGCGAGACGCCGTACTACGCTATTCTGGAGCCCGAGAACCGTGAGCTCTATGAGCGCTACCTTGAGCGCGTCCAGAACCTGACGAACTTCCACCCGGTGGGTCGTCTGGCCGAGTATCGTTACTACGATATGGACGCCGTGACCAATTCTGCCCTCGATCTTTCGGATGAGATTATCGCCTGCCATGCATAAAGTCATAACATTCGGTATTCCCTCATATAACGCCGCCAAGGACATGGACCATTGCATCACCTCCATCTTGGAGGGGAGCAATTACGCCACCGATATCGAGATTATCGTGGTGGACGACGGCTCCAAGGACGAGACGGCCGCCAAGGCCGACGAGTGGGAGGCCCGTTATCCTGGAATCATCCGCGCGGTGCACCAGGAGAATGGCGGCCACGGTATCGCCGTCCTCTCGGGCCTGCGTGAGGCGCATGGTACGTACTATAAGGTCGTTGACTCGGACGACTGGCTCGACGGTGCGGCGCTTTCGACCATGCTGTCGATTCTGCGTGGCTTTGAGGAGCGCGACCAGCGCGTCGACCTGTTTATCTCGAACTACGTGTACGAGAAGGTTTACGAGGGCACGCATACCGCTATTGGCTACAAGTTTGCCCTGCCGCGCAAAAAGATTTTCTCTTGGGACCAGATCGGACACTTCCGTCCCGATCAGAACCTGCTCATGCACAGCCTGTGCTATCGCACCGACGTACTGCGCGAGTCCAATCTGCCTATGCCGGCACACACCTTCTACGTGGATAATATCTACGCATACGTGCCGCTGCCGCGCTGCAAGACCATGTACTACGCCGACATCGACCTCTATCGCTACTTTATCGGTCGCGAGGGTCAGAGCGTCAATGAGGCCACGATGGTCAAGCGCCTGGGCCAGCAGTTCCGCGTAACGCGCATCATGATGGAATCGTTCCACCTGTACCAGGACGTTGAGTCCTCGCGTCTGCGTTCGTACATGATGGGCTACTTCACCATGATGATGGCGATTTGCTCGGTGCTCACCAAGCTTTCCGACGAGGATTGTGCCGATGAGCGTCTGAAGACGCTGTGGAATGATTTGAAGGCCTATGACGAGCGTATGTATCGTCGTGCACGTTACGGTGTGGTCGGCTTCTTCACTAACCTCCGCGGTCGTGCCGGAGACAAAACCACACTCGGCCTATACCGTCTTGCCTCAAAGATCTTCAAATTCAACTAGCACAGAAACGCACGGGTAACGGGGACCCCTGGTCCTTAACTTGCTACTTCGGACAGTCCTGCGCAAGACGGAGGCGCCACTGGCGCCTCCTTTGCGTGCGGAACTCGTATCAAGTTAAGGACCAGGGGTCCTCTGCTATGTCTTGCTTTATGTCAGCAAGCTGAATTTGAAGATCTTCGACGCGTGGTACAAAGGGGCCTGGGCTGAAAAGAATTTGGTTGGTAGTCGGTCGGAGGCGGGCGGACGTTACGTTTGTCGCGAGTTCCGCATGCAAAGAAGGCCACTTAATGTGGCCTTCGTCTTGCATAGGACTGTAGAGCAACAAACATAACCAAGACCTGCCGGGCAACCGGACGAGTTAGTTTACTTCGCGGCACCCGGGATGCCGTGGGAGGTTTTGGCGTTTTTGGCTCCGTTTACGATGGCGGTCTGTAGGGCCCTTACGGCGAGCATGCCCAGCAGGTCTAGGGGAACGGCAGCGCTTGCCTGGGCGCCCAGTTTGCCGCTGGCAAGGGTGTAGATGGTGTCGCCGTCGTTGGTGGTATGCGTGGGGCGAATGGCGTGCGCGTAGGCGTCTGCTGCCATCTGGGAGACCTTGGTGGCCTGGGCCTTAGTGAGTTCCACGTTGGTGACGATGCAGCTGATGGTGGTGTTGGTGCGGTCGAGCGGCATCTGCATAGAGCCGGCGGCGGCAAAAGCGGCGAGCTCCATGTCGACGATCTGGTCGCTATCGGCTGCGGCGCGCATGCCGGCTACCCACTCGCCCGTGGTCGGGTCGACGACGTTGCCGCAGGCGTTGACCGAGACCACGGCACCCACCTTGACAGGGCCGAGCGCCACGGCGGCAGCGCCAAGGCCGGCCTTCATGCAGGTGGCGGGGCCCATGAGCTTTCCTACGGTAGCACCGGTGCCGGCACCCACATTGCCCTGCTCGAGTGTGGTGGGGGTGTTGTCGAGTGCCTCGCGCACGGCGGCGATGCCGGCTTCTATGTCGGGGCGCACGGTGGGATCGCCAAAGGCGAGGTCGAAGATGCAGCTGGAGCACACGATAGGCACCTGCGTGGGGCCGACGGGAAGGCCGATGCCGCGGCTCTCGAGCTCGCGGGCGACGCCGCTTGCGGCCTCCAGACCAAAGGCCGATCCGCCCGAAAGGCAGACGGCGTGGACCTTGTCGACGGTGTTCTCGGGTCGCAGCAGGTCGGTTTCGCGCGATGCTGGAGCACCGCCGCGAACGTCAACGCCGCCGGTGGCGCCCTCGGGTGCCACGATTACGGTGCAACCGGTGCCGGCCTCCTCGTCCGTATAGTTGCCATAGCAAAAGCCATCGACATCGCAGACGTCAATGGCCTCGAGCAGTGTATCCATGTTTAACTCCTATCGGTTTTCCGCCGCGCCATGTGCCCGGTCGGGATCCGTACGGTACGCCAAAATTGTAGGCGCTGGGGGATACCCAGCGCCAGATGCAATTACGAGAGCTTTTGAATCGCGCGCGCGACGCGAGCGATGGGTAGGCCCACCACGTTATAGAAGTCGCCCGATATATCATGCACGAGCATGCGTCCTCCTGTGCCCTGAATGCCGTAGGCGCCGGCCTTGTCCATGGGCTCACCCGAGGCGACGTAGTGCTCGATCTGCTCGTCGGTGAGCTCGTAGAACGTCACGTCGGTCACATCAACAAACGACAGGCTCTCGGCGGCGTGCGGGGCTGTGGCGTCTCCGGCTCTAACGATGCAGACGCCGGTTGCGACCTGATGCGTGCGCCCGGAGAGCTCGTGGAGCATGGTACGGGCTTCGTCCTCGTTTGCCGGCTTACCCAAAATCTTGCCATCGAAGGTGACGATGGTGTCGGCCGCGATGGTCAGCTCATTGGGTTCGGCGTGCTCGGCGGCAACGGCGGCAGCCTTAGCGCGAGCTAAGCGCTCGACAAGCGTAAGCGGGGCCTCGTCATCAAAAGGAGTCTCGTCGATGTCAGCGGGAATGACGCGGATGTCGTAGCCCGCTTCGCGCATCAGCTCGATGCGGCGCGGTGATTGCGAAGCCAAAATCATAGCTGAATGCCCTCGGCAACCTTCTCGACAGCCTTGTCGCCTGCGAGCGTACGCAGCAGCTCAAGCGCAAAGGGGAGCGACTGGGCCATGCCGCTGGCGGTGATGATGTTGCCGTCGTGCGTGACCTTGTCGCCGGTATAGGCACCTTCGGGGAAGCTTTTCTCAAAGCCAGGGAAGCACGTGGCGTGGCGCCCCTCGAGCAGGTCGAGCTCACCCAGGATAAACGGGGCGGCGCAGATGGCGGCGACGTGCTTGGTCGCGGCGAACTCGCAGACCACGTCGCAGACGCGCTGATCGGCGCGCAGGTTGGTGGCACCGGGCAGGCCGCCGGGCAGCACGACGCAGTCGTACTCGTCAAAATTGATCTCATCAAAGAGCGCATCGCAGGTCACGGGGATCTGCAGCGAGCTTACGACCTCGCGCGTGGGCATGATCGAGACAAGCGTGGCACGCACGCCGCCGCGACGCATGACATCGACCATGGTCAGGCATTCAATAGTTTCAAAGCCATCGGCGGCGAGAACGGCAACGCTGGGCATGAGGGTTCCTTTCATAGGCGGCATACAATTAGCCGTCTTATACCCCGAAGACCTCCGCTTGCCACGCTCGATTTCCCATTGTTTAAAAAGGGACGGGGCTATTTTAGCTACCCCACTTGCAGGGTAGCTAAAATAGCCCCGTCCGAATTAGCTACCCTCACCCATCCTCAACAATCTCAATCTGTAACATCTAGACCCACTTTTGACCCCTAACTGTTACAGATCAAGACAAACGGAAACCGCCCCGACAAAACGTCTAAATCTGTAACATCTACGGACCAAAACCGGGTCTTACTGTTACAGATCGAGACAGCCCCCAACAGCACCGCCCCGTTCGGGGAAACGACCGCTACAGGTACGGCGGGCAGAGGCTCACTTTTTTCTTCGGTTTTTCTTGACGGAATCTCACCTGTTGTAGTACTTTGTTCCAGTCTAAAAACGCGTGGACTTTTCTGGGCGCTAGCCACCTTTTTGCCACGCAACCGAGCAGTCGGTTGCGTGGCTTTTTTCGTCTTGGCAGCAGGTACCACATGCACCGCCAGAAGACCGCACGAGCCCACCTTCCGACTGCAGGGAACAGACGCACGAGACAAGGATCTGGCAATGATCTCCGCATCTCTT
>UQTN01000028.1 GCA_900543945.1 uncultured Collinsella sp. | reverse complement strand
AAAGTATCGACTACTTGACGTCGTCCTCGTCGGCTTCTTCGTGCGCATAAAGCTCCAGCATGCGACGGCGGTACTCATGCACGGCGAGCTTGGCACGCTCCAAGCGACGACGCTCGCGCGGGGTGAGCTCGGACGGATCTATCTCGTCACCATAGGTCTTATCGGCAAGCAGGCGCGCCGCGTCCACAATGCGCGCATCGATGTGGCCGCTCGCTGCCTCGGCGGAAAGACGCTCGGCAATCGTATCGAGCGTAGGCAGGCCCTCGAATACGCGACCATGGCCATGCGAGGTCAGCAGCTCGTGCTCTCGTGCGAGCAGACTCGCCAAATCGTGATGGGCGCGCAGAATGTCGAGCGCATCGGATGGATGCTCGGCAACCTCTGCCACGGCAGCGACCGGTGCAGCGTCGACCACGCGGTAGAAGAGCTGCGCGAGCAGCGGCATCAAGAACACCGTGATGGCACCGGCGGCAACCATGACCGACGCAATATCTTGCGACAGCGCGCCCGCGTTGACGGCAACGCTCGTCACGGCAACGATGATCGGAAGCGCCGTGGTGCAGTACAGGGCCACGGTAATGCGACCATACGCCGACACATCGCGCGTCGCAGGACAAATGCTCATAGAAATAAGGATGGGCACCGCGCGAATGATCAGCAACGCCACGATAAAGCCCGCGAGCAAGCCCGGGCGCGACGCCACGGCCGTCAGGTCGATCTTTGCGCCCGATACGGTGAAGAACACCGGAATCAAAAAGCCGTAGGCCAGGCCGTCGAGCTTAGTCTCGAGCGTATGGTTGCCCTCGGGGATGATATAGCGCAGGACAAAGCCGGCGGCAAAAGAACCCAACACGATGTCGAGGTCAAAGACGGCGGAGAATGCCACGAGCGTGACCAGGATGAGCACCGTCAGGCGCACGAAGGTCTGCGACGTGGTATCGGCGCGTTCCTCGACAAACGCAAAGAAGCGGCTGCCGACGCGCTTGGAGCGGCTTGGGACCACGGCCAGCAACACGCAGACCACCGCAAACAAGCCAAGGATTACAAGCGTCTGGATGCCGGTGCGGGCAGACAGCAGCACCGACATGGCGAGCACGGGGCCGAGCTCACCCCAGGTGCCATACGCAAGAATCGAGTCGCCCACGCGCGTGCCGGTGAGCGAGCGCTCACGCATGATGGGCACGAGCGTGCCGAGCGCCGTCGAAGTGAGGGCAAGCGTCACGGCGATGCCGTCGAAATGACTGACCGAGAACCACGGGGTAAAGCGCACGGCAAGCCAGGCGATGCCAAACGTGACGACCCACGTCGCCATGCCGTAACGCCCCTCGATGCCCGTGATGTTCTTGGGATCGATCTCAAAGCCGGCAAGCAGGAACAAAAAGGCCAGGCCGAGCTCGGACACGAGTGAGACCTCGGCATCTACATGGATAATGCCGAGCATATGAGGTCCCAGCACCGCGCCGAACACGAGCAAAAAGACCGTTTCGGGAACGGGTTTTCCAGGAATCGCCGAGGCGATGAAGGGGCTTGCAAAGGCCACGAGTGCGATGATGGCGAGCGAAACGAATGCCATGTGATGCCTTTCTCTTGTTTGCGCTCCACTGTAGCACCCTCGCCGTCCTCAACGCGCCACGAGCTGTCGTATCATAGTGAGGTTTAAAAGTATGCGGCTCAAGGCGACCGCGAGGCTTGCCCCGCAAACCGACCGCTGCCGCATACCGCACCGTACGCCCAACCGATCAGGAAGGCAGGAACCAATGGTCTCTCGTATCTACGTGGAGAAGAAACCCGGGTTCGACGTCGAGGCTCAGCAGCTCAAGGACGAGCTGACCGAGATTCTCGGCATCAAGGGCATCGAGGCCCTGAGGATCATCAACCGCTACGACGTCGAGGGCATCGATGAGGAGCTGTTCCGCTCCTGCGTGCCGACCGTCTTTAGCGAGCCCCAGGTCGATGTGACCTACAACGAGCTCCCCGCAAGCGACGGCGCCGTCTTTGCCGTCGAATTCCTGCCTGGCCAGTTTGACCAGCGCGCCGACTCCGCCAGCGAGTGCGTGCAGCTCATCAGCCAGGGCGAGCGCCCCGCCGTACGCTCCGCCAAGGTCTATATAATCTCGGGCGCCCTGGACGAGGCCGCCATCGAGGCCATCAAGCACTACGTGGTGAACCCCGTCGAGGCGCGCATCGCCTCGCTCGACCTGCCCGAGACGCTGTACATGGAGACCCCCGAGCCTGCGCCCGTCGAGGTGCTTGACGGCTTCCGCGAGCTCGACGAGGCCGGTCTTGCCGCCTTTATCTCCGAGCGCGGTCTTGCCATGGACGAGGCGGACATCGCCTTCTGCCAGCAGTACTTCCGCGATGAAGATCGCGACCCCACCATCACCGAGATCCGCGTGATCGACACCTATTGGTCCGACCACTGCCGCCACACCACCTTCGGTACCGTCCTGGACGACGTGACGATTGACGACGCCGTGGTGCAGCAGGCCTTCGACCGCTACATGGAGATGCGCCACGAGCTCGGTCGTGACGCCAAGCCCGTCTGCCTCATGGATATGGGCACCATCGGCGCCAAGTATCTCAAGAAGACCGGCGTCATGACCGATGTCGATGAGTCCGAGGAGATCAACGCCTGCACCGTCAAGGTAAAGGTCGATGTCGATGGCGAGGACCAGGACTGGCTGTTCCTGTTTAAGAACGAGACCCACAACCACCCGACCGAGATCGAGCCCTTCGGCGGTGCCGCCACCTGCGTGGGCGGCGCTATCCGCGACCCGCTCTCGGGCCGCAGCTATGTGTATCAGGCCATGCGCGTCACCGGCGCCGGCGACCCCACCGTCCCCGTGTCCGAGACGCTCGAGGGCAAGCTGCCGCAGCGCAAGCTCGTGACCACTGCCGCCGCCGGCTACTCCAGCTACGGCAACCAGATCGGCCTTGCCACCGGCCAGGTCAACGAGCTCTATCACCCCGGCTACGTGGCCAAGCGCATGGAGGTCGGCGCCGTCGTGGGCGCTACCCCGGCAAACCACGTGCGCCGCGAGTGCCCCGCCCCCACCGACAAGATCATCCTGCTGGGCGGCCGCACCGGCCGCGACGGCATCGGTGGCGCCACCGGCTCCTCCAAGACCCAGAACACCGAGTCCATCGAGACCTCGGGCGCCGAGGTCCAGAAGGGCAACGCCCCGGTAGAGCGCAAGCTGCAGCGTTTGTTCCGCCGCGGCGACGCCTGCCGCCTGATCAAGCGCTGCAACGACTTTGGCGCCGGCGGCGTCTCGGTTGCCGTGGGCGAGCTTGCCGACGGCCTGTATGTCGACCTTGATACCGTGACCAAGAAGTACGACGGCCTGGACGGCACCGAGCTCGCCATTTCCGAGTCCCAGGAGCGTATGGCCTGCGCCGTCGCTGACGGTGACGTCGAGGAGTTCATGAGCTACGCCGCCGAGGAGAACCTGGAGGCGACCGTTATCGCCGAGGTTACCGCCGAGCCGCGCATGCGCATGGCCTGGAACGGCGTCGCCATCGTCGACCTATCCCGCGAGTTCCTCAACTCTAACGGCGCGCCCAAGCACCAGGTCGCCCACGTGTGCGCCCGCAGCGTGTGGCAGCCCAGCTGGGCCGGCACCACGCTTGCCGAGCGCATGACCTCGCTTGTCACCGACCTCAACGTCGCCTCCAACAAGGGCCTTTCCGAGCGCTTCGACTCCACCATCGGTGCCGCGACCGTGCTCATGCCCTTTGGTGGCAAGACGCAACTCACCCCGAGCTCTGCCATGGTCGCCAAGTTCCCCGTGGACGGCGAGACCACCACGGCAAGCGCCATGGCATGGGGCTTCAACCCCTACCTGATGGAGGCCGACCAGTTTGCTGGCGCCTACCTGTCTGTGGTCGAGTCCATCGCCAAGCTCGTGGCTGCCGGCTTTGAGCACAAGCGCGCCTACCTCTCCTTCCAGGAGTACTTCGAGCGCCTGCGCACCGAGGCCGAGCGCTGGGGCAAGCCCACGGCCGCCGTCCTTGGTGCCCTCATGGCCCAAGTCGACCTGGGCGCCGGCGCCATCGGCGGCAAGGACTCCATGAGCGGTTCGTTTGAGGACGAGGCCGGCGAGCTCAACGTTCCGCCGACCCTGATCAGCTTCGCTGTGGCCGTGGGCCGCACGGCGCGCGCTGTCTCCCCTGAGTTCAAGGGTCTGACGCACCGCGTCGTCCGCATCGCCCCCGCCACCTATGGCGAGGACTACCGCCCCGATGCCCAGCAGCTGCTCGCCGCGTTTGACGCCGTCGAGGCGCTCACTGCTACCGGCAACGCCCTGGCCATCTCCACGCCCGGCTACGGCTGCGGCGCCGAGAGCCTCTTTAAGATGTGCGTCGGCAACCAGATCGGTATCGAGCTTGCCGAGGATGTGGACGTGGAGAGCTTCTTCACCCCGCTCTACGGCAGCTTTATCGTCGAGCTCGCCGATGACGCCGAGCTGCCCGAGGTAGCCGACGGCGTTGTCGTGGAGCCCCTGGGCACCACCGTCGAGGGCTATGTCATCGATACCGGCTCCGAGGTCATCGAGCTCTCCGAGCTCCAGGAGGCCTGGGAGAGCGGCATCGAGGGTGTCTTTGCCTACCGCAGCACCGGCGAGCAGCCCGAGGTCGCGACCATCGACTACCGCACCAAGGATATCCACGTGTACGGCGGCGCCAAGATCGCCCGCCCGCGCGTGATCATCCCCGTGTTCCCCGGCAACAACTGCGAGTACGACAGCGCCCGCGCCTTCCGTGCCGCCGGTGCCGAGGCCGACACCTTCGTGATCAACAACCTCACGCCCGAGGCTGTTGCCGAAAGCACCCACGAGCTTGCCCGTCGCATCCGCCAAAGCCAGATTGTCATGATCCCCGGCGGCTTCTCGGGCGGCGACGAGCCCGACGGCTCCGCCAAGTTCATCACGGCGTTCTTCCGCGCCCCCGAGGTCACCGAGGCAGTCCGCGACCTGCTCAAGGCCCGCGACGGCCTGATGCTGGGCATCTGCAACGGCTTCCAGGCCCTGGTCAAGCTCGGCCTGGTGCCCTACGGTGACATCGTCGACGCCACGCCCGATGCGCCCACGCTGACGTTCAACACCATCGGTCGCCATCAGAGCCGCCTGGTGCGCACCCGCATCTCGTCCAACCTGTCCCCGTGGCTGTCGCAGTGCAGCCTCGACGACCCCTACACCGTCGCCATCAGCCACGGCGAGGGCCGCTTTGTCGCCAATGACGAGGTGCTCGCCCAGCTGATCGCCAACGGCCAGGTCGCCACGCAGTACGTGGGCGAGAACGGCAAACCCAGCATGGATCTTTCCGTCAACCCCAACGGCTCCGCCCTCGCTATCGAGGGCATCACGAGCCCCGACGGCCGCGTCCTGGGCAAGATGGGCCATGCCGAGCGTCGCGGCGACAACCTGTACCGCAACGTGCCCGAGCATGTCCCCGGCGATAAGTTCATGCCGATCTTTGAGAGCGGCGTAGCCTACTTCGCCTAAAGACGTTCCCATCGGGTACAATCGCTTCGGGTAACAACACCCGCCACCGGCACACCCGGTGGCGGGTTCTTTTTTGCTTCGCGCATACAGGAAGGACACCATGGAAAGCCGCAATCCGTATCTCGCCACCCTGCCCGGACTCATCCTGGGCTGCCTTGTTTGTTGCGCGCTCTGGGGCTCCGCCTTCCCCTGCATCAAAATCGGCTACGCACTCTTTGGTATCCCAGCGCACGATAGCGCCTCGCAGCTGCTCTTCGCGGGTCTGCGCTTCACCCTTGCCGGCATGCTGGTCATTGTTGGCATGAGCGTGGCCCAGCGCCGTCCACTCGTTCCGCAAGCGCGCGATATCAAGCCCATCCTCACGTTGTCGCTCTTCCAGACTATCGGGCAGTACTTCTTTTTCTACCTGGGACTCTCGTGCGCCAGCGCCATGTCGAGCTCCATCATCGAGGCCAGCGCCAACTTCCTCGCAATCCTCTTTGCCGCCTTGGCGTTTCGCACCGAAAAGCTCGATGCGGCCAAGGTGCTTGGCTGTGTGCTGGGCTTTGCCGGTGTCGCGCTCGTCAACCTTTCAGGCGCGGATGGCACCTTTGGTTTTACACTCGGCGGCGAGGGATTTATCTTGGCTTCCACCGTTGCGGGTGCCCTATCGACCTGCCTGATTGGCATCTTCTCGCGCGAGCACGACGGCGTCTTGCTCGCCGGCTGGCAGTTTTTAGTCGGAGGTTTGGTCCTTACCGCCATCGGGTTTTTGATGGGCGGCGCGCTCTCCCCCACCGCGATCATCCCCGCCATCGCGCTCATTATCTATATGGCACTCATTTCCGCCGTCGCGTACTCGCTATGGTCGCGTCTGCTTGCCCTCAACCCCGTCAGCCGTGTGTCGGTCTTTGGCTTTATGAATCCAGTCTTTGGCGTACTGTTGAGCGCGCTGCTGCTCGGCGAGGGCGCTGGCACGAGCCCTGTTACCGTACTTGTTGCCCTGCTGTTGGTCTGCGGCGGCATCATCGTCGTCAACAAACCTAAAAAGGCCTAACGAACTGCCCTTATTTAGCAGAGGGGATTCACATACTTTAGTTTAATGTTGTACATCGGTCAGCTGAGGGGCGCCACGCACGCAAGCGTACGCCCCAATTCCTAGCGTATCTGGACGCCGGCTTTCTTTTTCTCGGCCTTGACGCGGTAGAGCTCCGCATCGGCAGCGCGAAGTAAGTCTTGCCAGGTATCAACACTATCGCCGACTCGCGCGTAACCGATGGACATCCGCAACGCATACGGCACCTCGGCACGAGCGAGCTTTTCGTTAATCGCCGAACACAGGTCAATGATTTCCTGCTCCTCTGTCGCCTTTTGGAGCACTACGAACTCATCGCCACCATAACGTGCGATAAAGCCACCAGACGCCGAGCAGACATCTTTGAGCACCGTGGAGATGACCTGAAGAGCATGGTCGCCCTCAACATGTCCATGGTGATCGTTAATCTGCTTAAAGCCATCGGCGTCCATCATAAGCAGATACACATCTTTGGCCTGATCCACATTTGAGAAGAGCGACAGCATATAGGTCTCAAAGCGGTTGCGATTGTTGAGACCGGTCAACGGGTCGGTCGAGATCAGCTGCTCCTGAGAAACAATGTAGAGCTGCAACATACTTAACATGATGCCAACACTAAGGCAGGGACCCGAATAAAAGACCTGAAAGACACCGGCCACCAAGGCCGGAATGGCGAAAAATGCCAAGGTTTGATAGATGGCCTTCTTTTGCAGGCTCTCGACCTTGCGAGATTGTATAAACGCATGCAGGGACGTATATATAACGTAGCAGTAGCTGACGATGGGCTGGATCATATAGACAAAACCGCGACGATACACGCCCTTTGCATCGATATAGAACAGGGCATGCGTCCAGCAGCTGGTAAACGCCAGTACGACCACCAGCGCCGCAGGTAGCATTACAAACGCCATCCTATAGCGCACGGTCAAAAGGCGAGAGCCCTGCACCGTCTCGGAATAGATAAACCAAATAAGGCACGCGGCGGCAAAGAGTGAAAACGAAAGCGCGTTGGAAATCCAGTTGGCAGCAATGCCCAGCGTGCCGCCCACACCGTCCGAAAGCGTCCAGATAATATCGAATAACATGTACGCGGCAGAGGTGTAGCCGAGCGTGCTAAACAATAACTGCTGGGTACTCGAGAACAAGGAGTGGCGACTTCGCGCGGCAAGCCCGATAAGAACAATCATGCAGAGCAGGAATATCTCAATCTTGAGTGCCTTAACCACTAGACGCCATCCCCTCACTATTCAAGTGGCCAGAATCGCCCGAGTCGTATCTGGGCAATAAATACCCCCCTATCCGCAGGGGTAAAGGAAATAATAGCAGAGCGCCCGAACATCACTGCAAGACAGCTTCCGCTCGGGCGCTCGAACGGCGCGAATTGCGCGCCGGTATTATTGATGGGTGTCGATTGTTACTCGCCATCGATGTCGATCGCGACGGCTTCCTCGATGGCCTCGACACCGGCGGGCGACAGGTCCTCCTTGCCCTGGCAGAACTTCTTGTCGACCCAGCCGGTCAAAATCGGAGCCATGATCGCCGTGATGATAACGGCGGTGGCGATCTGGGCGTACGCGGTGGGCGCAAGCTCGGCATAGCGCGGCGCGACCTCGGCGAGGGCAACCGGTGTGGTCATAGCCGTGCCGGCAATGGTGGAGCAAGCCACAGCGGCCTTGCCATTGCCGCCGCACAGACGCTCAAACGCAAAGGTGATGGGACCGACGACAAACAGCGTGACAAGGCCCAGCAAGATGCCGGAAATACCGCCGGTGATAAAGCTCGACAGGCTCATGGACGCACCGAGCTGAAATCCGATGACGGCAATCGCGGGATTGCCACCGGGAACCAGCAGGTTCTTGATAAACGGGAACAGGTTGCCCAGAACCATGCCAATAACGAGTGGCAAGATGGAGCCGATAATGGTGCCAATGGGAATGTTGGCGAGGCCGGAAACACCGAGGATGATCATCGTGACGGCAGGGCCGGCCGTAAAGAACAGGATACCGACGGCGCCCTGCTCGGACTCATCGCCGAACTCGCCCATGATGCCCGTATAGAGCGCCATGTTGCAAAACGTGATGCCGCCGATGATAGACACGGAGCTCAGACCCAGGAAGTTGTCGTTAAAGAAATATGCCACGCCCAGGCCGAGAGCCGCTGCGACGACCAGCTTGGGGATCAGCACGACGATACCGGTCTTGATGGCACCCGGCGTGGACTTAAAGCTGATGCCGGCGCCCACAAACAGCAGGATCGCGGCGACGATGGTATTGGAGCCACCGCGGCAGGCAGCCGTAAAGAAGCCGCCGATCTCAAAAACCTGCGGGCAGAAGGTGTTGAGCAAAAGACCGACGATCATCGGATAGATCATGATGTCGCCCGGGATGCGCGGGACCTTGAATTTCTTTTGCTCGTTGGCGGTTGCTTCCTGTGCCATGAAACCCCCATTTCCGCTGACGGGATACAAAAGCCCACGTCACGCTTTGCTACAGTAAAGTTTGACCATGGTACCAGAAGAAATAGACCAGCTCGGTGAAAAATCCGACGAGTTGGGATGGAACGAGATTCGGCGCCCGCGACGCCACCCCTATATAAGGCTCAAGACAATATAGAGTACGATGCCCGAGACGCAGCACCACAGCATCGATTTTGTCTTGACCGCCACGACCACGACACCGGCAGCCGCAATCCAGGGAACCAAGGCAGGCCAGGGTCCCGCGTCGAACGCGCCGGGGCTCACCAAGTCGTTGGCGACCAGCGCGGCAAAGGCAGCGGGCGGGATATAACCCAGGGCCTCGGTAATGCGGGGCGACAGGGTCCGCCCGCGCAAGGCAAACGCCGGCGCGATGCGAAAGAACGCGATAGCAGCCCACGACGACAGCCACAGAACCAAGAACTCGTTAACGGGCATCGCGGGCACCTCTTCCGTCTAATACAGCATCGCACGCCAGCGCAATGGCAATGCCGACCACGACGCTTGCCGGCACGGCAATATTCGTGAGGCCCAAGAACTTGCATACGGCGACGGACACCGCGCCCGAAACCGCCGCGACAACGTTGCCGCGCGACAGCCGCTGCGAAAAGAGTAGACAGATAAAGAGCGACGTGCAGACGAAACTCGCAATAGCGGTGGGAACATCGACAACGGCACCGACGATGGCACCCATCGTGCACGAAGCGCCCCATGTCGCGATGAGGATCACGTTGAGCACGAAGGATTCGCGCGGGCCCCAATCCTCCCCCTCAACCAGCTTGGCAAGCGAGATGCCGTATGCCTCCTCGGTGAGCGTCGCGGCAACAGCCAGCGTCTGACGCTTCGAGGCGCCCGCCAGATGGGGTGCGATCGATGCCGAGTAAAGAGCGAAGCGCGAGGAGATGGCGGCGACGCTCGCGATAATCGAAGGTGCCGGTACGCCCGCCAGCCAAAGATTGCAGATCATAAACTGGCCGCTGCCCGTCACAAACGTGCTGCTCAGAGCAAAGACCATCCAGGGCTCCATTCCCGTCTGCCCCATGATCATTCCGCACGGCGCGCCTATTGCAACATAGGTAAGCATCACTGGCCAGACGATTTTAAAGATCCTAAGGACCATGCCACTCCCATTCTGGTAAGTCGTCTGCAGCGCGCCTTGCAACGCAGCAGAAATATCAACCGGTGGCAATAAAGTTCACCTACAATTGCCACCGGATCGAAAGACACAACTTTTTAGGAAGTCATTATGACAGCTATCGATCGAGACCGGGCGCGCGCGGCCTTCAAAAGCTACACCGATGCCTACGACGCCACCAACCCACGCATCGCGCTCAAAATCGAGCATACGTACCACGTGGCCGAGGCATGCGATGCCGTAGCGCGCGAGCAGGGCTGGTCGTCAGAAGATATTGACCTGGCATGGCTTTGC
This sequence comes from uncultured Collinsella sp., assembly GCA_900543945.1. GTDB lineage: Bacteria > Actinomycetota > Coriobacteriia > Coriobacteriales > Coriobacteriaceae > Collinsella. The sequence goes on along the minus strand of UQTN01000028.1, from coordinate 10,110 downwards.
GGCCTGCTACACGATATGGGCCGCTTTGAGCAGTTGCGGAGCTGGGACACCTTTAAGGACGCCGAGAGCATGAGCCATGCAGCGCTGGGCATCGAGGTCCTCTTTGGCGAGAATCCCGCCGATGCACCCGCCGTAACGAGCATCCGCGACTTTATCGATGACCCGGCAGAGGACGAACTGATCCGCGCGAGCATCGCCCACCACAGTGATTTTCGCCTGCCCACGGAACTCGACACCCGTACACGGAGCTTCTGCGAGATCGTGCGCGATGGCGACAAGATCGACATTATGCGCACCATCGCCGACAGCACCGTCGACACCATCCTCAAGGTGGATGAGGACACGTTTCTCGCCAGCCACTTCTCGACACCGGCGCTTACCGCCTTTGACGAGCACCGCTGCGTCGCACGCGATGAGCGCGATGAGCCCGCAGACTACCTGGTGGGACTCATCTGCTTTATGTTTGAGCTCGTCTATCCAGCGAGCCGCGCGCTGGCGCGCAAACAGGGCGATATCCACCGCCTGCTCGACGCGCCCTTTGGCATTACGCGGCCCTTTACCGACCCCGCCACGCAGGCAACCTGGAGCCGCCTAAAGGACGAGATGCGCGACTGGCTGACGCGCGCTTAGCGCTCAAGCTGAGCCAGCAGCTCCTCAACGATCTCAACGGCATCGCCGACGACCTTGTACTGGGCGGCACCAAAGATGGGGGCATCCGGGTCCTCATTGATGGCGACAATGCACTCCGCCCCACCGATGCCGGCGAGATGCTGGATAGCACCCGAGACACCGATGCTCACGAGGAGCTTGGGCGAGACCGATACACCCGTCTGGCCAATTTGGTGGCGATACTCCAACCAGCCTGCCTCCACAATGGGACGCGTGCAACCAAGCTCGGCACCCAGGGCATCGGCGAGCTTTCGCATCAGGGGCAGATTCTTCTTGGAGCCGATGCCGCGGCCCACCACGACCAGACGCTCGGCATCGGCAATTGAGGCCTGCTGTCCCCACTCCTCGGCGGGAATCGAGATCTCGACGCGGGCCTTAACGTCATCCGCAAGCACTACCTGGGTAATCGTGCCGGAGCGGCTATAGTCAAACTCGGGCGCCTTAAAGATGCCGGGGCGCACCGTTGCCATCTGAGGACGGTGGTTGGGGCAGATAATGGTGGCCATCAGGTTGCCGCCAAACGCCGGGCGCGTCTGCTGCAGCAGACCCGTCTCCGTATCCATAGAAAGCACCGTGCAATCGGCCGTAAGACCCGTCTGCAAGCGCACGGCCACACCGGGCGCCAGCTCGCGACCAAAGGCGGTCGCGCCGTACAGAATGGCCTCGGGCTTGCGCTCGGCTACCAAATCGCAGATCAAGCGAGCGTAGACCTCCGCGTCGTTCTGACGCAGGCGCTCGTCACGACAGACCAGAACTTCGTCCGCACCGGCGCAAATCAGATGCTCCAGGTCCCCGAGTGAGCCCTCGGGGCTCATGCCGACCAGTGCCACCAGACGGCAGCCGCGGGCATCGGCAAGCTCGCGCCCCTTGCCCATGAGCTCGAAGGCCACGGATGCAACGGCATCGTGCTCGTCAGTCTGCACGAAGATCCAGATGTCTCGATATGCGTCAAGGTCTGCCGCGCCGGCGGCCTCGTCGCGCTCAATCGAGATGGCGTTGACGGGGCAGGCGTCGACGCACCCACCGCACAGGATACAGCCGTCGGTTACGCGGGCACAGCGATTGGGGCGCTCACCCTCCACCACAATGCCGCCCGAGGCGCAGGCGCGAACGCAGCGACCGCAGCCGATACAGGCTTCGCTATCGATAATCAGCCCGCTCATCTATGCCATCCCCTCAATAATCTTGGCAAGTTTTACCGCCTGCTCGGACGCCGTTCCCTCAACGGCCTCGCACGTTTGGTCACGGTCGGGCACAAACGAGCGCACGACCTGCGTCGGTGATCCGGCAAGACCGCAACGCGCGGGGTCGGCGTTCACGTCGGCGGCACTGACCACGCGCACGTCCGCCTCCTCCGCCGCGCGAATACCGGCAATACTCGGCATACGCAACTGGCCAATCTCCTTGGCAGTCGTCATCGCGCACGGCATCTCAAGACACACCGTCTCCTCGCCGGCATCGCATCCGTGAACGAGCGCCAGCGAGCCACACGTCGTAAAGCCCGCGCTTTGCACGCAGCTCACGTCGGTCACGCAGGGAATCTCAAAGGCACCGGCAAGCTCGGGACCAATCTGGGCCGTATCGCCATCCACCGCCATCTTGCCGCAGATGAGCAGGTCGAAGTCCTCGTCGAGTGCCTCGATGCCGCATTTGAGAGCATAGGTGGTGGCTAGGGTATCGGCGCCCGCAAAGGCGCGATCGGTCAGCAGCAGCGCGTCGTCGGCACCGCGGGCGATGCAGTCGCGCAGCAGCGATTCGGTCGCGGGGATGCCCATCGACACCACCGTCACACGCACGTCCATGCCAAAGCCGATAAAGTCGTCCTTCAGCGCTAGCGCACATTCGAGGGCACTTGCATCGAAGGGATTAACGACCGCCTGCTTGCCATCGCGCACGATGGTATTGGTCTTGGGGTCCATCTTGACCTCGGTGCTGCCCGGCACGGCCTTGACGCACACCACCATATGGAAATCGCTCATCTTCACGCGCCCCCTTTCTGGACGAGTTCATCCAAGAGCTTCTCCGTAAACAGGTTGCCGCGACCCAGCTGGCCGGCAGGATCAAGCTGGAGTTTGAGACGCGCCGACTCGACCATGGCCTCGTGGCCGTACATCGTCTCCAAGAAGCCCGCCTTGATCTTGCCGACGCCGTGTTCGGCAGAAACGGCACCGCCCATGGCCGTGACCTCGGAAGCCCACTGGGCAAAGAGCTCTCCACCACGACGGTAGTCTTGCGCATCGCGCGGCAGGATGTTCACATGCAGATGGTTGTTCCCGATGTGTCCCCAGGCAGCAGACTCAAGCCCGCTTTCGGCCAGCGTGCGGCGATAGAGGGCCACGACATCGGCAAGGCGTGCATTGGGCACCGACATATCCGATCCCAGCTTGGTAATGGTGGGGTCGGTGCGGCGACGCTCGTCAATGAGCATGTTGACGCTCTCGGGCACCGCGTGGCGGAAGAACCGCTGGCACTCGCGATCGACTTCGTTGCGGGCGACCCATGTCGCATCGTCGCGGCCGCCCGCAAGCTCCAGCACCCATCCCAAGTGGTACAGCTCCTCGGTCGCCTGCGCCTCGTCATCGCAATCGAGCTCCACGTAGACACATACCTTGGCCTCTTTGTCGAGCGCCGGCAGCGAGGCAAACGCCGTCGACTGCTCGCGCTGGCGACGTAGAATATCCAGGGCGCCAGCATCGAAGTACTCGATGGCAGCCGCATGGGACAGGACAGGGCGCACGGAATCGGTAAAGGACACCGCCTTGTCCTCGCTATCGAAAAAGCAACTCACACCCCAAACGACCGCAGGCGCCGCCTGCAGGGCAATCTCGAGCTCGGTGATAACGCCGAGCGTGCCGCACGCGCCGATAAAGAGGTCGATGGCGTCCATATCGTCCGCAACGAAATAGCCTGAGGCATTTTTTGTCTCGGGCATGGTATAGCCGGGAAGATCGAGCTCGAGCGTACGGCCCTCTGCCGTCACGAGCGACAGGTGGCGGCCCTGGGCAAAAGCCTCGCCGCGCTGAAGCTCAAGCAAATCGCCATCAGCCAGCGCGACGTGGAGTCCCGTGATATGCGGGCGCATGGGGCCGTAAGCGTAGCTGCGGGCGCCGGAGGCGTTGCATGCCGCCATGCCACCCAGACAGGCAGATGCCTCGGTGGGATCGGTGGGAAAGAACTGCTCGGGGGACTCTTGGAACTCCTCGTAGGCCTCAAGCGATGCCTGGTCCCAACCAGCGGTCGGCAGTACCTTCTTGCTCAGCTGCTTACGCAGCTCCGAGGGCACAACGCTCGGCTCCACGCGCAGCAGAAATTGGCTTTGTTCATCGCGGCGAAGGCCCAAGTAGCGATTCATACGGGAAGTATTGAGGATATGCCCACCGTGGGGCACGGCACCGGCGGCAAGGCCGGTTCGGGCGCCCTGAACCGTTACCGGGACACGCTCGGCATGGAGCGTTTCCAAAATGGCACGGACCTCGTCTTCCGTTGTCGGAAACGAGATGCTCGATGCTTCGCCCGATGCACGAGATTCATCGCGACCATACTCTTCGAACTCATCGGTGAAGGGTTTAATGGTTGCAGACACGCGAACTCCCCCTTTAGCTAACTACAGTGTTTGCAGGGAGATGTTACCGCATCGTTTCGTCGACGTGTTCGAGACCGTCTCCATAATTGGCGATTTTTACGTTTGTGCAATTCGGCGAACGGCAAGGCTTCCTCGGCAGACGACGCTTTTGACACATATCGCCCCGCCGTCGCCGACCGCTCGATTGTCGCTCGAAAAAAGTTGAAGTAATTTTTTCCACCTTTTACCTGCGGAGATGTCAATCCGTCAAGCATTTGGTCAGAAATTGGTCAAGTAGCGGCTGATACGGTCGGCGTCGACAACCAAAACCGATAGAAGTTTTGGCCCCAGAAGCAGGGAGGTTCCCATGGCATATTACTGGCCCCAGTACGGCGTCGCCATCGAGGTCGACGACGATCCCTATCTCCTGCCTTTCGACGAAGAGGCGTTCCCCGATACGGCGGTCTACCACGTCACCACCGATGTTATCTGCGACCCCGAGTCGTTCTCGGCGCTCGCCCACCACATCGCGCGTATCCACGACATCGAGCTCCCTCACGACTTTGACGAGCTCATCTACTCGCGCCGCCTGATGCTTCACATGCTCTTTGGAGCGGACCCGTCCACGTTCGCACGTGTCTACACCACCAAGGACGCCGCATGAGTGCGAAGAAGCCGCCCCGCCTCGCAGGACTGGGGCGTCGCAAGAAACTCGTCGTTGTCTGCCTGGCTATCGTCTGCGCCCTCATCGCCGTAGGGCTATACGCCTGGCAGTCGCAGCCCGTGCCCGAAGCGGGTGCCTCAGTCACGACGGCAGAGGGCAAATCGCGACAAGAAATCCAAGATGAGCTCGATGCCATCGTCCGCGACAACATGATGACGATTTCGGTCGCGCCGGTCGCTCAGCTACAGGAGGACGGCAAGCTGCGCGTCAACGTGCAAAACGTCCAAGACAATAAATTTCCCCAGCGATTCCGCGTCATCCAAAACGACGAGACCATGTACGAATCCGGTGTGGTCGAGACCGGCAAGACAATCGAGACGTGCCCCGCCGGCGACATCAAAGAAGGCGAGGCATACATCGAGATCCAGGCACTCGATGCCAAGACCCTCGACAGCCACGGCAATCCGACACGTGTCAAGGTACGGGTTGAGCAAGCCGAGAACTAGCTTTTTCGGCCGACGCGGCACCGCACGCAATTCACCAGCATTCGTCCAATCATCGCGGGGACGGCCCGCGGCGAATAGAAAGGAACGACCATGGACATCACCAGGAACATGAACGGAGCCAGAGCGCTCGTCGTGGGCGCAGGGCTCGCGCTCGCGCTCGCAATGGGCGCCGCCCCGACGCCAGCTCTGGCAGCCGGGCGCGTTGGAACCACGAAAGTAATGGTCAGGACCGAGATCGACAACGTAGAGTTCAAAGTTCCGACGGTTATTCCCTTCGTCGCCAAGGCCGACGGCACGCTTCAGGGCCCCTCAGAAGACGCGACCACCATCGACAATCATTCGGCCTACGGCATCCATGTCACCAACATGAAGATCGACGCCATGAACACCTGGACCATTGCCGCCGACGCCAAGGCCGGAACCGCGCAGAATTCCATCGACTTTAAGGTCGGCCCCGACGGCGCACTCCAGAACGCCAGCGCCGCAATGCAGGAGACGGGCCTCGATCTTTCCAAGAATGCAGCCTTCGACATGGGCTACCAGGGCATTGCCGGCGGCACGGACAAAATTAAGCTCAAGACAAGCGGAAACGTCGCCCGCGTCACGCGCGACATCTTCCGCGTAACCGGCGAAGGCGATCAGGTTGCAACGATCACCTGGACGGTCGAGCCCGGTGCGCACACGGCATAAGGCCGTCGCCCTGGCCGCCGCCGTCAGTATCCTAGCGTTTGGGCCAGCCATGGCCTTTGCCCAGCAAGAACAGGCGCAGGCCGCCACGCAGGTGACGGTCGACCTCTCGGAGCTCGACCGCGGCTGCCGCGAGGAACCGTTGGCTCAGACAGGCGACAGACGATGGCTCTTGGCAGCAGGCGCCACGGCAGCAGGCGCGGGAACCGCCGGCCTCGGTCTGCACATCAAACGCAGCCAGAAACGAAACACGGACAGGCCACACTAAATTAGCTAAGGAGACCCCATGGCATCGAAGAACCTTTTGCCCGTCGTCGCACTCTGCGGCGCGCTCGCAACCGGAACGCCTGTCGCCGCTTGGGCGACTCCCGTCATGGCAGACTCCTTACCAGCAGCCCTAAGCTCCGCACCAAATCCGTCGAGCGTCATTGCGTGCAAGCGTTTTTCGTTCGCACAGGCCGCAATCTCAACCTCGGGATGCCTTCGTCGTAATACGGACGGCTCGATAGTCGTGGATATCAATCGTTCGAACAAGGCAAACGGCTCCCAGGCGGGGTGCGCCGTCTGCACGTGGCGCTCGATTGTGCTCGATGCAGATGGCGATCCGTGCGATTTGGGGTTGCGCATCGATATCGCTTCGGTCGATGACTCGGCGAACGGAGCGAAGGTCGCCTTCGACGGTGCGTTTTTCGAGAAAGGAGGCGGTATATGTCTGGGCTGCGCCGCCGCGAATGCAGACGACACGCAGCCCACCCTCTCATTCACGGCATCGTTGCGGCTGACCAAAGCCGGTACCGATGCCATCGCGGCGGGAGAAGCGTCCCTGCTGTTCTACGCCGTCAGCACCAAAGACACAGACGCTCATTTCGAGAAGCCAGCAGGATCACTCAGCCTTACACGAGGGATAGAAGCAGGCCCTATTGAAATCGATGCCCAAGCGCAAAGCAGGCAACGCATTCTTGCCGACCCGGCGCTTCTCGAAATGGAGTGGAACGGATCCGGAGCCATCGGAATTCTCCCCTCCGCGCTTGACACCAAGACGCTCCCCTCAAACGACGAACCCATCAACGCAACCATACAAGAAGAGAGCGCGGACAAAGAAGCAGGTACGGGCGACACACCGCCGCCGACAAACAGCGTCCCAGCTTCTTTCGAAGCACCGAATGAGCCCGCTACCGATCCAAACGATACCGAGCTCGCGGACAGTCTGGGGTTTGCTGATCCTCAAGAGATCGATGAAGGTAACTGCTGCGTGCTTGCCGCGCTCGACCACACGGAGGTCATCGACGCTGCAAGCATCGAAGTTGCTGCCGCCAATCAGCCCGTCCGCAAGTCGGCCATCATCGCATTTCCCGAATCCATCGAAGTCGTCTTTTTGCCATCGGGCGAGGTCGTGGCCCCAACACTGCTCACCTTGTTGGGCGCCAAGAATACTCGAAACGAAATTAAAAAGGTCACGGTTGTCGACCCTGCAACCACCGCTAAACTGCGTCTATACGCCGTTGCTCCAGACGGAGACAAGACCTTGGAATTCGATGGCGACACACTCCTAGCCTGGCGGCGTCTGGACATTATGCAAGACGTCTCGTATCAGATCGAACTCGAAGGGTTTGATCGCGCCCGCGATGCCAATATCATCGCCGCGGCTATTGAATCCCCACAGCGGCTTATGACACTGCGCTTTGACTACTATCCCTATGTCCCGACAACCACCTGAGGCTTAAATGCTGCGCATCATTCCTAACACCACTTATATAACGTATTAGATGAGTCGCGATGTGCCTCGCATTTCGTTCTGCTACGATTGCCACGTTGGCATCAATACAGGAGGGCTCATGCCGGGCTTGGGAACAGTCATCAACGTTGTGCTTTTAGTTGCGGGCGGTCTTTTGGGATTAGCGGGCGGCCGCTTCATTACACCGTGCATCCAAGACACGCTCATGAAAGCATCGGGGCTGTGCGTCCTGTTTATCGGCCTGGGCGGCACCATGCAAAAGATGCTCGTCATCGATGGAAAGGCGCTGTCGACCACCGGTACCACCATGCTCATCGTCTCATTTGCGCTCGGTTCGCTCATCGGCGAGGCCGTCAACTTGGAAGCCGCCATTCAAAACCTCGGTGAATGGCTCAAGCGCAAAACCGGCAGCGAGGGCGATAACGAGTTCACCAACGCTTTTGTCTCGACTTCACTCACGGTGTGCATCGGCGCCATGGCCATCGTGGGCTCGATTCAGGACGGTCTGCTCGGCGACTGGTCCACGCTCACTCTCAAGGGCGCACTGGACTGCATCATCGTCTGCACCATGACGGCCTCGCTCGGCCGCGGCTGCATCTTCTCCGCCCTGCCCGTCGCCGTGTTCCAGGGGACGATCACGCTGTTTGCCGGCGCACTCTCCCCCATCATGACCACGGCAGCCCTCGACAGCCTTTCGCTCGTAGGCTCCATGCTCATCTTCTGCGTCGGCGTCAACCTCATCCGTCCTCAGACCTTCCGCACGGCCAATATGCTCCCCTCCGTCGTCATCGCCGTCATCTACGCCCTCCTGTTCTAAATCTATCTACGCAGCAGTATCTCGAACACCTGTTTGATGCTGTGCTATGATATGAGGTCACCGAAGCTGCGTTAGGAGAGGAGAAGCGGTGGCCGACCAGGACATCAAGATGCTCATCGAGCGCATTATGGCCGAGGCCCGGACCCATCAGTCCGCCCGCTTCTCAAACGAAATCTACGCAGACGAGCCGATTCTCAAAACCGGCCGACAGATGCAGAATTTCCTCCCCGACCAGTACCGCAAAATGCGCGAAATATCGCGCTGGCAGGATGACCCCAAGGGCGGCGCGGGTCGTTGGCTTTCGGAAGCCGAGCTTTTCTACCGCCAAGGCCTGCTGATGGCCGACTTTGAGGACGACTGCCCCTACAACGGCACCTTTAAGTCGTACTTTCCCACCTACAACGCCATGAGCGACCGGCAACTGCGCGGCTACTTTACCTGGCGTGCCCAAGTGCGCCGCGGAACCGTCGAGGAAACGTCTACGTCCTTTGCCTTTCTGTATCTCTATGAGCTGATTTGCGGCATTGGCGTAGATAATCCGCTCGATGGTTTTAACAAGATCAAGGCCTTTTGGGATGTCTATCGCGCCTTCGAGCCCGGCATCGACCGGTTTGCACGCGTGTGGTTGCAGGACTACGCCGTGTTCCACGGGCTCGACCCCAAGCTGCTTCGTGATTCTAAAACCGTCATGTTCGATAACGCCCTTATCGAGCTGCGGCGCGCGGCACGAGACCTTGTACCAGCACCGGCGCCGTCCGGCCAGACCCCTACGCGTCGCAAAACCTCCGAGCCCACGCTCCCCCTTCCGCCCGATGAGGTGCGCGAGGAGCGACTCATGGCCGCCATCAACGCCCTCTCCACGTACAACCTAAGTAACTCGCGGCTCGACCGCAGCCACCACCGCGATCTGCGCCACGTGGCATGCGCCGTGTATGTCCGCATGGCGCGCTACTATGACACGCACCGAAAGACCGGCATCGTGGCGAGTTTATTTGGGGAGGAGACGGCCATGCCCTACACCATGTTTGCCTCGGCCGTATTCTTTGCGCCCGAGCGCCACGAGGACTGCGAATACCGCCTGGATCCTATCCATATCTACCGTTGCCAAAACGGCTTTTGGGAATGCATGCGTATCCATGGCAGTAGGCAAAAGAGCAGCAAGCTCGGTGAAATGATGCGCGCCTGCGACCAACGCCTGCGCCTGGCGCTGGACCCCGCCCATCCCCTTAAGGAAGAAAAGGTCCCCAAATATCTGGCCAAGATTATCGATGACGAGATTGTGGCATGGCTTTCGTGGGACGCCGCACACCAGCCCGTCAAGATCGATATCGATCTGAGTCAGCTGGGGCACATTCGAAGCGCCGCCGCACAAACGCGCGAAGCGCTTTTGATCGACGAGGAACGCGAGGACGGCGCGTCCGCAGAAGCCGAGGCAGCGGACTCAGGGCAACCGGAAGCCGAGCCTGCGGC
>UQTN01000027.1 GCA_900543945.1 uncultured Collinsella sp. | reverse complement strand
CCTGCGGCCGCCGCGACGGTCGAGGCGGTCGCGGCGGCCGCAGGGCAGGACGAGTCCGACGAGCCGACCATATCCACCGAACAGTTTGGTGTCGTAGCACCGCTTCTCGCACCGACGCCCGCGTTCGCAGCTGCTGCGCCCGCTGACGCCACGAACGAACTCGCGCCCGCCGCAGACGCCTATCTCCGCGCGCTGCTCGAGCACAACGCAGTACAGGCGGAATCGGCGGTAGTGCAATCGGAGCAGAGCGAGGACATGCTCGTCGATACCATCAACGAGGCGCTCTTTGACCTGGTGGGCGACACCGTAATTGAATTTAGCGCGGCAGGGCCGCAGATTATCGAGGACTACGAAGCAGACGTGAGAGGATACCTAGACCATGAGTGATACCGCATCCGCAGCACCTCGCGTGCCCAAGCGCGTCGCTGCCGTCATTCTCAACTCGCTCAAGGGCGGTGTGGTCCCGCGCATCGGCCTTCCTTACATCACCGTAGGGCGCGAGGTCGAGATCCGCGCCCTGCTCACCGATCTGAGTCTCATCGCCGACGGTGGCGCGAGCTTCCGCTTTCTGGTCGGTCGTTACGGCGCCGGCAAGAGCTTTTTGCTCCAGACTATCCGCACGCACGCCATGGGCGAGGGATTCGTCGTCGCTGATGCCGACCTGTCGCCCGAGCGCCGCCTGCAGGGCGGTCAGGGGCAGGGCCTTGCCACCTACCGCGAGCTCATCCGCAATATATCGACCAAGACGCGCCCCGAGGGCGGTGCGCTCAACCTTATTCTGGATCGCTGGGTCGCCTCGTGTGCCGACGTCGACGAGTCGGTCGTCAATGCCCAACTGGCCCCGCTCGAGGAGATGGTCCACGGCTTCGACTTCACCCACATGCTCCGCCGCTATCGCATGGCCGCATCCGGGGGCGACGAAGAGGCCATGAGCCGCGTGACCAAATGGATTCGCGGCGAATACCGCACCAAGAGCGAGGCACGCGCCGAGCTGGGCTCCTCGACCATCATCAGCGATGACGACTGGTACGACTACGTTAAGCTCATTGCGCGCTTTTTGGTCTGCAGCGGCTACAAGGGCATGCTGGTGCTCATCGACGAACTCGTGAATCTGTATAAGATTCCCAACGCCATCACGCGCCAATACAACTACGAGAAGATCCTGACCATGTACAACGACACGCTCCAAGGCAAGGCGCAGTACCTGGGCATGATCATGGGCGGCACGCCAACCTCCATCGAAGACCGCCGCCGCGGCGTGTTCTCCTACGAGGCCCTGCGCAGCCGACTCGCTCAGGGCCGCTTTGCGCGCGAAGACCTTAAGGACATGCTCGCGCCCATCATCCGCCTGCAGCCACTCACCTACGAGGAGCTGCTGGTGCTGATCGAAAAACTCATGCAAATTCACGCCGGCTACTTTGGCTGGACGCCCACGCTTACCGAGAACGACTTGGTGGACTTCCTCAAGATCGAGTTCGGTCGCGTGGGAGCCGACACGCATCTGACGCCGCGTGAAGTCATTCGTGACTTTATCGAGCTGCTCGACATCCTATGCCAAAACCCCGACGCCAACGTGGCCGAGCTGCTGCAAAGCGTCGGCGGCGACGCGTTGGCGCCGGCAACCGCAACAGGCGACACCGATACCGCAGGCGGCGACCGTAACTTCGCCGAATTCACCATCTAACCTGCCAATAAGGGACAGGTTTATTTTGGCAGGTTTTATCTGGGCAAACGTTGAGACTGTAATGCAGCAAGCCGTTGTCGGCAGCGTTGAGAAATTCGTTTTTGAGAGGAGGCCCCGTGAACGCCTTTGACCGCTACGCCCCGTTTATCCAAGACTTCATCTACTCCCACGATTGGGAGAGCCTGCGCTCCATCCAGGTTGCGGCGGCAGATGCCATCTTCAACACGCAAGACAATGTGCTCCTGACGGCATCCACGGCATCTGGAAAAACTGAGGCGGCCTTCTTTCCCATCCTGACCGAGTTTTGGGAGAACCCGCCCGCGAGCGTGGGCGCCCTCTACATTGGCCCCCTCAAAGCACTCATCAACGACCAGTTCGTTCGCCTCAACGACCTGTGCGAAGAAGCCGATATCCCTGTCTGGCACTGGCACGGCGATGTCTCGCAGTCGCACAAGGCCAAGCTCATCAAAAAACCGAGCGGCATCTTGCAGATTACGCCCGAATCACTCGAGGCGCTCCTGATCCATAAGCACATGGCGATCCCGCGCATGTTTTGCGACCTGCGCTACGTGGTCATCGACGAGGTTCACTCGCTCATGCGCGGCGACCGTGGCGGGCAGACGCTCTGCCTTGTCGAGCGACTCTCGCGCATGGCCGGCGTGCAGCCTCGACGCATTGGCCTTTCCGCTACCATCGGCGACCCCGAGCGCACGGGCGCTTTTCTCTCACAGGGAACGGGGCGCGACTGCGTTATCCCCCGCTTTGAAGAACCGCGCCGCGTGTGGCGCATCTCCATGGAGCACTTCTACAACTCGGGCCCCCAGGCACAGCAGCGGGGATTCGTAGGCACAGGTCCGCAGGAAGCCGAAGTGCTCGCATACGAGCGCATCGAGGCGGTGGCGCCCACGGCACTGCCGGCCGACACCAAAGACATGCGCCGCAGCGGACAGCTCACACAGGAGGAGCGCCGTCAACGTCGCGAACGGGCACAGGATAAGGCTACCTCCGGGAACCGCCGCACTTCTTCGGCCCCCGAGGGCGAAGTCGATATCCCTCGGGCCGCTGAGCAGGCGCTCCTCAACCCCACCGACACCGCGCCCGAAAACGCCGATCCCGGCATGGGCTATATCTTCGAACACACCCGCGGGCGCAAGTGCTTGGTCTTTGCCAATTCGCGCGAGGAGGCAGAGGCCGTGTGCTCCATGCTGCGCAGCTACTGCGAGAGCCGGCACGAGCCCGACCGCTTTCTCATCCACCATGGCAATCTTTCGGCATCGCTGCGCGAGACGGCCGAGGAACTCATGCGCGATGAGGAGCAGGCGCAGACAACCGTCACCACCTCCACGCTGGAGCTCGGTATTGATATCGGCCGTCTGGAGCGTGCCTTCCAGATCGACGCGCCGTTTACCGTCAGCTCCTTTTTGCAGCGTATGGGGCGCACGGGCCGCCGCGATCTTCCGCCCGAGATGTGGTTTGTCATGCGCGAGGAGGAGCCCGAGCCGCGCACGATGATGCCCGAAACGATACCTTGGAAGCTCCTGCAGGGCATCGCGCTCGTACAACTCTATCGCGAGGAAAAGTGGGTCGAGCCACCCGAGCTCGATCGTCTCCCCTACAGCCTGCTCTATCACCAGACTATGTCGACCCTCGCCAGCACCGGCGAGCTCACGCCGGCCGAACTTGCCCAGCGCGTGCTCACGCTCAGCTATTTCCACCGTGTCTCGGCAGACGATTACCGTGTGCTGCTACGTCACCTCATCAAGATCGACCATATCCAGGTCACCGAAGGTGGCGGGCTCATCGTGGGTCTCGCGGGCGAGCGCATCATCAACAACTTTAAGTTCTACGCCGTGTTCCAGGAAAACGAGGAGTTTACCGTCCGGAGCGAATCGGCCGAGCTGGGCACGATCGTTAATCCGCCCCCGCCCGGTGAGCGCATCGCCATCGCCGGACACTGCTGGATTGTCGAGGAAGTGGACTGGAAGCGTCATACCGTCTTTGCCACGCAGGTCAAGGGCCGTGTGCCGGCCTACTTTGGCGACTGCCCCGGCGACATCAATACACACGTACTCGAGCGCATGCGCAAGGCGCTCAACGAGCACGCGGCATATCCGTACCTCATGGGCAACGCACGGGCTCGCTTGGCGCAGGCTCGTCATACCGCCGAGATTTCGGGCGCGGGAACTAAGCCGCTCATCAATCTGGGTGGCGACACCTGGGTGCTCTTCCCCTGGTTGGGCAGCTACGCCTTCCTAGCACTCGAGCGCATGCTTAAAATCAAATGCGCCGCTGAGCTGGGCCTTCGCGGACTCGACCCGTCACGCCCGTACTTTATGCAGTTTAAGATGAAGGCCGACGAGGAGACGTTCTTTGAGGTGCTCGCCGCCGAGGCCGAAAAGGACTTCGATCCCATCGAGCTCGTCTATCCTGGCGAGGTGCCTTACTTTGACCGCTACGACGAGTTTGTTCCCGAAGAGCTCGTGCGCAAGGGCTTTGCCGAAGGCGTGCTCGACATAGAGGGCATGAAGCAGCGCGTTCACGGCTGGCGCGACCACGCCTAAGACCAGTCTTTTTTGGGACGGGGAGACTTACTTGTCGTGAAGGACGGTGCCGAGGAAGTCGGTGTCGAAGGGCACGGCTTCGGCAAAGGCGTAGTCGCCGTCGCTGGCGATGAGCAGGTAGTTTTCCTCGCCGCTGAACTTCGCATCGCCACATGGGACCACCCAGGCGTGGACGAATACCTCGAGTGCCGTGGCAGCGCAGTCGCGAAGGAACGTCACATCGCTCCCCTCGTTTGCGCTCACGATATTGGCCACGTAGATACCCCCGGGGTTCAGGCTGCCCCGCACCAGGCGCAGCGCCTCAACGGTCGCCAGCTCGCGCACGGGCTCGGCACCGCCAAAGCAATCGCTCACGACCACGTCATAGCGACGATGGCCCACGCTCGTCACACCCAGATACGAGCGAGCCTCAGCGGTAATCACCCGCAGGCGATCGCCCACCGCGTGCTCCAGTTCATCCAGATAGAACCAACGGCGCGCCAAGCGCGTTATCTCTCCGTCATACTCGATGACGTCCATGCGCAGGACCTTGTGCGACATCAGCGCAAATTTGGGATAGGCAAACCCGCCGCCACCTAGCATAAGCATACGGTTGATACCGTGACCATAAGCGTCGCGCATCGCATCCTCGGCCTCAAACACGTCGTCAAACGCGCGATAGTACGCAAAGACGGGCTCCGCCCAGCGCTCGCCAACGTAACTCGCGCTTTGGTAGACGCTGCCTTGCACCAATACGCGAACTTCGTCGCCGCCCTCATCGTGCACGCGCTTCACACGTGCCAGCCCATTGCGGGTCCTCGCGACCTGCAGACAGGCAGCACGAACAGCGACAGCGGCCGCACCAAGCGCCGCGGCTCCCAGAGCAACGCCGGCAACGACGCCGGCAGAAACACTCGGCTTGTTCATCTAGAGCTCCTTTTGCAGATAAAGGCCATGGTCATAAAATCCAAGATGGCGATAGTACTCGCGCGTACCGATCGCGCTGATCACGTTGATGTACGTATAGCCAGCGTCCCGAGCTATCTGGCACGCACGCTCCACGAGCAAACGTCCCAATCCATGGTGCTGCGCTGCCTGGCCCTGATCGCCCACACGTGCCGCCATACCATAAACGTGCACCTCACGAATCATCGCCTCGTCCGGCATCGTCGGCATCTCGTCCGCATGTGCGGCAACAAAAGCGCGATCGGGCAGCGACAACCGCAAAAAGCCCGCGATCTTGCCCCGCGGCGTCACCCACTGCAAAAAGCGCTCGTAAGTCACCGGCGTCTCGTACGCTACTTCCTCATCAAGAGATAGCTTATCCAAGTCGGCACCCGCCGTGCTGATCTCGCGATAGCGAATCTCACGCACCGTCGCACCGTCACCCCGAGCAGCCAGGCGGTTCTCGACGAGCTGACGCAGGTTGGGCTTCTTGTTGCCCACCATGATGTCATCGGAACTAAAGTCGCGAATCATGCGGCTGATGCGGCAGAATGCCGGCGTCACCACGATGTCATCGGCCAACACATCGAGCAGTTCTTCCTCGGTATAGGGGCGCCACTCGCCGCGCTCGTAGCAGCCCACCAGGCGCGAGCCCTCGATGAGCGCACACGGGTAGACTTTGACCTCGTCGGGCATAAAGGCCCCCTCGGTCATAAAGCGCTCGTAGTCGCGCTTGTCCCCCTCGGGTGTGGCGCCCAGCAAGTTGAGCATAAAATGCGCATGGATCTTAAAGCCAAACAGGCGCGCAAGCGAAAACGCCCGCTCAATCTGCGCCACCGAAATGCGACGCTCGTTGATATCGAGTAGATGCTGGTCAAGGCTTTGGATGCCCATCTGTATCTTGGTGCAGCCCAGACGGCGGATGAGCGTAAGCGCCTGCGGCGTTACGGTATCGGGGCGCGTCTCGATAACGAGTCCCACCACGCGATGCTTCGCCGTCTCGTTGATGCGCTGCTGACGCTCGAGCTCCTCCATCGTTGCCGTCTGCCACTCGGTGACCTCGCCCCACGGCGTACCGGGGCCGTACAGACGACGCACCGCGCGGTTATAGCCGCCCACGGCAGCATCCACACGCTCCTGCTCGTCGGCAACGCCGGCAGCGAGCTTGGCCTCGTCTGTCGCAATGCCGGCAGCCCGATAGCACTCGCGGCGCTCTGTTACCACCGGCGGCAGGGCATCGGCGGGAGCGTCATCGAGCAGGCGCCCCGCCTCGGCACGGCTGATGCCCGGACGCGCCAACATGGGGTTTGCCGCCACGCCGGCGACGGCATCGTCATTGAGCGCACGGAAAAGCTCGGACATAAACCACGTCTGATACCCTTGCGGATAGTCGCTCCAGGTGCCACCGAGCACGATAAGCTCGATCTTGTCGGTCGCATGCCCCATCTGCGAAAGTGCGGTCAGGCGAGCGCTCACCTGCAAATACGGGTCAAAGCAGTTTTGCTCCGCACGGGCGCATGCCGGCTCGGCATGCAGATAGCTTTTGGGCATGCGCAGATCGTTGGGGCAAAACAGGCAATCGCCCGAACAGGGCCACGGCTTGGTGATGACGGTAATGGTCGCCACGCCCGAAGCCGTGCGGCGCGGCTTCATGCGCAGCACCTGCAGCAGCTGACGCTCCAGCTCGGCATCGACATTCCATCCAGCCCAACGAGCCGGCTTCTCACGTTTAACCCGCTGGTAGAACGGCAGCAGACGGCGCTTGGCCAGATCTCGTTTGTCGGCACCCTCACGGCGCGCCTCGGCATGTATCAGTTTGACGAGCGCCTTGTCGTCCACGGTCTCACCGCGACGCAGAGCCTCGAGTATGTTCAAAATAATCTGTTCCATGCCCCCATTGTAAAGGCAAAGGCGCCGGAGCCAGTCACGGCCCCGGCGCCTCCATCAAAGAGCATGCCTATATGCACCGATCTCCGAAAACCGCATGTCACACCGATTCGAACGACATGTCGCCCGAACCGACCTTAAAACGATACGTTGCAGACTTGTCACCGTTATCGAATTCAAGATTCAAAATAGTCTCCCCATCGTAGCCAAGCGGAAGGAAATCGCTCTCGAAGTCGCCACTGCCCAAGGTGAGGCTCGCCTTAAAGCCCGTAGAGTTCGGAACCGTCATCTCCACGTCGCCCGAGCCCACGCTCACGTCCATCGACTTCGCGGGCGCCTGGTAGAGCTCGAACGTCATGTCGCCCGAACCGACCTTGGCATTCAGGGTGTCGGTCACGGTGCCCGTAAACTCAACGTCTCCCGAATTCAACGTTATATCCAGATCATGGCACACAATGTCCGCGACCGCCAGGTCGCCCGACCCTACATTCGCCGTAATGCCCACCAGGCTATCCGCAACATCTCGCGGCAGCTCAATGGTAATTGTGCGGTCAATCGCGCGCTTATCATCGTAGTCGAACTGACTGATCTTGAGCGTAGAGCCCTTGACCTCAGCAAGGTTCCGGGTAGCCGCATCAGAAGCAGACGTTCCCTTCGCAACGCGGCCGCTTTCGATAACACGCACCGGGCCACCGGAGACGTGTTTGACCTCGACCGTGCCCGACGTCACGTCCAAGTCAAGCGATGTGAACGCGTCGGCATCAAACGTTTCGCTCGAAAGTTGTTGAGGCCGAGCGGAATAGTTACCGCTATCCAAGAGATCATCGTCGTCAAACATATCGTCAAAATCAGACAAATTGCCAGATAGAATACCGGTCGTACGCACAGTATCGGAATGAGCCAATAGCCGCGAAGTGCCAAAGACAAGTCCGATGATGAGCACAAACGCTCCGATACCAACACCCAGGCGCACCTTCGATTCATGCGAGAGCTTCATCATTCATCACCTTCTTTGGCACTCGGCTCAGCGGCGGTCGTAGCAGCCGCATCAGTATCAACCGCAGCGGAAGCATCCTGCACCTGAGTCCTAGCCGTCACCGGTGCCGAACCAACCTGAATATCCCCGCGCGCCCAATCACCATCGAGCGCACGCGCCACCCAGTGATAGATAGGGATCGTAAAGAAGATGAGCGCAGCAAAGGGGCCGGCGCCAAACGGGAACATCAGCAAAAAGAACAGCAGCCAGCACACGGCCCAATACGGGAACGACTGGAACGGGCCCTTCACCGGAGTCGAGCCAACCGCACCGCCACTCGTCGCCTGCGCCGTAGCGGCATTGGCGGCCTGTGCACTCCAGCTTGCCGCTTGCGCCGCCTTGGCCGCAGCATCACTCGCCTGCGTTGCCGCCTCGGTAGCGCGTGCCGCCGCCTCGTGGGTACGGGCACGCTCCGCCGCCTCGGCCTCGCGCTGACGGGCGCGGTCCTCGTTCTCAAACTCGATATCGTCCTCGATCTCATCGCTCGGATTGAGCAGCTCATCCAGACCATAGAGCTTGGCGAGCGAAATCAGGTTCTCGGTATCGGGCGAGCTCTCCGCGCGCTCCCATTTACTGACCGCTTGGCGTGACAGTCCCAGCTTTCGCGCCAATCCTTCTTGGCTAAAGCCCTTGCTGCGGCGAAGGTCGGCGAGCCGCTGAGCAGTTTCTACATTCATGGTTCCTCCTATGCGATGCCAGCCGTGCCGCCGGACCGTTTTTGTTCTTAAGGCGCCTTGCACAGTTAAAAATCTATCCGCCACCGCCAAAATCATGCTACCTATTCTAGTGAGATTTTTGACAACCGGCGGTTGCGGGCACATATGAGCTGCGGAAATGTGTCCAAACAAAGCAATGACCCACAGCTCGGTTGTCCCCGTTGCGGCGTTAACGGTAGTATGGTCGTACTGTTTATTCCGCACCGCCATCGGAGGGAGTTCCGCGCCGTGAACCGCGATTTCGCATCATCGCTCATCCAGCTCAACAATACGTTCTATCGCGAGCACTCCGCTTCCTTTTCCGATACGCGCCAAGCCCCGTGGCCCGGCTGGGTGCGCACCATGGACATCGCGCTTGAGCAGCTCGATGTGGCCACGATCGAGCATCCCGTCCGCGTCTTCGACCTTGCCTGCGGCAATATGCGATTCGAGAACTTTGCCGCCGGCGGGGCACTTGCCGCCAAGGGCGTCGACGGCGCAAACCCCTCGGCAGATGCCAGCTGCCCGTTTGAGTTCTATGGTGTCGACTCGTGCCAAGATCTGGCAATAGACGCCCACGGTCACGCCCTGCGCATTCCCAACCTGCACTTCCAGGAACTCGACGTGCTCGATGCCCTTATGAAGCTCAACCCCGCCGAGACACCCGACGTGCTTTTCGACGCCCCGCTCGCCGACATCTCGGTCTGCTTTGGATTTATGCACCACGTGCCGTCGTGCGAGTACCGCGTACGCGTGCTCGACGCTCTGGTGCGCCAGACGCGCCCAGGCGGCATCATCGCCATCAGCTTTTGGGAGTTTATGAACGACGAGCGCATGGCGCGCAAAGCCGTTCGCGCCGAGGCCCGCGCCGAGCTCACCCCGCCGTTTGAGGGTTACGATTCCGCGCAGTTTGAAGCCGGTGACCACCTCATTGGCTGGCAAAACGACCGCCACGCCTACCGCTATTGCCATCACTTTGACGATCAGCAGATCACCGACCTGGTGCGCGGTGTCCGCACGTTCTACAAGAGCGGCGAGGTCCCCGTGCGCGAGCTTGAGCGTTTCCATGCCGACGGTCGCAGCGGCGAGCTCAACCGCTATGTGATTCTCAAGCGCCTGTAGGTATCGGCGACTCGCCGCCGAGCCGCACCGCATCTTTCGGGCAAACCATGCCCACCCTTTTTCAACCCATTGACGGAACGCGCCTGCAATGTGTTCCATACGTATGACCAAGGAGCCTCATGGGAGCCGTCCACGTTCGCACACCTAAGAACTTTGTGCTCGAGGAGCGCCTGGAGCGCTACGCCGATGCGATTGAGACGAACCCCGAGGCCTATGCCGGAGATTGGCGCGAGGCCTGTGCGCCCGCAGGCAGCAAGCCTTTCGAACACCTTCATCTGGATCTTGGTTGTGGCAAGGGAACGTACCTTGTAGAGCGCGCGGCCCGCGAGCCAAACACGTTCTTTATCGGCATGGACCAGGAGCCCATCTGCATCGCCTATGCCGCACAGAAAATCTGCGAGCAGGAGCTGTCCAACGCACTTGTCCTGCCCCGAGGCGCCGCATCGCTGCCGCAGCTATTTGCCGCAGGCGAGCTCGATGCCATCACCATCAACTTTCCCACGCCGCAGCCCAAGGCCAAGTACGCCAAAAAGCGACTCGTCCATGTCGACCACCTAATGCTGTACCGTCCGCTCTTTGCAGCCGGCGCCACCGTCACGCTGCGCACCGACAGTAAGCCATTGCGCGACTACGCCTTGGGGCAGTTTGCTGCGGCCGGCTATGACACGCTTTGGGTAAGCGACGACGTCCGCCGCGACCATCCCGAGCACCCCGAGACCGAATACGAGCGCCGCACGCGCGAGATGGGTGCCGTCGTCTATGGCATTTGCGCCACACCCGGCGCACATCCCAGTGACGATGTGCTCACGGCGGGTCACATGCAGGAGCAAAGTCTTGCCTGCTACCTGCCCGATAACCTCGACGAGCTCACCTATGTGCCTCTGGGCATGGAAGAAGCCGTCGAGAACTTTAAAAACCGCGCCCGTAAAGGCAAAAAGCGCCTGCCGCAGGAGTCCTAGGGCTTTTGATGGCCGCGGCGTTGACAACCAAGCGCAAATAGGCGCCGACGAACGGCCCTCAAACCTAAGTGAGTAGACTTTTTGACAACAGCCGAGCACAACCCGTATGGCAAAAACTAAAACCGCAGGTAGAGACCTTGCGTAAAAACCATGTGCTCGCGATATCGCAAAAAGTCTACTCACTTAGCTGGCGACTGCACCAAACGGCTGGGCAGAACGCCCATTTCCTGCATTTTCCCGCGCGCTAGCACCCCGCGCCGCCGCTACGCCATAATGGATGGCGGGCAAACGCGAGAGAAAGCAACCACATGGCACAGACCACGACAGATACCGCCGCCAGCACCGTCTCGGGCGCCGGCGCCGCCAGCTCATTCTCGGGCGGCACGGGAACCGAGGCCGAGTTCGGCTCGCTCGGCGCGCTCTCCCCCACCTGGTGGGAGCCCGAAGACGGCAGTGAGCCCGAACCGTGGCTCACGCCCGATCAGGCCTTCGAACGCTTCTTTGAATGGACGAGCAATCGCGGCATTGAGCTGTGGGATCACCAAGAAGAGGCCCTCATGGATCTAGCCGCCGGTGACCATGTCATTTTGGGAACACCGACCGGATCGGGCAAGTCGCTTGTCGCGCTGGGCATGCTCTTTATGGGCATGGCGCAGGGCAAACGTTGCTATTACACGGCCCCTATCAAGGCCCTGGTCAGCGAAAAGTTCTTCGATCTGGTACAGGTGCTCGGCCGCGATAACGTCGGTATGATCACCGGCGACACGCATATCAACACCAAGGCACCCGTCATCTGCTGCACGGCAGAGATCCTTGCCAACGACGCACTGCGCGAGGGCGAAGATGCCGATGTTGGCTGCGTCGCCATGGACGAGTTCCACTACTTTGCCGACCCCGATCGCGGTTGGGCCTGGCAGGTGCCGCTGCTCACCCTGCCTCACACGCAATTCATGCTCATGAGCGCCACACTCGGCGATGTCACTGCCATCGCCGCCTCACTTGAGGAGCACACCGGCGCAACCTGCGACTTGGTTGTCGACGCCCCGCGTCCGGTTCCGCTGAGTTATGACTATGTGACGACCTCCCTCGAGGGCACGGTCGAGCTCGCAATGCGCCGCGGCGAGGCCCCGCTCTACATCGTGCACTTTAGCCAGGACGCCGCACTTGCGACGGCGCAATCCCTCGCCAACTTTGGTATTGCCAGCAAGGAGCAGCGTGGGGCCATCAAGGAGGCGGCCAAGGGCACGAGCTTCTCGACGGCCTTTGGCAAAATTCTTAAGCGCTTGCTCGGATGCGGCGTCGGCGTGCACCATGCTGGCATGTTGCCGCGCTATCGTCTGCTGGTCGAGCGCTTGGCACAACAGGGCCTGTTGCCCGTCATCTGCGGCACCGATACGCTCGGCGTCGGCATCAACGTGCCCATCCATACCGTGGTGCTCACCGCGCTCACCAAGTACGACGGCTACAAGATGCGTCGTCTGCGCGCCCGCGAGTTTCATCAGATTGCCGGTCGCGCCGGCCGCTCGGGCTTCGATACCGAGGGCATGGTGATTGCCGAGGCACCCGAGCACGAGATCGAGAATGCCAAGCTCATGGCCAAGGCGGGCGACGACCCCAAGAAGCTCCGCAAGATTAAAAAGAAGAAGGCCCCCGAGGGCTTTGTCACCTGGAACAAGCAGACCTTTGAGCGCCTGATCGAGACGCAGCCCGAAACGCTCAAGCCGCGCCTTCGCATCACACACTCCATGGTGATTAGCGTGGTCGAACAGGGTGGCGACGCCCGTGCCCGCGTGCACGACCTCATCGAGACGAGCCTGCAAACGCCCGAGGAAAAGGCAAAGCTCGAGGTTCGCGCCGACGAAATCTTCGCCACGCTCATCGATTCCGGTGTCGTCGTTCGCACCGAGGTGCCGCCCGCACCCGACGCTCCGGCTGACGCCGCGCCGGACATCGACTACGCGCTGACGGTCGACCTGCCCGAGGACTTTGCGCTCGATCAGCCGCTCTCGCCGTTCTTGCTCGCCGCGTTGGAGCTGCTCGATCCCGAGAGCGAGACCTATACCATGGATTTAATCTCAATGGTCGAGGCGACGCTCGAAGATCCCAAGCAAGTGCTGCGTGCGCAGGAGCGTGCCGCACGCGATCGAGCTATGGCCGAGATGAAGGCCGACGGCATCGAGTATGAGGAGCGTCTGGAGCGCATTCAAGACGTCACGTACGAAAAGCCGCTCGAGGATTTGCTCGACGCCGCTTTTGACAAGTACTGCCAGGAAGTACCCTGGGCAAACGACTACCAGCTCTCTCCCAAGAGCGTCCTGCGCGATATGCTGGAAAGCGCGAGCGATTTTAAGGGCTACATTCAAAAGCTCGGCATCGCCCGCTCCGAGGGCATTTTGCTGCGCTACCTGGCAGAGGCTTACCGTTCGCTCGACCGCACCGTACCCATCGAGAAGCGCGACGAGCGCCTGCGCGACATTATCTCGTGGCTGGGCTTTGTGGTGCGCTCGGTCGACTCGAGCTTGGTAGACGAGTGGGAAAACGCTGGCAACCCGGCAGCCCTCGACGCCACGCCGCCGCAGGGCATCGACGAGGTCGTGGCGGACCGCCGCGGCTGCACGCTGTTGGTGCGCAACGCGCTCTTCCGCCGCGTGACCCTTGCCGCCCGCGAGCACGTTCGCGACCTGGGCGAGCTCGACGACGACTGGGGCATGAGCGAGATCCGCTGGCAAAAAGCACTCGACGCTTACCACGAGCAGCACGAGGAGATTCTCACCGACGGCGACGCGCGCTCCTCTGCTATGTTCTCGATCGACGAGTCCGACGAGAAGGCGCTCCACGTGTGGCACGTGCACCAGATTTTTGCCGACGAGGACGGCGACCACGACTTTGGCATCATGGGCGATGTCGATCTGGACGCCACGCAAGACGGTGGCGAGGTCATCTTCAAGAACTACCGCGTCGGTTTTATCGAGGATTTGCTCGAGGATTAGCCAAGCATATTGGGACGAAACGAAGCGGGGCTGTTGGCAACATCGCCAGCAGCCCCGCTTTTTCACTATCCGCTATGCCTTACTCGGCATCCTCGACCTCATACGAATCCGCCTCGTCTGGCTCCTCGTTTGTCTCTGGCGCAGCCTCGCGCGCCTCGTCAAACGCTGCCTTCATGGTCTTGTTGCCCCATGTGAGCTTGCGAATGGTAAGCTCATCGGCCTTGTTGTGGGCCAAGCGTAGGTTCTCGGTGCTGCGGCGCAAGTCGTCCTTGGTCTTCTCGAGCTGCTTAATGGCGGCATCGATCTCCTTGATTGCCGACTCGAATTGCTTGCTCGCCAGGTTGTAGTTGCGCGAGAAGCCATCCTTGAACTTCTCCATCTTGGCTTCGAAGTTCGTGACATCGATATTCTGCTGTTTGTACTCCGCCAGTTCCTGCTTATAGCGAAGCGAACCCATGGCGGCATTGCGCAGCAGCGTAATGATGGGAATGAAGAACTGCGGGCGGATCACATACATCTTCTCGTAGCGATAGCTCACGTCCACGATTCCCGCGTTGTAAAGCTCGCTCTCGGGCTCGAGCAGCGTGCAGAGCACCGCGTACTCACAGCCTTTCTGGCGACGATCGTGATCGAGTTTCTTAAAGAAGTCCTCGTTTTTATGCTTGGTCGCGGTCTCGTCGTTCTCGTTTTTCATCTCGAACATAATCGAAATGACCTCGTTGCCGCTCGCGTCGCACTCACGGAAAATGAAGTCTCCCTTGGTGCCCTCGGATGCATCGTTATCTTTCTCGAAGTACGCATTGGGAAACGCCGTCATGCGCAGACGGTTAAACTCGGTCTCGCAGTGCTGCTCGAGCGACTCGCCCACCATCTTGGTGGACAGGCGAACCTTCATGTCCTTAAGGCGCTCAATCTCTTCATCCTTGTAGCGAATCAGGTCATCGCTCGCGCGCTTGGCCTGCGCAAGCTCGAGCTCGTGTGCCGCCTTGGCTTGCTCCTCGCGAGAATCGCGCACCGCCAGCTCGCTCGTCAGTTTGGCACGTGCCTCATCGCGCTCTCGCTCCGCCGCGGCGACCGCCTCTGACAGGTTCATTTTTGCCATCAGTTCCTGCTCGCGCAGCTGGGCACGCAGGCCCTCGGCCTCTTGCTCGGACTGAGCCTTTGCGGCGGAAAACTTCTCTTGCACCTTCGCGCGATAGTCAGTAAGCGCGCGCTCGGCCTCGCTGCGAGCGGCATCGAGCTCACGCTGCGACTCTGCCGCGGCGGCGGCAAGCGCCATCTCCTGGGCCTTGTCCGCCGCGGCGATCCTGGCCTGCAGCTCGGCAATCTGAGCGTCGCGCGCGGACAGGTCGTTTTGAGCAGCATTGCGTGCCGCCGCCTCGGCAAGCCTGGCTTCATCATCTTTGCGCTCCAACTGCGCACGTAAATTGTCGATCTCGCGCTGAAGCTCGGCATTCTCCTTTTGAGCATCGGAACGGGCCTCAACCGCCGCGCGCTGACTTGCACTCTCGCGCTCTGCGGCAGCGCCTTCGAGCTTGGCGCGCAGCTCGGCAAGCTCAGCGTCGCGCTTGGCAACCTCTTGTGCCAGCTGCTGAGCTGCAGCGTTCTTCTGCTCGACAAGCTGAGCGTCGCGCTGAGACTCTGCCTTTTGCAAAGCAGCCGTCGAGCGCGAGCGCTCAAGCTCCAGTGCCTGCTCGCCCTCGCGCTGGACCGCCTTCACGCGCTCATCCAGGTCGCGCGAGAACTCGGCATCGCGCACCTGCTTGACGATATCCGCATAACCGGACGCATCGACCTTAAAAACTTCGCCGCAATGCGGGCACTTGATCTCGTTCATGGCAGCTCCTCGATGGACGCAAATTTCAACCGCCTACACTCTACCGCGCCGCACGGACAAAAAAGACGCCGCCGCCATAATGGCAACGGCGCCAGAACCACCACAAAGGCGACTGTCCCCTTTGTGGTGGTTTGTGTGGTGGTTCGAGAATTACAGCCCAAAGAAGTCAAGGATTTGATCACGGCTTACGGGCTTGTAATCGTTGGCATCGAGACCGACATCATAGCGAAAGATAGGGCGCTCGCGATCGCGGTTGCGCGCGTTGGTGCGGTCTCCCCTGCTGTGGATATGCCCGTGCAGCATGATGGCGCCGCGCGCCTTGCCATTCCAGCTGAGCATGGGGTAATGGCTCATAACTAGACGATGGCCCTTGGCATAGCCGGGAGCAATCTCCAGGTAATCGCGTACCTCATCCCAAATCTGCGGTACGTCGGGATCTTCCCAATCACCGTCATGGTTGCCACGGATGAGCGTTATGTTCTGGCATTCGATTCGTTTACGCAGGCGCACCGCTTCCGCCATGGGCAATCGATACGTAAAGTCCCCCAGGATATAGAGGAGGTCGTTCGCAGTCACGCACTCGTTGATGACATCGATGACCTTGCGGTTCATCTCCTCGACCGAATCAAACGGCCGATCCATATCGTGCAAGATATTCGTATCGCCCAGGTGCAGGTCGGCGGTAAACCACATCATCGTCTCTGTCCTCATTTCGCAACGCGTCTAACACGTGCCTAGTATACAGACGCAGCGATGCGACAGTTACCCAAAGAGCCCGCCGAACAGTCCGCGGCGGCGCTTGTCTTGCTTTTTCGAAGCGTCGCCCTGGGCGTTCTTGTCCTGCCGCTTCTTCCGGTCCTGCTCCAGCTCATCATCGTCGATCAGCATATCCCACTCAAACGGGTCGTCCGTCAGATCGAACAGGTCATCGTCATCAAACATGACCGCCTCCATTGCCGATTAGCGAGCATCCACCACATAGAGACCAACGCGCACCTGATGCCACGGGCTGCGCTCGGGAGCAACCTGTTGCACACGGGCCTCAAATACGTCCTCGTGGCCGTAATACATCATCAAGGACAGCGGGCCGACCTCGTTTCCCGGAACATACCCAAGCTTGGTGTTGCCGTAGTAGATCGCAACCGCCTCGGGATCATGGGGGTTATCGCGCTCGGCACACAGCGTCAGTTTATCGCCCACTTTAAGATCGCCCAAGACCAAGGCGCCATCGGCATACTGAAATCCTGCAATATGAAACGACAGAAGAACACGTGAAGGCTCGTACATGGCAACTCCTCTAACGACCGAATAAACCGGCACTTAACCTTACTGAGAAGCTTACGGGCCCGTGCGGACAAAATTTCACCCGCTCGCACCTTTCGCCCATTTGCCGCAACGCTTGCGAGACAGAGCGCTTGCAGATAAGATAGAGGCACGGATGGCACCCGTTGCAGCGGGTCTTGCCAACTCCAGTGCACGTTTACATCGTGAGAAGTGGCCGTCTTCGCTTACGCGGGGGCGGCTATTTCATTCGGCCGATAAACAGGCCGAGTTCGATAGCCGCGATTAACAACGCCAGTAACGAAATAACATCGCTTACGTTCATACCAATTCCCTTCTAAAGGGAGTTGGCCCATCCGTACCCCATAGCAGTAGTCTAACGTAAATGGCAGGTAATAGGAACATTTGTTCGTATTACCTGCCATTTTCTAATGCACAAACATGCGCACGAACTTGTGCTTCCAGCTCGCATACGGGGCATAGCGGAATGGCACGTCCAGCCAGGTTGCCTTGTTCACGATGCTCTTCTTGTGGCTAAACGTATCGAAGCTCTCGCGGCCATGGTACTGCCCCATACCGCTCGCCCCCATGCCGCCAAAACCCATATGGCTCGTAGCCAAGTGCATGATCGTGTCGTTGACGCAGCCGCCGCCAAAGGGCACGTAGCGCACAAAGCGCTGCTGAGCCGCACGGTCCTGGCTAAAGATATACAGGGCCAGTGGCGTCGGACGATCCGCAATAAACGTCTCTGCCTCGTCTAGGCTCTCAAACGTCAGCACCGGCAAGATGGGACCGAAAATCTCTTCCTGCATCACGGCGTCATCGGGGGTCACGCCGTCTAGAATCGTCGGCTCAATCTTGAGCGACGACTCGCGCGCGGTACCTCCAAGCACGACCTTATCGGGATCGATCAGCCCGCGCACGCGCGCGAAATGCTTGGCGTTGACAATATGACCGTAATTCTCATTGTCGAGCGGATGCTCGCCAAACATGCGGCGGGCCTCCTCCCTGATGAGGTCCAGCAGCTCGTCGTGCACGCGCGCATCGACCAGCAGGTAGTCGGGCGCCACGCAGGTCTGCCCCACGTTGAGCCATTTACCAAAGGCGATACGGCGTGCCGCGACCTTCAAGTTAGCCGTCGCATCCACGATGCAGGGACTCTTTCCGCCCAGCTCAAGCGTCACGGGTGTGAGGTTTTTACTTGCACGCTCCATGACGAGCTTGCCGACCGGAACGCTACCGGTAAAGAAGATCTTGTCCCAGCACTCATCGAGCAACGCTTCGTTTTCGGCACGCCCGCCTTCGACGACCGTCACCAAGCGCGGATCAAATGCCTCTTCACAGATTTGCTTGAGCACCGCGCTCGATGCCGGAGCATAGGCGCTCGGCTTGATGACCACGGTATTGCCCGCGGCAAGGGCGCCGGCGAGTGGCTCGAGCGTCAGTAAAAACGGGTAGTTCCACGGAGCCATGATGAGTGTGACGCCATAGGGCACGGACTGCGTCTTGCACACACTCACGGCGTTGGCGAGGTCACACGGACGCAGGCGCGAGCGACTCCATCGAGCCACATGCGCAATCTGATAACGAATCTCGGAAAGCGAGGTGCCGATCTCGCACATATACGCCTCGTCATGCGACTTTCCCAAATCGGTCTTGAGCGCATGGGCAATATCGGCCTCGTGGGCCCGCACCGCATCGCGTAAACTCACGAGCGCACGACGTCGAGCATCGACATCAAACGTGGCGTGCGTCTTAAAATAGGCGCGCTGATCGGCAACGATGCGCGCGATTTCCTCGGTGTTCATGGGCCCTCCTAGTTCTCGTCTTCAAACATACCACCCGCGACGACCTCGTACATACGCTCGAGCTCCAAACGGTCCATTAGAAGCGGAACGGGGTATAGCGGATTGGCCTCGGCATCGGCATGGGCCGCCATTTGCGGAATATCGGAGCGGCGAATGCCCGTCACATATTTGGGAATGCCCAAGGCGGCATTCATGCGGTCGACCCAATCGATAAAGGCCTCGGCCGCAAGACTGTCCTGCGCGGTAGCCGGCGCGATACCGGCCATGCGAGCAAGATCGGCAAGCTTGGGGGCGGCGGCGTCACCATAAGCGCGAAGCATGTGCGGCAGGATGATCGCGTTGGCCAAACCGTGCGGAATTCCGTATCGGCCGCCCAGACTGTGCGCGATGGCATGCACATATCCGACATAGGAGCGGGTAAACGCAACGCCCGCCTTATACGCCGCCGAAAGCATATTGCGACGCGCACGCATGTCGCCGCCATGCCCATAGGCCTCGAGCAAATTGTCGTGGATGAGCTGGACCGCCTGACGCGCCATCTTGCGCGTGTAGGGCGTGGTGCTACGGCCGATAAAGGCCTCGACGGCATGCGTCAGGGCATCCATGCCCGTCTGCCCCGTAATGGAGGCGGGCAGGCCGCGCGTAAACTCGGAGTCATGCACCGCAAAGCGCGGGATAAGCACAAAGTCGTTAATGGGGTACTTGTAGTGCGTCTCGTCATCGGTAATTACTGCCGCAAGCGTAACCTCGCTTCCCGTACCTGCCGTGGTGGGAACGGCGATGAGCAGCGGCAGGCGACGATGAATCCGCAGCAGCCCGCGCATCTTGTTGATGGGCTTATTTGGCCGTGCGATGCGTGCGCCCACGCCCTTGGCGCAGTCCATGGCCGAACCGCCACCAAAGCCGATAATGGCCTGGCAGGCGCTCTCGCGATACAGGGACGCCGCTTCCTCCACGTTTGAGACCGTGGGGTTCGCACGCGTTTCGGCATAGACCGTAACGCCAATTCCCTTGGACGCGAGCGCCGTCTCGAGCGGTGCCGTGAGCCCCAGACGGGCAATGCCGGGATCCGTCACGATAAGAACCCGCTGTATCGAGCGCTTTTGAAGCACCGCGGGCACGTCCTCGGCATGCTCCAAAATGCGCGGCTCGGTATAGGGCAGGATCGGCAATGCGATGCGAAAAACCGTCTGATATGTTCGGCACCAGGCACGACGGGCTAGATGCATAAAGGAAACTCCTTCATTTGTTGATAGGTCAACATTTGCTCGACCGATTGTACTCATCGGCGTCCGCATATGGCTTGCAAATCGTTAATCAATCAACATCTTCACATGCCGAAAATTGTTTTATTAAAAATCATTCCTAATAGGCTTCACATTCGGTCTCATTTATGGATAATAGAACTCGTCAAGACGCACGTCCGGAGAGGGCCCTTACGGGACCGGATGAGCGCACAATCGCCATCGATCGAAAGGATCGAATCATGAAGTTTGTTTGCCCCGTTTGCGGTTATGTGGAAGAGTTCGACGGCGACCAGCTGCCCGAGGACTTCAAGTGCCCCCAGTGCGGCGTTCCCGGTTCTCGTTTCCTGAAGCAGGAGGAGGGTCAGCTCGAGTGGGCTGCCGAGCACGTCGTGGGCGTCGCCAAGATGGAGGGCGTCTCCGAGGACATCGTTGCTGACCTGCGCGCCAACTTTGAGGGCGAGTGCTCCGAGGTCGGTATGTACCTGGCCATGGCTCGCGTTGCTCATCGCGAGGGTTATCCCGAGATCGGCCTGTACTGGGAGAAGGCTGCCCACGAGGAGGCCGAGCACGCCGCCAAGTTCGCCGAGCTCCTGGGCGAGGTTGTGACCGACTCCACCAAGAAGAACCTCGAGATGCGCGTTGAGGCCGAGAATGGCGCCACCGCCGGCAAGACCGATCTCGCTAAGCGCGCCAAGGCCGCTGGCCTCGATGCCATCCACGACACCGTGCACGAGATGGCTCGCGACGAGGCTCGCCAC
>UQTN01000026.1 GCA_900543945.1 uncultured Collinsella sp. | reverse complement strand
TGGCGGCGTCGAAGGCGTCGGCCGCGCCGGAGAACTGCTCGTCCAGCCCCTCGACCTCAACGGCTTCGGCGGGGGCGGCGGCAAGCTCGTCCGAAAGCTCAAGCTTGGTCTGGTTCATGCGCAGCCAGCCCCAGGTGGCAGCGGGCATCGCGTTGACCTGCTCGAGTGTGGTAGCAGCGGTGTTGGTTTCCTGTTTCATTATCCGATCGCTCCTTCCATCTCGAGCTTGATCAGGTTGTTCATCTCGACGGCGTACTCCAGCGGTAGCTCCTTGGAGACCGGGTTGGCAAAGCCGTTGACGATCATGGTGCGGGCCTCTTCCTCCGAGATGCCGCGGCTCATCAGGTAGAACACCTTGTCGTCGCCGATGCGGCCGATGGTGGCCTCGTGGCCGATGTCGACGTTCTTGGCGCGGATGTCCATGGCCGGAATGGTGTCGGAGCGGCTCTGGTCGTCGAGCATCAGCGACTGGCAGCTCACGGTTGCCTTGGAGCCCTCGGCCTTGGGTGTGGCCACGATGGAGCTGCGGAAGGTCTGGATGCCGCCGCTCTTGGAGATGCCTTTGGTCTCGACGGTTGCCGAGGTATCGGGCGCGTTGAGCACGACCTTGCAGCCGGTGTCGAGGTTCTGACCGGCGCCGGCAAAGGTGATGCCGGTAAAGCTCGAGCGGGCGCGTCGGCCGTTAAGCACGCTCATGGGGTAGAGGTAGCCCAGGTGGCTACCGAAGGAGCCGCTGATCCACTCGATGTCGCCGTCCTCGTCCACGCGCGCACGCTTGGTGTTGAGGTTGTACATGTTCTTGGACCAGTTCTCGATGGTCGAGTAGCGCAGGTGCGCACGCTTGCCCACAAAGAGCTCGACGGCGCCGGCGTGGAGGTTGGCCACGTTGTACTTGGGCGCGGAGCAACCCTCAATAAAGTGCAGGTCGGCATCGTCCTCGACGATGATGAGCGTGTGCTCAAACTGGCCGGCACCCTTGGCGTTGAGGCGGAAGTAGCTCTGCAGCGGGAAGTCGAGCTTGGTGCCCTTGGGCACGTAGACAAACGAGCCGCCCGACCATACGGCGCCGTGCAGGGCCGCAAATTTGTGGTCGGTGGGCGGGATGAGCGTCATAAACTTCTCGCGGATGAGCGGTTCCCACTGTGGATCGTGCAGGGCTTCTTCAATACCGGAGTAGACGATGCCCATCTTGGACGCCGTGTCCTGCATGTTGTGGTAGACGAGCTCGGAGTCGTACTGCGCGCCGACGCCTGCCAGGTAGCTGCGCTCGGCCTCTGGGATGCCCAAGCGCTCAAAGGTGTTCTTGATGTCGTCGGGCACCGACTCCCAGTCGTGCTTTTGGTCGGTGTTGGGCTTGACGTAGGTGACGATGTTGTCCATGTCCAGGCCCTCGATGGAGGGGCCCCACGTCGGGTCGGGAAAACGGTTGAAGATCTCGAGGGACTTTAAGCGCAGGTCGAGCATCCACTGCGGCTCGTCCTTTTTGGCGCTGATCTCGCGCACGATGTCGGGCGTGATGCCGGCGTCGAGGCGCTCGAATCCCTCCTCGCCATAGGTGAAGTCGTAGAGGCTGCGGTCGATGTCCGCGACCTCGGTGCGGTTCTTGGTCATTGCGTCGCCCCTTTACGCCTGCTGCCCGGCAGCGGCGGCCTCGGCCTGGGCGCGCTGCTCGGCTGCCTCGCGCTCGAAGGTCTCAAAGCCGTTCTTGTCGATCCAGGGGATGAGCGAGGCGTCGTCCTCGCGCACGATGTGGCCCTTGACCATAACGTGGACACGGTCTACATCCAGGTGCTCCAGGATGCGCGTATTATGCGTGATGATGAGCATGGAACCGTCGCAGCTCTTGCGGTAGGCGTCCATGCCGTGGCTGACGGTGGAAAGCGCGTCGACGTCCAGGCCCGAGTCGGTCTCGTCGAGGATGGCGAGCTTGGGCTGCAGCAACAGGAGCTGGAGCATCTCGACCTTCTTCTTCTCGCCGCCCGAGAAGCCCACGCCTAGCTCGCGGTTGAGGTAGGCGGTATCCATGTTGAGCTCGGCCGCGAGCTCCTTGACGCGACGACGGAATTCCTTGCCCTTCATCTCCAGGCCGGGGCGGCCGGCGATACTGGCGCGCAAAAAGCTCGACAGTGGCACGCCGGGGATCTCGACCGGGGCCTGGAAGCTCAGGAACAGGCCGGCGCGCGAGCGCTTGTCGGTGGTGAGCTCGGTGATGTCCTGGCCGTCAAAGACGATGCGACCGTCGTTGACCGTGTAGACGGGATCGCCCATGACCAGGTGGCCGAGGGTGGACTTGCCGGCGCCGTTGGGGCCCATCAGCACGTGGGTCTCGCCGGCGGCGACGTTGAGGTTGACGTTGTGGAGGATGGTCTTCTCGTCCACGGAGGCGGTCAGACCTTCGATGGAAAGCAGCGGATTTGCGCTCATGCTGTCCCTCTCTGTTTATGGTGTACTCATGGGTGTGCGAAACCCTAGGAATCTTCTCGGAATAAAGTTACTATGGGTTCGGCGTTAGTCAAGGGAAAACCCGACTAATCCACTCGACTTTTCAAATTCTGGGACAAAATAACCTGTTGTGTTTGTCCCACTCACTTAAGATTTGGGACAAACAAACCTGGTTATGTTGTCCCAGATGCAATGGGAGGGTAGGTATGCTCATTTCTTCCAAGGGCCGCTATGCCCTCCGGCTGATGATCTATATCGCGGCGCTGGGCGACGCCGAGGGCAAGATTGCCCTGCGCGAGGTCGCCGACCGCGAACATATCTCGCAAAAGTATTTGGAGCAGCTGGTTCGTCCGCTTATGAAGGCGGGCCTGCTTAAGAGCGTGCGCGGCAAGGGCGGCGGCTACATGATGGCCAAGGAACCGGCCGAGGTGCGTGCTGGCGACATCCTGCGCGTCGTCGAGGGCAGCACGGCTCCGGTGGCGTGCGATGGCATCGACAACAGCTGCGCCCGCAGCGATCTCTGCTCGACCGTCAAATTCTGGCGCGGTTTGGACGACGTGATCGAAAAGTACGTCGACGGCGTGACGTTGGCCGACCTTGCTGCCGTCCCCGAGATCAACTTCGACATTAAGCTGTAGGGCTGCAGATGGTATCTCTCGACAAGGTGTACAAGCAAATTGAGATTTTTGCTCGGGAATGTGACGCCGAGAGGGTTGTGCTGTTTGGTTCTCGTGCCCGCGGTGACAACTTGCCTAAGAGCGATATTGATATTGCTGTAGCAGGTTGCCGGGATTTCGACCGTTTCTCATATCTGATAGAGGAGCGTCTTGATACTCTTTTAGATATAGACGTCGTCAATCTGGATGAGTCCTTATCGCAGCAGTTGCTCGATGAAATTGCCAGGGATGGTGTGATTCTGTATGAAAAAATATGAGAACTTTGTCAGCGCCTTGGCGAATCTTGAGGATGCGCCCAATCAGGATCTCAACAATGATTTTGTTCAGAGTGGTTTGATTAATAAGTTCAATCTTCAATTTGAACTGAGCTGGAAGCTCCTTAAGCGTCTGCTCGAGTATGAGGGCGCCACGCTTGCCGCGTCGGGGTCTCCTCGTGCCATCTTGAAGGAGTCCTACCGATTCTACGACTTTATTGATGAGGCGGCCTGGCTAGATATGCTCAAAGACCGCAATACGAACGTCCATATCTATGACAACAAGCTCGCTCAAGATTTGATTCAGCGCATCTTGAACGTATATATTCCCGCTTTTTGTCAGTTGAGGGACGGGCTGATGGAGCGATACGGCGAGCTTCTGATGGCGCCCGACGACCAGTTTGTTTAATTCCTTAAGATTTCGCGGAGGGTTGTTGCCGTTTACCGAGGGGTTGTTGTGCAACAACGGGCGAGCTGCAATACTTATTTTTATCTTTGCAAACTGCACTTTAACTACACCAATGCAGGGAGGATCTTATGCAGCCCAAGCATTCTGCGATTGTCGCGGGCCTGACGCTGGCGCTTTCGTTTGGCGCCGTTTCCGCGCCGGCACCCGCCGCTGCCGAGGAGCCCACGCCGGGCGTTGCCTCGGATGCGACCGATATCGATAAGGGTCTCTATATCCAGCAGTCCTTTTCGGGCGTGCTGAGGTCGGTCCAGGGCGTTTCGTTTGTTAACGTGACTCCCGAGATGAAGTACTTCACCAAATATGAGAGTCACGGCAACTATAACCAGGGCTTTTCGTACGGTGACGGTTATAACGCGCTGGGTTATTACCAGTTCGACCGTCGTTGGTCGCTCATTCCGTTTATGAAGCAGGCCTACAACTACAACCCCGAAAAATACAGCATGCTCAAGGATGCGATTGATCGCGGCAGCGAGATTTCCAACACGAGCAATGCCATGTACGAGAACGGCCAGCTCACCGAGTTGGGCCGTATTGCGCAGGAGGCCTTCCAAGGTGCTTATAACACCGACCCTGTTGAGTTCTCGGCTCTGCAGGATGCGTATGCGTACAACTCGTACTATGCGGTGACCGAGGCGTGGCTCAAGAGTGGCCTGGGCATTGATATTTCGGGCCGTGCCGATTGCGTTAAGGGCATGGTGTGGAGCATCACCAACATGTGCGGCACCGGTGGCTGCAGGGACTTCTTCCGTTGGGCGAATCTCTCCAACGATATGTCCGACCGCGAGTTTGTGACGGCGCTTTCCAACAGTGTGGTCAATAACGTGGCGACCAAGTATTCGAGCCAGCCCCAGTATCATGAGGGCTGGAAGAACCGCTACCGCAATGAGCTGAAGGACTGCTTGGTTTATATCGCCGAGGACGAGGCCGCTGCGACGCCCGTGCAGCCCGAACCTACGCCGGCGCCCTCGCCGACGCCTGATTCGAATGACGACTCGAGCGACGATGCCAACGATGACAGGATGGATGCGCCCTCGACCGGTGCTGACGGTGATGGCTCTGCTGGTGGCACTACCAACAACGGCTCTACCTCGAACGGTTCCGATTCAAACGGCTCTGCTGCGGGCGATTCGTCTTCAAGCTCTGCCGGCAATACGGACAGCGACGCTTCTGGTTCGACCGGCGCTGGCACCTCTAACTCATCCACCGGCTCGAGCGATTCGTCCGTTGGCACCGGCTCTAACAACGGCTCCGGCTCTGACGCAACCCCTGGTTCCGATGCTTCCAAGGATGACTCGAATAAGGCGCCGGACGTTCCCGTTGCTTCGCCGGACAAGAAGCCTTCTTTCTCCGAGCAGCTTGGCTCTACGCTGGGCTCTTCGCTGATGGCTGGCGTCAATAACGGCTCGACCCAGAACAAGGGCAAATCTGATCAGGTTTCCACGGAAAAGATCGAAGCCGCAAAGGGCGACTCCAAGGACAAGGCTTCCGAGAAGACCGAATCCGATAAGGGTTCTAGCTCTGAGGAGAAGAGCGACAAGTCCGAACAGAAGAAGGACGAGGATAAGAAGTCTGAATCTGAGGAGAAGGACAAGAGCAAGGACAAGACCGAGGACGGAAAGCAGCAGGGCAAGGACAGCGGTAAGGGCAACACCGACAACCAGAACCAGGAGCAAAATGACTCCAAAACGGTGACCACCACGACCACGACGACTACAACTACCAAGTCCTCGGGCGGCAACATGCCCAAGACGGGCGATCTGATTGTGATGGCGAGCCTTGCCAGTGCAAGCTTGGCCACACTGGGCGCTACGTCTATCGTAAGTGGTAAGCATAAGCTCGATCAGCAGAAGAAGGCTTCTGGGGAGGACGGCTTGGAGGAGTAATCTTCCAGATCGTTTTCTATAAGAGTTTGGGACGGGGTCCGGTGCGGCGGCATCGGCCCCCCTTTTTTTGTTGTGCAACGATTTGTTATGCCCCCTCGGGGGTCTGTTGCTACCGCTGCCCGAAACGTTTGCATGTCGATATTGTTGCGCTCTACCCGCTCGCTACAATGGGCATCGTGCTGCGTTAGAAGGAGAGTTTACGGTGTCTGAACAGGTGAATTGTGGTTTTACTCATGCGTTTGGTGCACGGTTGCTCAATCATGCGGATAGCGCAGCTCTACCGGTTGATGCACACGACTTTTCCGATGCAATCAATCGGTGTTTACTCGTCGATAAGACTATGTTTATTGCCGATATATTGGACAGTGAAGCACCTGTTGCGCTTTGCTGTCGGCCCAAGGGTTTTGGCAAGAGCATGAATTTATCGATGCTCAAGTGCTATTTGGAACGACCTGATCGCCGGCTGCCGGATCGAAGCCTGTTCGCTGGTACCCAGATTTGGCAGGCGGGCGGCGGTCGCTATCGTGATGAGTACGCGAGTTATCCGGTCATCATGCTCGACTTTACAGCTGCCGCTTCGAGGCATGGCGCTGGTGCTGCGGCAGCAATTCGCGGGGCTGTCGTGCGCGAGTGCGCCCGATTACTGCCGCTGCTTGCCGCGCCTGATCTGTCAAGACGTGAGGTTCGTCTTATCGAGAGGGCGGCGCGTGGGGTGGCCAGCGATAAGGAGATCGATGCGGCGCTTGGCGTGCTTATTAAACTGCTTCAGACAGCTTTCGATGAGCGGGTTGTTCTTCTGATAGACGACTACGACGCGGTATGTCCAAAGCGTTTGGACGCTCAGGACGACGGTAGCGTGGATTCCCTAGAGTCGCTCAGCCGAATGTTGTTCGACACCATTGCCGATGCCGGCGACTCGTTGCGATTGACGTGTCTGATGTGCGAACGCCCCGGTCATGCCGAGTTTGCGTTGTCCCAACGTGGGGTTTCCTATCGGTCGGCGACAGCGTTGTCGAGTTGGTGTGATCGATGGTTCGGTTTTTCGGACGACGAAGTCCAAGTGCTGTTGGATTGCATCGGTCGCAACGGCTGTCTGGATGACGCGCGTGAGTGGCTCGAGGGCTATCTGTTTGGTGGTTTTTATTGCTCGAGCCCGGAGCGCGTGGTGGACTACGCACATCGCGGTTGCGTCGCGCCTGTTCGGGCAGATCTGTATGGTTACGCTGACCGTCTGAGCGCATGCGTCGGTGACTGGAATCTCATGCGCCTGTCCGCATTGTTCGATTTGCTTGAGCCGCATGGGTTTATTGAGGCGCCAGTGCATGTGCATGCCGAGGTGGCCGATGTCGCCAAGCCCGAAGATATCTGGACAGCGCTGTATCTGTCTGGATTTCTTACGACGGACATGACGGGGCATTCGGAGGACGGCGCGTGCCTTCGTTCCCTGCGTCTGCCTAACAACGAAGTGCGTCAGGCGCTCCGTCTTGTAATTCTGGAATGGTTTGAGTGCGCCGTTGAGGACGTTGGAGTTATCGACTCGTTCCATGACGGGCTGTGCCGAGGAGACGAGGACACTGTAAAGCAAGCTTTGAGCTGTGCTATCGGCGATCTGGGCATCGATGTGGGCCAATCAGATGTGCCGACAGCCTATCATCTGGCGCTTCAGGGGCTCTGCTTTGGACTGCCCGGCTATTGCAATCCCAGCTCCAAGCGAAGTGGCGTCTCGGATCGCTGGGATATCCAGGTGATTCCCACCGGTCGGGTGTTTGACGTGGCCGACACGCTCGGCATGCTCGATGAGCGACCGCTCATTACGGTCAACATGTTGTACGACCCTGGCGTCGATGCCCTGGGCCTGGAACTGTTGGCGGTTCAGGCGCTGCTCGACATAGAGCGCGACGGCATCGATGATATCCGCGTGCCGCGCCCCGCCGTCGGGCGCATGCGTTGGGGCTTTGGCTTTGACGGTCAGCGTGTGTCCGTGGTGTGTCAACGACTGTAGCGGCGGGCGAAAGCCCTTTACTACTCGGCGTCCTTCAGGGGCGGCATGGGCTTCCAGTTGGGATCCTTAACGATCTTGCGGGCGTCCTTCATGCCGCGGCGCAGCGCCGGAATGCCGGTCTTAAAGCATTTGTCGACTGCTGCCAGACGAATGAACTCCTTGCAGAAGGTCGCGGCATTGCCCAGACGGAACAGCATGGGGTGGTAGTCACCGTAGATCTGCATATAGCGAGCGAGGAAGCCTCGGTTGCGCATGATGTAGTAGCGGTTGGTGTCGCTCGTGGAGTTGAGCTGTCGTTTGCCGGCGATATCCCAGTTGGAGACGGCGCGGGCGCGCTTGAGCACCACGTCGGCAACCACGGCGGCGGGGAAGTGCTGGCTGGCCACGTAGCCGTAGCAGGCATCGTCGCCGTAGATAAAGAAGCGCGCGTCGGGCAGGCCAATCTTGTCGACCACGCGGCGCGAGAACATGCCGCCCTCAAAGCACAGTTGGTTCATGTTGCGGTAGCCCTCGGGCCCCAAGTCCCACTTGGCGATGGGGTTAGGGATGCCGAGCGAAAGGATGAGCTGGTACTGCCAAAAGAAAGCGCCGCCGTCAAAGTCCAGGCGCGAACCCTGGATGACATCGTAGCGGTCGGTCCACTTGGCAAGACGCTCGATGCCTTCGGGGATGACGAGCACGTCGTCGTCCATCACCCAGAACCACTGGGCGCCCAGGTCGTAAGCGCATTTAGTGCCAGCGGAGAAGCCGCCCGCACCGCCGCCGTTTTCGAGCTGCGGGGCGTAGATGACACGGTCGGTGCCGCCCTGCGCGTCGGGCTGCTCGGTGTCGATGCCCCACAGGTTGGCCAGACGCTCGTTGAATGCGGTGCACATGGCCTCGGTCTCGCGCGAATTCTCGTTATCGACAATCACGATGCGCCAGGGCGTTGCCGTGAGCTCGGTCATGGAGTCGAACAAGTTGGCCAGGAGTTCCTGGCGCTTGTACGTGACGACAACGATGGCGAGCTTATCGATGGGGGCGGGAAGGGTTGAAGGCATGGGGCAATATATCCTTTCACGCGCGGCGCGCGAGCGCTGCGCGGAAGCTATCGAATACGTCCTTGGGACTGTCTTATTGTAAAGGCTCGGCGCACCTTGACGGCAAGCTTTGAATAAAACGCAGGAACCTGCCACGGGCCCGCCGCATGACGTGCGGCTACTTTGCCCGCAAGAGGCTCCATAGATTATATAAACGTCCGCTGGCGCGCTGACCCTTTGATACCATGAAACGACAGGTATTTCCTAAGGAGCACATTTGTCTACTAACGTCTCTGGCAGCCCTGTTCTGTCGCTGCTTATTCCCATTTACAATGTTCAGCGCTACCTGCGCGAGTGTCTCGATTCCGCCCTGGCGCAGACGCTCAAGGATATTGAGATCATCTGCATTAACGACGGGTCGACCGACAACTCGCCGGCGATAATCCGCGAGTATATGGAGCGCGATGGGCGCGTCAAGATGATCGACAAGGCCAACAGCGGCTACGGCGACTCGATGAACCACGGTCTGGAGATGGCGCGTGGCAAGTACGTTGGTATCTTGGAGTCCGATGACTTTATGGCGCCCGACGCACTCGAAAAGCTTGTCTCGGCCGCCGATAGCAATAATGCCGACTTTGCGAAGGCGAACTTTGATTTCTACTGGTCTAAGCCCGAGGAGCGCCGTTCGCTGCACGAGATGTTTAAAGCCAAGGACTGTGGCAAGCCAGTGCACCCGAGCGATACGACGCAGTTCTTTAAGCAAGAGCCGTCGATTTGGTCGGCCGTGTACCGTCGCGATTTTCTTGAGCGCAACGGCATTACGTTCCTGCCGACTCCGGGGGCATCCTTTCAGGACACGTCATTTGCCTTTAAGGTGATCGCGTGCGCCGATAAGGCTATTTACCTGCACGATGCCGTGTTGTCGTATCGCCAGGACAACGAGAATTCCTCGGTCAATTCTTCAGCTAAGGTCTTTTGCGTCAATACCGAGTATGCCGAGATTGAGCGTTGGATTCGAGAGGATTATGCCCGCGACCACGCAAGCGGCGATGTCGCGCGCATGCTCAAGTTCAACCAGCTCATTAAGTACGATTCATACATGTGGAACTACGTGCGCCTGGCGCCTAAGTTCTATAAGGAGTTCCTGGTTCAGATGGCTAAGGAATTTCAGGCGGCCTTGGACGCGGGGGAGTTTTTGCTTGACGACCTCAAACCGTGGAAGCGCGCAAATCTCGCTGCCATCCTCAAAGATCCCGAGGGCTGGGTTGACGAGCATCCGAGTTTTGCGACGGATGGTGCCTTGGTGCGTGCTAAGTATTACGCCTCGGTTGGAGGCCCAGGCGTGGTCGCCGCCTTCCTCATCGAATCGCTGAGGGGGTAGGTCGGCATGGGAGAGGCCTCGTGTCCTAAAGTTACCATTGTCGTCCCCGTTTACAACTCTGCACGCTCCATTCAGCGATGCCTCGATTCGCTGTTGGTCCAGTCTGAGTGTTCGATTCAGGTTGTCTGCGTCAACGACGGTTCGACTGATGATTCGTTGAACGTGTTGCGCCAGATCGCGCAGGCCGACGATCGCGTACTGGTGATTGACCAGGAAAACGCGGGTGTCTCGTGTGCTCGAAATGCCGGTATCGATGTCGCCGAGGGCGAGACCGTCTTTTTTGTGGACGCCGACGATTACATCGATGCCCAGACGGTCGAGCGCGTGCTGCATGCCATGGAGTCTGCGGATGCCGAGGCCGCCGTTTTTGGCGGCGTCTGTGAACCTGCCGATGCTGCCCCCAAACGCGTCCAGCAACTCATGAGCCCCAAAGCTGGTACCTTCGGCGCCCGCGATCCTCAACTGCTGTTCCATTCGAATGCGCAGCCCTATGCCTGCCGTGCGGCTTTTTCGCGCGAGCTGCTCAATCGCGAAGGCATTCGCTTCGCCCCCGGTTTGGCTTTGGGCGAGGACGTCGTCTTCCAATTTGCGGCTTATGCGCTTGCCCGCAGGACCGTCGTCATGCCTGACAAGTTCTACCACTACGTGATGGAGAGCGAATCGGCGACGCACGAGTTCAACAGTGCCGAGGCGCGCGCCAAAAAGCTTGACGCCCACATGAAGATGCTCGAGGAGGTCTTGGAAGACTGGGCGGCCTATGGTCTTTTGGACCTGTGTCCCGGCGAGCTGATAACTTGGTTTTTGGACCTCATTGTGTTCGATCTGGCGCGCTTGGATGCCGATGACTTCCATCGCGTGGCGGCTCGCGTCAACATGGACCTCACGACGTTTTTGGGAACGGAGTGGGCGGATATGCCTGCTAAGGGTGCCGTTCGCCGTGTTGCCCACAAGCTCGTTGCGGCGACCTCGGGCGTTTCGATGGCAGACGCCACGCTGTTCTATCTTTCGACTCGCGGTCTCAAAGCCTGCCTGGAGCGCTTTCTATAATTCCAAGCGCTGCCGCCCGCCGCAACTCGGCTGCTAAAATAACCCTGTTACACGCTATTCAACGGGAGGTTC
Source organism: uncultured Collinsella sp. (assembly GCA_900543945.1). GTDB lineage: Bacteria > Actinomycetota > Coriobacteriia > Coriobacteriales > Coriobacteriaceae > Collinsella. The sequence continues at coordinate 9,732 of UQTN01000026.1, read as the reverse complement.
TCTTGCAGAACTCTGATACCCCTAAAGTTTCGCTGCTTGTCCCCATTTGCAATGTCGAGCGCTATCTGCGCGTGTGCCTCGATTCCGCCGTGGCGCAGACGCTCAATGACATCGAGATCATCTGCATCAACGACGGCTCCACCGATAGCTCGCCGGATATCATCCGCGAGTACATGGAGCACGACCCCCGTGTAAAGATGATCGACAAGGCCAACAGCGGCTACGGCGACTCGATGAACCGTGGCCTGGAGATGGCGCGCGGTGAGTACGTGGGCATCCTTGAGTCCGACGACTTTATGTTTGAGGATTCGCTTCAAAAGCTGGTCGCCAAGGCCGATGCTGAGCATGCCGATGCGGTAAAGGGCGACTTTTATCTGTATTGGTCCACGCCCGGCGAGCGGCGTGAGCTGTTTGGGATCATCGACGAGCATATGACGGGCGCCGCGTATCGCCCCGTCGATCGCCCGGGCATCTTCTACCGCAAACCTTCCATTTGGTCGGCTATCTACCGGCGCGAGTTCCTCAACGACAATCAGATTCGGTTTCTTCCCACGCCAGGTGCTTCGTATCAGGATGCGGGTTTTAACTTTAAGGTCTGGGCATGCGCCGAGCGTGCTGCGTTTATCGCGGACCCCATTTTGTGCTATCGCCAAGATAACGAGAAGAGCTCCGTTAATTCTCCTAACAAGGTGTTTTGCGTGTGCGACGAATATACCGAGATGCAGCGCTTTTTGGATGAACGCCCCGAGCTTAAGGCTCAGCTTCAGGGTATTTTAATGCGCATGAAGGTCGATACGTACCGTTGGAATGATGAGCGCCTGGTCGATGAATTGCGCGAGCAGTTTTGGGAGAAGGCATCTCCCGAGCTCAAGGCCGATTGGGATGCCGGTCGCTTTGACCTGTCTCTCTTCGACCCGCGTGGCGAGACCGACTTGCGACTGATGGTCAAGTCGCCCCGCGCCTATATCGATTCGCGCTTTGATTTTAAGAAGCCGGGCAAGCTCAATACGTTTAAACACTACTTTAAGATCGGCGGCCTGCCGCTGGTCTGGCGCGTGCTGACGTATCAGCGCGCCTACGGCGACAACCCGCACCCCGATGACGTTCCGGTCGCACAGTAGGAGCACTTGACTATGGCTACCCCCAAGATTTCCGTTGTCGTTCCTATCTATAACGTGGAGGAGTGCCTGGCCTGGTGCCTGGACTCCCTGCTTGCGCAGGACATGCCCGATTGGGAAGGCGTGCTGGTCAACGATGGCTCGCCGGACGGTTCGCGCGATATTGCGGCTGCCTATTGCGAAAAGGACGCGCGCTTTACGCTGGTCGATAAGCCCAACGGCGGCCTGTCGAGCGCCCGCAATGCGGGTATCGCTGCGTCCACGGCGCCTATTGTTGCTTTTTTGGATTCCGACGACCGCTTTACGCCCGATGCATGCCGCGTGATCGTCGATGCCTTTGAACGCGAGGATTGCGACGTGTTGACCTTTGGCGCGAATCCGTATCCGCTGGAGGCGGGGTATCCGTGGCTTAACTATGTGCTGAGCCCGCGCGATGTGTCGTTTGAAGGCTATAGCTCTGACCTGCTGTTTAAGGAAGCGTCTCGCCCCTTTGCATGGCGCACCGCCTGCAAGCGTGAGTTTTTGCTGGGCAACGGGATCGTGTTTGACGAAACCGTTAAGTATGGCGAGGACCAGGTCTTCGATTTTGCCGTGTACGGTCGTTCGCGTAAGACCGCGCTTATCTCGAACAAGCTGTATGACTACCGCGTGGCGCGCAAGGGCTCGCTTATGGACACCATGCGCTATGACGACGAGACGCGACTGCTGGAGCACGTGAAGATTTACTCCGCGGTGCTGGCTGACTGGCAACGCGACGGTCTCGATGTCCAGTATGCCGATGACCTGGCGTACTTCCTATGCGATCTGGTGCTGTACGATGCGCTCAGGTTGCTGGGTTCGGACTGCGGCAAGGTGTTTGCCGCCGTTGCCGCGGCGCTTGCCGGTTCTGCCGTGGGCAGCGATGCTGCGCTCGCACAATGCGCTCCTTCTGTTGCCGCTATGGTGCGTGCGGCGCTTACCAGCAAGGCCCCCAATGCCCGTGAGTGCAAAAAGCTCATGTTCGATTACGACGTCTTGAGGTTTGGACGCCTGGGTGCCTGCAAACGTATGGCAGCGAACGCCCTGGGAAAGCGAGAAGTGTAGATGAGTATCAAGCGTTTGGCACTTTGCCGCAGTCAGGGCCGTCTGTTTGTGCTGCTTCGTTTTGCCGGTCAGGATGTCGCCGCGCTTATTGAACGGGAGGGTTCTCAAGCGTTTGCCCATGCGACGACGAGCGGTTCTTGTGTGCCGTCGCTGGTGCTCCCGGTCGATCATGGCCGTGTGCTGGCGCTATGCCCTTCTGTTTCCGATTACGAGCGCGAGCTCGCCGTTTTGGTGCTTCCGTTTTTGGATGGCTCTACGATTGACGTCGCATTTGCGTCCGATGGCCAAAAGCTTGGCTCCATTCGCCCCGATAGCCGCGTGGCCAAGCTGGAATCCAAGGTTAACTACAAAGCAAAGCCTGCGCTGTGCGCGCTTATCCGCGATGCGCAGCGTGGCGAATGCTGCGGTCGCTACGAGATCGATGCCATTCGCTATTTGCCGGCAGACGCCGGCGCGGTGTGGCGCTATGAGGTTACCTGGGCGGGAGACCCCCAGTGCGCGCCTGAGCTCCAGATCTTCGATACACATATGAATGCCATCGATGTTACCGTGCATGTGTTTGAATCGCAGGTCGATGTTCCGCAGCAGAACGGATGCCGCATCAATAAATCGTATCTGAGTGTTGAGATGCCTCAGGATATACGAGATTTTGTCGCGATCGTGAGCGATCCCACAGAGCGGATCCAAAGCGGGTTTTGCGCCATGGATGGTCGCCTGTACAACGGCATGGTCGACGACAGCTGGAACCGTATGAAGGACGCGCGTGCAGACGACGCAGCTTATCGACGTTGGTTTGAGCAGCATCGCGCAAAGCCGGGCGATTTGGCGTGCCAGCGTGTCGCTTCGGCGGCCTTTGCCTATAGACCGCTCGTGAGCATTGTGGTGCCGTGCTACAAGACTGATCGGGTCTACCTGCGCGAGCTGCTGGAATCGGTGCAAGCCCAGAGCTATGACAACTGGGAATTGCTGCTTATGGACGCCTCGCCCGAATGGGACGCGGTGGCCACCCTTGCGGCAGGTGCCAACGACGAGCGCATCCGTCGCATCGAGCTTCCCGGCAACGGCGGCATTGTGGTCAACACCAACGCAGGTATCGAGCAAGCGACAGGCGACTACATCGCTTTCTTGGACCACGATGACATTCTGGAACCGGACGCGTTATTCCAGTATGTTTCCGCGCTGAACAAGGCGGCCGAGGGCGAGCGTCCCCAGGTCCTGTTCTGTGATGAGGACATGTTCCAGAAAACGGGGGAGTGGGGCCAGCCGGTCTTTAAGACCGTACTCAACGTCGACCTGCTCTATAGCCATAACTGCGTGACGCATTTCCTGATGGTGGAGAAGGCGCTCATCGATCACATTGGTATGTCCCCAGAAGACGTTGCGGGCGCCCAGGACTACGACTTGACGCTTCGCTGCCTTGCAGCCGGCGCGCGCTTTGAGCACGTTGCGCATGTGCTGTATCACTGGCGCGTGCATCCGGGATCGACCGCCGATGGCTCTGCCGATAGCAAGCCGTATGCCATTGAAGCGGGTCGTCTTGCGCTGCAGCGCCACTTTAACGCGCTGGGCGTTCACGGAACGGTCGAGGAGACCGAGACGCCGTTTGTCTACCGCATGCGCCATGCGCTGCCGGAGCCTGCGCCGCTGGTGAGCATTGTGATCCCCACCAAGGATCACATTGAGACGCTCGATGCCTGTGTGATGTCGATCGCCCAGAAGGCCACGTATACCAATTACGAGATCGTCTTGGTGGAGAACAACAGTGAAGCCCCGGAGACGTTTGCGTATTACGAAACCCTGCCAGAGCGCGTGGCTGCAGCATCCGAAGGCAAGGGCATCGCGCGCGTTGTGTACTGGCCGGGCGAGTTCAATTACTCTCAGATCATCAATTTTGGTGTGAAGCACGCCAAGGGTGACTACCTGCTGCTGCTGAACAACGATACCGAGGTCATAAGCCCGGACTTTATCGAAGAGATGATGGGCTATCTGCAGCGTCCCGATGCGGGCGTGGTGGGCGCCAAACTCTACTTTGCCGATCATCTGGTGCAGCATGCCGGCATTTTGATTGGCGTGCGTGGCGCACTTGCCCATGCCAACCAGGACTTCTCGGCAAAGCGCGAGGGCTATCTTGCCCGTGCCGTGCGCCCGGGCAACTTTAGCGCCGTGACGGGTGCCTGCCAGATGGTGCGACGCGACGTATTTGAGCGCGTCGGCGGCTACAACGAGGAATTCGCCGTCGGTTTTAACGACGCAGACTTTTGCCTGCGCGTGTGGGAGGCGGGTTACCGCACCATCTTTACGCCCTATGCCGAGCTGTACCACTACGAGTTCACCTCGCGCGGCAGGGAAGAGGCCAACGAGGAAAAGCTGCGCCGCTGGAAGCGTGAGCAGGCGCTGTTCATGCAGCACTGGCCTGAGTTCTTCCTCGATGGCGACCCGTGGCTCGGACCAAACCTATCCTCCGACAGTGAGTACTTCTCGTTTTAGTGCGAAGTAATGCCAAGTTCCGGCAAAGTATCCTCAAGAGCTGCAAGGGCGGTGGGGTTCAAGTACTCCTCGTTCAAGCAGCTCTTGTCATATCGAAAACGTGCCTCAAGATTTTTACAGGTGGTTGTATTAAATCGGTTCGCTCATGCGCTCAGTTTGCCTTAGAAGCTATTTGGCGTAACGGTTGAGGTGCGGCGACTCATATTTAAATTGCAGTCACAAAGACACCTTTTATCGATTTCCCGTTGAAATACTGAATTGATAGTTTAAAAATAACTTAAGAGAGCCTTAAATCTCGGAAAAAGGATGTCGTATGAAAAACCTTCGAGAAAGATGGCACGGACTAACAGTGCTGGGAGTTGTTGCATTTGCTGCTGCCTGCATGACGGTTGCCCCGGCGCCCTCATTTGCTGATATTGCTGGCGGTGGCGGAGGCGGTGGACCGATTACGGAATGGTGTTCCGACGGTCGTCCGAAGACTGGACTCGTTCGGTGCGAGGACGGCAACCTTCGCTATTTCGATCCCGAAACTGGCGCCATGGTCACGAACCAGTGACATAACGAATACGAAGCTGTCTGGTACTATTTTGGCGCTGACGGGACCGCGGTGTCGGGCTGGCAGTCTATCGGTGGGGACAAGTATTACTTCTATCCCGAAAACCATGATATGGCATACGGCCGAGTTCAGATTGACGGCAAGAACTACTTCCTGAACACCCCTGGTGCCAACGCCGATGGCCGCATGCAGCATAGTGGCTGGTTCTACGACTCCATCTACGGAAAGTGGTCCTATGCGACCTCCGACGGTGAGCTATTGACCGGTTGGCATAATCTCGGCGGGGCTTGGTACTATTTCAACGAATCTGGGGTCATGCTGACTGGCTGGATCAACGATTCGGGTACCTGGTACTACACTAATGCCTCCGGTGCGATGGTCACTGGCTGGCTCAACATCGGCGGTACGTGGTTCTACCTCGACGGCTCGGGCGCCATGGTCGCTAACAGCTGGCGCAGCCTCGGCGGCTCCTGGTACTGGTTCGGCGACTCCGGTGCAATGGCCACTGGCTGGTTCTTGGCAGGCGGCTCTTGGTACTATGCGAGCGGTTCGGGCGCCATGGCAACCGGCTGGCTCAGCAATGGCGGCACGTGGTATTGGCTCGGAGGTTCGGGCGCTATGGCCTCTAACTCTTGGGCTAACGTTGGTGGAGTTTGGTACTGGTTCGACGATTCCGGCGCGATGGCCACCGGCTGGCGTCAGGTCGGCGGCGCCTGGTACTACTTTAGCGGTTCCGGCGCTATGGCTCACGACGCCTGGGTCGGCGACTACTACCTCCAGTCTTCCGGTGCCATGGCTACGAATGCCTGGGTTGGCTCCTACTATGTCGGCGAGGACGGCAAGTGGATTCCGGGCTACGGTTTAGTTTGGTATAAGAACGGTAGCGATGTTTACCATACGCATAAGTGCCGTACCGTTGGTAAGGACGCAAAGGGCTATTCGCAGATCTCTATTCAGGAGGCCCAGAGGCGTGGCGCTTCACGAGAGTGCAAAAACTGCCAGCAAATTGGCTAGCACATTACTGAGCTAGTTTTGATTGAGGCCCCGTTGCCCTGAAGCGACGGGGCCGCTGCGTGATTGGATACCGTGCTGTTATGAAGAAATGGTCATTCGGAGTGCTGGCTTTTTCGGGCCTCATTTCTTTTGGGCTCCTTTTGGGTTCGCCCTCAATGTTATACGCCCTTGATTCGAATAACACTGACGAAGGTCCCGCATCTAACGTTGCTATTGCTTCTGTCGAGTCAGGCGTTGATGCTCAGCGCGAATCGACCTTCGCTGTCGAGCAGAACTCTCAGGTGGATAATGAGACCCCTTCCGAGGTTTCGAATCAAATTATTTGGCATCAGGGGTGGATATCACCCGAAGAAGGGGCTGGTTTTTGGCGTTGGGGCTTGTCCGACGGAACAATCGCTGTTTCTTCTTGGAGACATATAGACGGTAGCTGGTACTGGTTCGACGACGAAGGTCGAATGGCTCAGGATGGGTTGGTTCAAGTCGGGGGTGCGACGTATGCCTTCTCCTCTTCGGGCGCAATGCGTGTCGGCTGGTACCTAGATTCTACGGGCTCCACTTCTGCTTGGCGTTATTTCTCCGGTTCTGGCGCCATGGTAAAAGGCTGGCTTTCAGACGGCAGCAACTGGTATTGGCTGGATGATGAGGGCAAGATGGTCCACGATGCGATGCTGCAGATTGGGGGAGCCACGTATGGATTCTCTTCTTCTGGTGCAATGCTTATCGGATGGCATCTTGATGCTTCTGTCTGGCATTATTTTTCCGGCTCTGGCGCTCTGGTAAAGGGCTGGCTCTCGGATGGGGGTCGTTGGTACTGGCTTGATCCTGCAGACGGTTCTATGGCCACCGGGCTGAATGAATGCAATGGCACCTCTTATATCTTTAACAGTTCAGGGGCCATGCTATCCTCCCAGTGGGCACTTATTGACAACAACTGGTATTACGCTGACTCCAACGGCTTACTGCATGGAGGTTGGTTACTTCTAGGGAATTCTTGGTATTACCTGGATCCAGGAAGCCATATTATGCTCACGGGCTTTGTGCAAGTGGGCTCGTCCACCTATTTCCTTACGAGCTCAGGTGCCATGGCAACAGGCTGGGCACTTGCTGATGGTACTTGGTATTACGCCGCATCAAACGGAGCTATTCAACGAGGGCGATGGATAAAGTCCGGAAGCGCCTGGTATTACCTTGATGATGTATCCGGCGCAATGCGTACTGGTGAATTTGCGGTAGGAAGCAAGCGCTATTTTTCTTATGATTCCGGTGCAATGGCATCTTCGTGCTGGATCAACTTGAACGATGGTATGGCATGGGCGAATTCGTCTGGAGCACTGAGCGAGCCGTTGCCTACTTCATCTGATGGATCTCCTGTAGTCGCTGATCGTACTGACTCGTCTTCATTGCCAGGTGTGATTCATATTGGAGATGCGGTTTTCTATGCGGATGCGAATGGTGTCGTTAACGTGGCGTCTGGTTGGATTATGTCGAAAGACGCTTCTGACGAAAGTGGCAATACTTGGTACTACGCATCTTCCAATGGTGTCCTTAAGTCTGGTTGGCAATATGTCAACGGTGCGTGGTATTGGATGGACCCTTCCACATTCAAGATGAAAACTGGATGGCTTAATGACGGCGGTACGTGGTACTGGCTCCAGCCTTCGGGTGCCATGTTTGCTAACGGGTGGCTGAAAATCGATGGCGTTGACTATTACTTCAATGCAAGTGGTGCATGGTTGAATACGTCTGGTTCTGTTTTGGGGGTCAATAGGTCCAGCTTGGTCAATTGGCTTATGAGCCACGAAAACGACGGCTATTACCGTGGAACACGCTACGACACGCATCTCAGCCAGGAAACGTGCATGTACCCAAAGGGTGATCCGCGTTGGGACGGTTATACGGGCATGAATTGTGGTGGATTTGTATCGCATGCATATATGAAGGCGGGCGGGAATTTAGCTCCCATTGCCGCCGAGCAGAGCCATTCCCCTTGGAGTGGAGGTCCCGGAAGGGGCGGCTGCGTAAACGCTTATCGTTGGTACGGCTACGCTATCGATACGTGTGCGAACGTGACTTATTTCAACTCTATTGATGAGTTGTTACGTAGTGGTTTGGCTCGTAAGGGGGACATTGTGTTCTTCAATCCTTACAACCCATATGCGGACGATAGCCACATTGGCTTTTTCTGGGGCAATTCGCCGAGCGATAATTTGTTCTGGCATAGTGATGGTTATGGAAATCGCATCTCCGGTTTGACCGCTTTGGGCCCATCGAAAGTAATACTGATTCGTTAGAATTCCGAGTTGTAGGGGACTCTCTGGGCCCCCTACCTTTTTGACATCTGGTTTGAAAGTTTATTTGAAGTCGGTATTCTTGGGGGCAAGAGGAGGGGGCAATGAGCCTGCGGGTTCAACCCTGCCGGTAAGTTCTTCTTTTCTTTGCAGCATTGCGCCCAACTATTTATTGTCCTAGATGGCATCTTGTCCTGTTAGATGTTCGGGAATCTTTCATAGCTATGCTGTAAGCTAGACGCAATCAAGAGCGAATGACGAGGTTTACATGAACAAACATCTTAAGTTGTTTTCGGCATTGTTGGTGCTGATGCTCTTTGCGCCCGTTTCTATGTTTGTATGCCCTGCGGATGCAGAGGCTGCTCAGACTCTGGTTGAGAATTCTTGGCGTTATGAGGGTGGACAATTAGTTTCAGATGATGCTTCTTCCGAAGAAGACGGAATAGCTTTATTGTCTATGGACGCTCTTCCCGATGGGGTTACAGCTCAGGGCATTGACGTCAGCGAGCACCAAGGGCGTATTGATTGGGACGCAGTTAAAGCTTCTGGCATCGATTTCGCTATTCTGCGCGTTGGGTTTGGCGCTCCGTCTTTCGGCGGTCGAGTTGACTATCAATTTAATCGAAATATTTCTGAGTGCGAGCGACTCGGAATTCCCTACGGCGTCTATGTCTATTCATATGCTTTTGATAATCAACAGGCAGCCGATGAGGCGTCCATGGTGATTGACTGCCTATCGGGGCACAATCCTAGGCTACCGGTGTATTACGATCTTGAGGACAAGACAATTATTGCAGATGGTCGTCAATCCGGAATTGCATCTAGAGCTCAGACATTCTGTAATAAGATTTCTAGTGCTGGATATAAGCCAGGCATTTATGCAAACCTAAATTGGTTTAACAATATATTGACCGACCCTGTATTTAAGAGCGGTTCTTGGGATCATTGGATTGCTCAATACAACTCCCAATGTCACTATACCGCCAGTTACAGCTTTTGGCAGTATACAAGCCGCGGAAAAGTTTCTGGTATTAGCGGAAATGTTGATATGAATTACGCGTATGTTGATGTCTCTCTTTATTACTGGCAGTTAAAAGAGGGCACTTGGTATTACGCAACCTCTGACGGCAAAGCGTATACCGGATGGTTGCGCCAGGGCGGAGCCTGGTATTGGCTCGACCCCGAC
>UQTN01000025.1 GCA_900543945.1 uncultured Collinsella sp. | reverse complement strand
GGGGGACTGGCTCGCCCGCTTTTTTATCGCGCTAGCGCTTCTCTGGGATCGACCTAAGGCGAGCGAACCATAAGGCTGCGGCACCCGAGGTCAGAAGCGCGGTGATGCAGGCGGCGATGGGAACTGATCCTGTTGCCGGTAGGTCCTGCGGTAGGGTACAGCGTTGAATGACACGGTCCTCGTCATGTGACTCAAGTTTATCGCCGCCGCCGTTGCGGCAAAGATCGACGCGCGCGCTGTTGGTGAGTGCGGTTTGGGGCGTATAAGCCGACGTTGCCTGCATGTGCACGGCTGCGCCCCGAGCGTCTGTGCCAAGGATTGCTTTGGCATCGTCAAGGTCGTCGTGCTCATCTTTGAGATCATCACGGGTCCAAGAATCCACATCGCTTCGAGTCGTAAAGTCGGCGGCTACTGCACCGTATTCAATGCGAATGCCCGTTACGACGATATTGGATGCAAGGTCAAGTTCTTTCGCCTCGAGTGTGGTGGATTCCGTGGTCGAGACATCCGCCTTCCAGAGGTGCCAGCCGTCGTAATCGACGAGGCGGCAATCCTCACCCAGACTCTCTTTTACTTCGTCGGACTCAAGCCAAGGATTTTCGTGCCCATCGTCAAGCGTCGCGTTTGCCGGCCCATCGACGTCTGTCGAGTCCAACGGCGTCGTGCGATACCACACGTTGCACAGACCGTTGAGGTCGCCGATGGCGACGGGGGTTTCGATTGAGACGAATCTCGCCGTGCCGTCTTTGGCACACTCAAGATCATCGGTAATTGTGAACTCATCAACCCGGGTAGCTGAATCGTTTCGAGCGTCGATGGTATAGGAGAAAAGTCCGTCCGTATTGGTTTGCGTTGCGGCGCGATTTTTACCATCGCCGTTGGCCAGCAGACCCTTCCCGATAGGTTGGACAAGCTCCTGACGCTTGTCGACCTGTCCTTTGATCTCGATGGGCGCATCCTTCATCGCGACAGATTGGACTTCTCCCGTATCCTTTATTTCAAACGTTATCTCCTCGGCAAGGTCATAGGTCCGCGGAGACATCATTTCGCGCAACGAGTAGGTGCCGGGTGCAAGATGTTCGACGCGGTGCGGCTTGTCGGATGAGGTCCAGGAGTCTATTTCGGTTTTATCGGGACCATATAAGGTGAGTTGTGCGCCTTCCACTTCCTGCTCACCGCTTGCATCGACCTTGGAGATATCAACCTTAGTGTAATCGTCGGATACGTTAAGCCGTGCTTCCACAACGGGCGTTTTCTGGTCGGCATAAGCGAGGTCTACGATATGGGGCGTTCGGTCGAGCAGGAAGCCGGCCGGCGCTTGAGTCTCGACAACCTCGTAGCGTGCGGTGCCAGATCCCAGCGGGAGGTCGTCCGCGCGTGCTTCTCCAGTTTCATCCGTTGTGACGGTAGCAACAGTCTCACCGTCGAGCGCGGCAATGCTACCGTCGGGGCGCACGATATCACCCGAGGCACGGATCTCAAAGATGGCGCCCGCTAGGCTGCTGCCGTCTACGGCATCGGTTTTAACGATCCTGATGTTTCCGGTCGCGGCGTGGTCATAATACGAGGCGATTGCAACGGGCGTTAGGTTCATGTCGGCGGGTATGTTTACCTTGATCTCTTCGCCGACAAGATAGGGCTCTTTGGCCGAGGTTTCGCGTACATAATAGGTGCCCGGCACGAGCGATTCGGGCAGTGTGACGGTCCCGGTCGCGTCAGTCGTAAAGGTGTCCATTACGTTATGTGCTGGATACCAGCAAGTTTGTGAGACAGGTTCGTGATTGCTGTCGAGGAGTTGGAAGGTGAATCCGGCTAGTGGAACAGAAGCGCCTGTTTGGGCATCGCGTTTTACAATCTGGAGATGCGTCGACAGAGCGTGGTTGTCCACGATATATTGAAGCTCGGCGCCGTCGGAAATCTGATTGGCCCCGACGGTCCATTCCCCTGCACGTTTAAAACCCTCGGGGACGGTTTCCGGAACCTCGCGAACCGTGTAGCCGGCGCGGTCGTATGGGATGGCTCCGTGGACACCGGCGGGTCGCTTGCCTGCGCCAAACCATGCTTCTGACTGATCTTTGGTGGAGGCAAAGCCATAGATGTTTGTGGTCAGTGTGCCAACAACCTGCTGAGAGCTGTTGCTGACAACCTCAAAGACAACACCTCCCGCCGGCTGCTCCAGGCCGGATTGGTCGCTATTGCCGTAGTCCTTGAATTTGGAAATCTCAAGGTCAAACGCAATGGGGATATCGGAAACGCGAGATTCGATCTCGACCACGCCTGAATCGCCGAGCTGGTCGGCTCCAACGGTATAGGTCCAGCTGTCGTTGGATGGCAGGTAGCCCTCGGGGGCTTTTGATTCGTAGATGGTAAAGGTTCCTAAGGGGACATCGGCGAGAGTGGCCCGACCGCTTTCGTCGGTCGTGAGGATTTGCGCCCATCCAGGGGTTGATTGTGATACGCACACGAATTCTGCTCCTGCGAACGAAGCTCCAACTTGGGGGCCTGCATTCGTCGCGGCATCGAGCTTTGCGATGCGCAAGGTAATGGTGCCAGGTTGTTCATCAATGGCGACCCGCCCGCCGTCATTCCCCGTGGTAAAGGCAATACGATCGTGGCGGGGGACATAGCCGGCCGGCGCCTTCGTTTCAACTAGGTAGTATGCCGTGTTGGGCAGAAGTACTGCCTGCGCTCGACCGTTGCTGTCCATCTGGACGGTGCCGACACGCGCGCCGCTGGCGCTCTCAAAAACATCGAATGTTGCCCCGTCAAACTCATAGGTATTGTTTTCGCTGGTAATGGCAGCGTTTGCAGACTGCTTTTGGAAGGAAACAGAGACCGTCGGCAGTACATAGAGCATGTCTTGACGTTTGCTGCCGCCCGATACGGTTCCTAAATAGCGCCGCGCGCGGTGTGGAGCGGCTTTGATGCTTCCTGATTTTGCGCTGTCGTGGAGCCATCGCGCAGCCGCCACGACTTCATCGTCGGCGGTAAAGTGCCCACTCTTGGTTTTGCCCTGAGCGGTCGTGTAGGAGTAGGTGCCGTCGACATGGGTAGTGCCGTTGAGCATCCATACGGCAAGCTGGGTGGCGGCGCGGGCGCGATCGGGTGAAAGATGGTAAGCGCCAAACGACGTGGCGGTAGGATATCCGTGACAAACGATTGCCGCGAACTCGTCGTCGAGCCACACCCAGCCTTGATCAAAGTTGAGCCATGGGCCGCCCGGCTTGGTGGGGCCGGGGCGCTCCTGGTTCATGCAGTAGGCAATCGAGGCGTCTTGAGCTTCATACTTGCCGATAAAGAAGGGCCCACAATCATCGCTAATAGTGCGGAAGCCGAGCTGGTCGTAGCCATCGACGGCAAATGCGGCTCCCGGTGCCAGGCAGCCGAAAAGCAGGAAGAGGAGCAGGAGCAGCGGACCTGTTGCGATTGCGCTGTGGACAGAGTGCGTGGGTGCGTTGGACATGGCTGCTCCTTATCCCTCGTGCGCCGCACGGGGAGGCCGCGGCGCTTGGGATGAGGCTACCGCCATGGTTCATGCGGGTAGGTACCAGAAGCTGACCAAAAGCTTGCCCGATTTCTGACAAATCGAGCCCAAATACAACAATCAGATAAAAGTGCAGGTAGAAGATAGGGAGAACAGGAGGTCAAAGGTCCTCGTCTCCACAATTGACATGTTTTCCAAACGAATCTCCACAGCTAAAACAAGCATCGACACCCTTGTATCGAACAAGACAACCGCGTTATACTAGCCAACACACAAGCGGGCATCGCCAAGTGGTAAGGCATCAGCTTCCCAAGCTGACACTCGCGGGTTCGAGTCCCGTTGCCCGCTCCAGTTAAGAGCACAAGCACGGCACCATCACGGTGCCGTGCTTTTTTCAATAAAGTGCTGGGATTCGAACCCGACAGGGTGCGAGCGTTAATCAAATGTCCAAGTGTGAATTCTCACACTATGCCGTTAACCAACTTACTACGATACGCGTTGCATTTTGTTTGTGTTGAGGCTATAGGCTTAACGGCGGTTAAAAGGTCGCCTCACTAGGTGTTGGAGACAACCTTCTCGATGGCGATATCGACCTGCTCCTGTGCCAGCTTGGTAGCCTCGTTCTCAAGTTGGTCAGCCTTGGCCGAGGTGCTCACGCTCCTGTCCATAAGGTCGGCGATGGCAGATTCGACGTCCGCGCCAAGACGGGGAACGCGAATTTTTTTGATATCGATAGGGCTAAGTTGAGGCACCGAGGTTCCGTATGCGCAACGAACGACCGACGGCCTGCCAACGGTGGGACTGTTCAGAAAAGCAAGCAGGTAGCCAGTTCGAATCTTTGTAACGTCGGGATAGATTCTCAGCAGATGGTTGCTGCCAAACATTCCCTCATGATTCTCCGTGAGCAAAAAGAGCTCGTCCTAGGATGCCGTACTTTTGACCAGAACATGCCATGACGAGAGTTCCCGGCTTTAGGATGTAACGCTCCCAGTTTTTAATGAGCTTGGCGTAAACAAATTTTGTCGGTTGAGTGTTAACGTCAAAGACCTCGGACACACCCACAAAGGGAACGTTGGAATCGCCATAAAACCGCTTGAAGCGAGGAAGCTCTTCGACGTCCTCTACAAGTTCAGCAAGTGGCGCATACTCCATTACGTCAACCAATGAGTCTACGGCGCTTATAGAGCCGGCATAACTGTCAGCATCAAGGCGCGATCTGTTGTCAATAACTTTGGATAAACTCACCACGCATGTTCCTGCAGGACTTTCTGCCTCACAAGCAATACCGACCTCCTTCTCCAACAGCTTAAACGCCCCGTCCCGCAGCTTCCAGGCCTCGCCGCGCAGGCGCACAGCCTCGGCAGCTTTGTCGCCGATGGCTTTGCGCGTGGCCGCATCGGGCATGATGACCGGAAACTCGTTGGCGTGGGCCACCTCGATGTGCTTGATCATGTGACCGTACTGAGACGCTCGTGCGATCTGCTTGAAGAAGTCCGTCTTCATATACGCGTAGAGCCAGCCGTACTCGTCTTGGTCCTTCGGCTCGATGCGCAACAGGTCGTCCGTGATGACCTTGTTCAGGTGATGCGGGTACACGGCGGTAACGTTGCCCACCACGCCCGAGCGCGAAAGCAGCAGCCAATCCTGATTGACGAATCTAGAATCAGCCTGGGGCACGAAAGGCGCGGCGAGCCACTTCCTCACTCGGGGAAAGTCCTCGAACACCTGGCCGGCGGTAAAGAAGGGTAGCCCTTTGCCTTCCGGCACGGTATACCCCGTCAGTCTGCTCGGCTGCCAAATGTCGGTAAGGTCACCGAGCCTCTTGTGGTTGTCGCACTGGTTGGCAAGGCGTACGAAGCCGTACCCGTCGCGCAGGTAGGTTGACGCCTCGAGCCTCACGTCGCCGCCCAGCACGGTGGAAAGTCGGACGCTCTTCACCAAAGGCGCGATCGTCATTGGTCTCGCCTCCATTCAAAGAAGGCGCCGGCGATCGCCATCGTCTCGTCGTCCACCACGCGCTCCTTCGAGGTGTGGCTGCTCTCCTCTTCGGAGCCCACGTTGCCCGTCACCGCGGTGGTCTGCTCCTGCACAATGGGGTAGCCGTCATCGTCGCGTACATAGGTGGTCTGACCACGCTTGTCGTGCCCTACGTGGTCACAGATGGCCATAAATATCTTGTAATCCTGGAAGGTACCGTCCTTGCAGTATGCCTCTTCCTCACTGTCCCAGCGTCTCAGCACAAGGACGGATGTCTGCACGCCCACGTTGGGTTGGAACGCATCCGGGTGCATGTCTACCGAACCCAGGATCTGCGCATGGCGCAAAATCCACTGGCGCACGTAGCCCAGACCCGGGTTGCCCAGGATGCCGTTGGGAATGACGAGCGCCGCCACACCCACGCCGGGCTCAAGCAGGCGGATACACCGCTCGATGAAGAGGATCTCGGGCGGCTGAGATGAGAAGAGCTTGGGTTCCATGCTCCACTCGGCATCTTCCTCGGACCACGACCAGGTGTGTCCAAGGTCGAAGGATTCCAGAATCGCCGGGTCTTCGATAGGAATCTTGGAGCCAAAAGGTGGGTTGGTCATAATCGCCGTAACGCCGTGCCCCGGCTGCAGCGCCTTATTTGCCGCAATGTCGGCGGCGTCCAGGCGCAGCGCCTTTTGCAGTTTGGGTTCAAAGCCCGAGAACGGCTCGAGCGAGTTGGCGTGGAACAGCTGTCCGGTGCCGTCGTTGTTCATAACCATATTCATCTTGGAGGCACGCACTAGGATGGGATCAAAGTCGATGCCCACGATATGCTTGGACAGGAACTCGCGCTTGCGCGCGATCAGAGCCTCTTGCTTGGCTGCTTTGCTGCGCCCGCTCACCTCGACGGAGTCTCTGATCTTCTCAAGCACGTAATTCATGGCCGTGACCAAAAAGCCGCAGGTGCCCATGGCGGGGTCGAGGATGACGTCGTTTTCGGACGGGTCGACCATCCGCACCATCATGTGGCACATGTTGCGCGGCGTGAAGAACTGGCCCTTGTCACCACGCAGGTTGGAGCCCACGATTGTCTCGTACGCGTGGCCCTTAACGTCCACGTCGCTCTCGAGCAGGGAATACATTTGCAGCTGCGCCACGATGTAGGCGAGCACATCGTCGGTTAATGCGATGCGCTCGTCGGCCTTGAAGATGGTCTCGTACGACTGCTTGACGTTTCCAAAGAGTGCCTCGATGCGCTTGCGGCACTTCTTCTTACCCGCGGCGCCCTGGCGCTCGGTTGGCGTGATGTAGAACGTTGGCGTCTCGGAGTCGCGCTCATCCTGGATTTTGCAGAAGATGATCTTGAGCAGTTCAAGGAATGCCTCGGCCTTTTGGATGCCTTGGTTTCCGGCGATGTAGTTGTGACAGCGGCGGAACGAGTACAGCAGCGAGTCACTGGCGGCGGGGCGCAACTGGTCGAAGCGCGGCGCGTCGTCGGGTACCTCGCCACCAGCATGTGGCAGATCGGGCACGGCCTCGGGGCCGCGCTTGCCGGCATCGTCCACCACGTAACGGAAGGTAAGCAACTCGTCGCCGTTGGTCCACATGCCATAGGTCGAGTTCATGCAGGCAGACGCATAGGAGTGCATTTGATCTACGCCGTCTTTTTTGCCTTTGGCCTTGGTCTTGGGGTCTTTGCACTCGACGATGATGTGGATGTTTTCCTGGGTGTGCGCTTTTCCCGGCTCCCAGATGGCGACGTCGACCGCTTTTCGGTTGCTGCCGAACTTGATCGACTCCTCGACCCCGATCTGCTCCTTCTTGTAACCGTACTCACGCACGAGGGACTTTAGGATTTCCTGGCGCACTCGCTCCTCGGGGGTGTCCCTGCGCTGCGTCACGCCGTCGATGAAGTCCAGTATAGTCTCCGGCTGGATGACCGAAGTCTTGCTCACTTGCGACATTACGATTCCGTCCTTCCAACCTTGGTGTTGGTATCAACGCGTGCGGGGCCGCCCGATGCGACGCCCATCTCGCGGCTAATCAAATCTTTAAGAAATCCCTGCTTGTTTTCCTGTGCGGAGAGGAATGACCAAATCTCCTCTTCGGCGGGATAGAACCGCAGACAGAACTGCTGGGTCTTGTCGTGCTTGTACTTACGATCGGCTCGCTTCTGAGCTTCTGACGGCATGGCACCTCCCAAGGACATAGCTTAGCCATAATAGGAATTAGTATAGGTCTACACCTATATGTAGACAAGCAAAATATCACGAATCAGCAGGTAAAGGATGATTTTTAATTAAAGAAATAGAAGCCAACAAATGTAAAAACGGCCTCTAAGACATTGGACGTTTTTACGGTTGAGGAAGGTGGAGCTTGAGAAATGATCCGCCATGAGCGCTCCCTGCCGCTCGTGCATGGAGTGGCAGGGAACTATTTTTGTTGTATGAGACTGCCGTCTCGCAAGGTTGCAATGCCCGATTGGATGTCGACTTCAGTTGGATCAACCATATGCGCTGTTGCCTGACGCTGCGCGATGCCAGACGACGGAGGATGCGTCCTATCACGACTGGTAGTCAGGCACATTCTGGGCTAGTTGCGAACTTGGCTTGGAATGTGCCTGTTTGGCAGAATCGAAATCGCGAGCCATATCACTCGACTATGTGCCACTCAGCTGCCGAAGTGCTTCCAGCGTTGGTGATGCGGCCAGCTTTCCGTAGGCTTTGGAGCAGATAGCTTACATGGTCGCCTTTTTGCTTTGCCGTAAGGTCTGCCGGCAAGGCATGATCCAGCCCTGCGATAATCTCCGCTCTTGAACATGGGCGCACGCGCAGGAGCTCCAAGATCAACTCCTTGAAGACGCTATTGTCTACGCCCTTGTTTCGCACATACTCGCTGTGGGCACCGGTGGCTGCTGCCACCTCGGCTGAGACCGTCAGTTTGGGGTAACGGCCCCTAACGAGGCCTTGTTCGTGAAGCAGACGTGACTGTTCCTTTGTGACGGGTAGTCCCTTCTGAACGAGGTCCAACAGCAGTACTGTCACCAAATCAAGATTTCGATTGCTTGCGAGAAGTCGAGAATAGTCCTCGTTGAGAACCGTACCGTACAGCGTTACGGCAACGCGCCCAATCTCAGATAGATCGTAGGTGGGCATTGGTAATAGGCGGTTGCGCTGAATATCGAAGACGTTGCGAATGCCTATGGCGTTGCGGTCCATCATGCCTGTTTTGTTCATAGCGCTTGAAAGCAGGGGGTTACGGTAGTAGGGCGGCTTGTAGCCGCTCGCGAGCGCGTTCTCTATCGTCTCGGGGATAAAGGCACCCTCGTTCTTGAATATAAGCTTGTCCTCATACTCAAGGACATTGATCTTTCCTGACATCCTGAAATCTTGATGCGCAATAGCGTTGTGGAGAAGTTCTCGAATGACTTCGGGACTGTAGCGATGCGCTTCGGTGGGAAATAGCGTCTCTTCGCGGTCGAAGAAGCGATACTTTTCGTTTCTTATCTTTCCCAGGATACGATCGACCTGCAGAATGAAGGGCGGCTCAAAGTGTTCATAGGCCATAGTGGAGCCGTCGCTCGCGTAGAGCGTCCAAGTGATGCGCGGCTCAATGCCACCCAGAAAGACACTCGATTCCGGTTTGCCCAGAAGAACGAGCGCCGCATTGCTCACGTGGCCGTGGATCACAAGCGCCATCTTGCTAAGGATAGATTCTTCGTCGAGGCTACTAACGGCAGGCTGGCTTTCTCCGAACTTTTCGACGAATTTGGAGCATGCAAAGCTAACTGCATCTGGATCAAGGTCACCGAAGTTTGCCTCGTAGGCAATCTGGCGCGACCAGTCGGGCCGGCTCTGCCCGTAAATGGCGTCGAGTTTGAACTTGGGCATCTCTACGAGGGACTCATTCTCTCGTGACCAAGGGATTCCGTGCCAAGTCGTTGGCGTTGCGAAGCTGCCAGCCGGTATCTGGAAAGCAATGACTCTTTTGTCATCAACCTCAAACTCGTAAATCTCTTCGAAAGTCATGCCGTTGTTGGTGTATTGGGCGATTTCGTGCTTTAGGCGTCGCAGGCCGACACTTGGCGATTGGGGTTCTTTACGGTAGGCGGTTCCCTTTATCTTGCGGTCGTTTGAAATGCCAAAGAAAAGCCATCCGCACTCTGCCTTGCGTAAATTGGCCTCGTTGCTGAGGGCGGAGAAATACCTGCCAATGTCCTCGAAGTCATAGTTCTGCTTTGCTGCCTTGTATTCGGCGACCTCGGTCTCGACGTCTGCAATGATGCGCAGAAGTAGGGAGGGCATTTCGCTCGTTTTCCGTATCATGACACTCCATATAATGTAATTTTATCCGCAACTAATGTAATTATATCTCCTGTTACATTAGCCGCCCGTGCATAAGGCTGTAGGCCGACTGTAAGGTCATATATTTCAGTGCATATAATGTCTGTACTTTTAATTTACCCCGCAGATTAGCTGCCAGGGGAAACGGAAAATAATGTGTCTTCTTCTAATGTAATTTCGCATGTAGCTTCGCGGATAACGCGTGAAATTACATTAGTACACGGAACTATTGCCGCCTGCTGCGGTGACGCTGCTGTCCATCTTCGTTGCCCGCTCCAATTCCAAAATGTTAGGTTCATGCCTGCTGCCCATACTTGCACCTGCGCACGGTACAATGGTTGGGTTACGACCAACGTGCCAATAACCAAAAAGGAGCCGCTATGATCGATCGCTATACCCGCCCGGAGATGGGACACATCTTCTCCCTCGAGAACAAGTACGCCATTTGGCAGGAGATCGAGGTTCTGGCCTGCGAGGCCCAGGCGGAGCTCGGTAAGATCGGTATTTCCAAAGACGAGGCCCAGTGGATCCGCGATCATGCCAACTTTGAGAAGGCGAAGGTCGATGAGATCGAGGAAGTCACGCGCCACGACGTCATTGCCTTCCTGACCAACATGAAGGAATACATCGATGCCGATGTTCCCGAGGGCGACCCCAAGCCCAGCCGCTGGGTTCACTATGGCATGACCAGCTCCGATCTGGGCGACACGGCTCTGTGCTACCAGCTCACCCAGGCCTGCGACTTGATCATCGAGGACGTCAAGAAGCTCGGCGAGATTTGCAAGCGTCGCGCCTTTGAGGAGCGCAATACGCTCTGTGCCGGCCGCACTCATGGTATCCACGCCGAGCCGATGACCTTCGGCATGAAGTTTGGCTCTTGGGCCTGGGAGCTCAAGCGCGATCTGGATCGTCTTGAGGACGCCCGCAAGAATGTTGCCTTCGGCGCCATCTCGGGCGCTGTCGGCACCTACAGCTCCATCGAGCCGTTTGTCGAGGAGTATGTCTGCGAGCACCTGGGCCTGGTTCACGACCCGCTGTCCACGCAGGTTATTAGCCGCGACCATCACGCCTATCTCGCCGGTGTTCTTGCCACCACGGCGGCCACCTGCGAGCGCATCGCTACCGAGGTTCGCAATCTGCAGAAGACCGATACCCTCGAGGCCGAGGAGCCGTTCCGCAAGGGTCAAAAGGGCAGCTCCGCCATGCCGCACAAGCGCAACCCCATCACCATGGAGAAGGTCTGCGGCCTGTCGCGCGTCGTGAAGGCCAACGCGCAGGTTGCCTTCGACAACGTCGCCCTGTGGCACGAGCGTGACATTTCGCACTCCTCTGCCGAGCGCGTCGCCCAGGCCGATAGTTTCATCGCGCTCGACCACATGTTCCAGTGCCTCATCCGCGTTATCGACGGCCTGCAGTTGTATCCCGCTCGCATGATGGCCAACCTCAACAAGACACGCGGCCTCATTTTTTCCTCCAAGGTCCTGCTGGCCCTCGTCGACACGGGCATCACCCGCGAGGACGCGTACGCCATTGTGCAGGAGAACGCCATGGCAACCTGGCACGAGGTACAGGATTGCGTCTCCGGCCCCACCTTTAAGGAGCGTCTCGAGGCTGATCCGCGCTGCACCGTCAGCCAGGAGAAGCTCGACGAGATCTTTGATCCGTGGGACTTCCTCACCCGCATCGACACGGTCTTCGATCGTCTGGAGCAGCTGAGCTTCGAGTAGGGTTGACCTAATTCGACCGCCTGCGGATGCATTTCAACCATTGGCGCCTTGCCCGTTTTGGGCAAGGCGCTTTTTTCACTGCCGCATTGGCTCCCGGTAATAAAATGAACTTTACTGCTGTTTCGATGAAAGGAGGAGCGTGCCCAGACGTATCAAGCGAGTCGCCATTGTCTCGTTTACGCTCATGCTCCTTGTTGCTGCCTGTGTGGCCGCCCTGACGTATACCGTTCGAAGCAGTTCTTCCTCCTCGAATGAAGCCGACAAAGATCTCCCAGTACTCAAAATCGGCGTTACGGATAACGACCCCTATGTGTATATCGATACCACGGGCGATTACGTCGGTATCGATATCGACATCGCCCGCGAGGCCTGCAAGCGTGCGGGGCTCAAGCCACAGTTTGTCGATATTGACTGGAACGATCGCGACCGGCTGCTCAAAAACGGTGATATCGATTGCCTGTGGTGTGATTATTCTCCCTGTTATCGCGAGGATAAGTATTACTGGACCGAGCCGTATCTAACCGTGACGGTCTCGGTTGCCGCCAAGAAAACGAGTGGCATCAAGTCCTTGGCGCATCTCGATGGAAGCAAGACCATCGCGGTGATTGCGGGCTCGGTGAGCGAACGCCGATTGCTCGCAGGGGATCTGGAAATCTCGCCGGACGTGCAAATCAAATCGTATGGTTCTGCCGAGCTCTGCAAAGCCGCCCTCGCCAAAGGGTATGTCGACTGTTGGATGGCGGACGTTCAGCCGCTTGATCGACTTGTCGCCCAGTATCCCGGCCTTTACCGCGTGTTCGCTGACAACGTTATGACGGTTGACCTTGGCGTCGCGTTTAAGGACGGCTATGAGGGGGAGTACGTCAAAAACCTCAATACCGTGCTGTTCGAGATGGATCGAGATGGCACGATTGAGCGCATTGTGGGCAAGTACAAGGCGGGGGCGACGACGGACGGGCAAGGAGCGGAATCATGACAAATGATGAGCGCCGCTTACGCCGAAAGGCATTAGTCACCGTGGCTATCTGCGTTGTGGCCAGCGCTGCTTTGTTGGGTCTGCTGTATGTGGTCGGCACGCATCGCTGTCTCGATAAACGCTTGGGTTTGGCCAGGAAACCATGGTGTTTTTAAAAACGCCTGCGAAAAATATGACCGATATGAACAGGGAAGAAAAACCGAGGCGACGCACAATTTGGATGCCGCGCTCGAGTCGTTTGCGACGTTCTTGCCACCTGATCACGTTGAAGTCAACGATGACCTCGTCGAGGAGTACGTCCATACCGAGCACCTTTCGGGAATGTTGGTCATGGACGCCGACGGTCATATGGCCGCTCATTACGATATCGACGGTCGCGATCCGCTGATGCTATGGCGAGAGGAGCTTGCCTGTTCGTCGGTCGCATCGATGTACCGAGGCTCCAAGGTGTCCTACTCGACGGTCGTTGAGCGTCGAGATGTCGACTTTGCCGTGAGTGTTGTTCCGTACGGTGATGGCGTAGCGCTGGGGTATCGATCGCTTGCGCCCGAGCCCGCCGATGATTATTCGTATACGATCGCCGACGTGCTCGTGAACAACACATTCCATCAGAGCCCAACGGTGTTCGTGATGCGCGATGCACAAATCGTTTCTTCAAACGATTCGACCGTCGATATAACTCTCGCCCGGCTTCTTGCCGATAGCGGAATTGATTGGAAAGACGAAGGCTTATCACGTGTCGAATATCGGGGAAGTACCTGGTATGCCGTGCGTGCGGCGTATAAGGACTATCGCCTGTTTGCGCTCTATCCCAAATCTGAGGTCATGTCGGGCAGGATTTCATTTATCACTGCCGGCGTACTGGCGTTCCTGGTGTTTTTGGTTGTAGTGCTGTTGGTGCGTATCGTCGCCGATCGTCGCAATTTGGCCGAAAAGGACAAGCAGCTCGGCATCATCAATGCCATCAGTTCCACGTATGAGTCGACCCTCCTGTTGCATCTCGACACGCTTGAGATCGAGGGGATTAACATGTCGCCATCGGTGGCGAAGATATTTGCCGAGCACTCCGAGGCATATGACTTTTTTGCAACGGTTTGCCGAGACATTGTGAGTCCCGAAAGTCGCGAGGCGGTCATGGAACTCTTAGATATAAAGACGCTTCGGGATCGTATGGAGGGCGTGCCGTACTTGGATGCCGAGGTACGAGACTGCCGAGGTACGTGGTATTCGCTGCAGGTTGTTCCACAGCGCCGCGATGAGCGGGGTCGACTGGAATCGGTCGTCGTGGCAACGCATAACATCTCGATGACAAAGCGCGCCGAGGAGCTTTCTTTCCAGGACAAGCTGACGGGACTTCGCAATAGAAATTACCTTGAGTCCCTTGGCGACGACCTGGTGAACGAGTCCCTGCCCGTGAGTGTGATCATGATGGACTGCAATTTCCTCAAGCGTACCAACGATCTCTACGGTCACGAAATGGGCGATGAGCTGCTACGGCGTACGGCGTCTGTATTGAGGCGGGCGGCAGGCGAGAAATATGTGCCTATGCGCATTGGTGGCGACGAGTTCTTGCTGATTTGCCCTCACACCGATCACGAATCCGCATGTGAAGTAGTGCAAGATCTTCGCCTCAGCCTTGCTGCTGCGAGCGATGAGGTGCTGACAGTCAGTGCGTCGTTTGGCGTCGCGACGGCAGAGGCACCCGGTTATACACTGACCGAGATTTACCACATCGCTGACCACAACATGTATCAAGAGAAACGAAAAGTCCACGCTCGGGAAGCAGATTGCTAGTATTGCTGTTGCCGGTTTGCGCATTGGGGAATGTTGAATCGGTGCCCGCGATACTTTATCGGTTCGGACGGGGATAATAGACGTCTGAAATTGCTTTACGAGAGGGGAACGCAATGATTAGTTTTGATTACAAGCCTCAGGGCGTATGCGCTCGCAATATCCACCTTGACCTGTCCGATGACGGCAACAAGGTGGTGGGCGTCGAGTTTACCGGTGGCTGCAACGGCAATCTCAAGGCTATCTCTAAGCTGGTCGAGGGTGCTCCTGCCGATCGTGTAATCGAGGTTCTCGCTGGTAATACCTGCGGTATGAAAAAGACCTCCTGCGCCGACCAGCTTACACGCGCTATCGAGGCCGCTCGCGCCGAGATCGCCTAATGGGTATCGCCGACCACGTCAAGAACGGAATATCGCGCCGCGGCTTTGTGCTCGGAGGGGCTGCCGCGGGCGCTGCCACAGTGCTTGCCGGATGCTCGAAAAAAACGGGCACCAGCGATGATGCCGCCGGCGAGCCGCAGGTTATCAAGGACGATTCCAAAATCATCTCGATTACGGATGAGTACGAGGCAGTCGACATCGATCTTGAGCCGGCGGCGTCGTGGACGCTGCCTCTGGGTACGCTGCTGTACTACTGCGACGGCGATTACGCCGCGGCGATGATGGCGCCTGCTTCTGCCCTGCATGCCAATACGCTTGGTGTGCTCAACCTGGGCGATGGTTCGCTTACCACATTAATCGAGGATCCTATCGAGGGCACGGGATATGCATTTTACGATGTCCGTGCCGGCGATGGCGTGTTTGCGTGGGTCGAGATGAACTTTGCCAATTCATCGTGGAAACTCTACGCTCAAAATCTGTCGGGCGCTTCGCTCTCTGGCGACGTGGTTGAGCTCGATCGGGGTGGCAAGGACTATGATCCGCCACTGTTTACGGCGTTCGGGTCATCAGTCATCTGGTATAAAATGCCTTCGGCAGGCGGCAATAAAACGAGTAGTGATTCGTTTTGCTATCGTCGCTCGCTTGATGAATCCAAGGCCGAGACAATTTGGAAATCGACGGGCCGCTTTGCATCGGCCCCGCGTGCGAGCGACGGCATTTTGACCATCTCGCCGCGTGTCCGCAACGACGAAGGCGTCTACTACGGCATAACGGCAATCGATCTGACCGACGGCAACAACACCAAACGTGCCCAGCTAGTTCTTCCCTCGTCAGTCTCGCCTTTCGAGGCCGTATATATGGGCGATACCTTCGTGTTTTCTATCGAGGCGACCTATAGTGGCGTGGGCAGCTTGGGCAATATGGGCACGTATATCGGTAATGAGGGAGGGCCGTACCTCTTCCTGTCACGCGAGCCGCTCGCATGTGCGGCTGGCAAGAAGAATAAATACCTTGTTAAGGTGCAGGCATCGCATTTCCTGATCGACACCTCTGCCAAGACCTATGGCTCGCTGCTGTCGCCCGACCGTGCTTTGGAATATGGCGATTATCCAGCTACGGCGGGAAAATCGGACTCATTCCTTACGTACGCCACGGTGCGCAACAGCCAGGGTATACCCGAGACGGTCACCGCACGCCTATTCTCTCTTTAAGCTTAGAGGGGTTAAAAAGGCGCCAACAGGGGAATAAACGCGTTGTAATTGTGAGCACCGCCCGCCGAGCTGCCGCGTCATAGTGGCATCCGGCGGGCTCAGGTGCGTTAAAATGGGCTTGTTCTTAGCTGATTGAGACAGGGGGGCCGTGTTATGGCTTCAGATGCAAAAAAGATTCTGCTGGTCGAGGATGAGAAGGCAATCCGTGACGCCGTCGCTGCCTATCTCGAGCGCGAAGGCTACTGGGTTGTGGGTGTCGGCGACGGCCAGTCCGCGATCGAGGAGTTCGAGAAGCATCAGTTTGACCTGGTCGTGCTCGACCTTATGCTCCCCAAGATCCCCGGCGAGCGCGTTTGCCGCACCATTCGCGATACCTCGGATGTCCCCATCATCATGCTGACTGCCAAGGGCGAGATCGAGGACCGTATTATCGGTCTTGAGCTCGGCGCCGACGACTATCTGATTAAGCCGTTCTCGCCGCGCGAGCTTGTCGCGCGCGTACGCGCCTTGTTCCGCCGTGCCCATCAGGCCGACGAGCCAGCCGTCGAGGTACTCGACTTCGGCGATCTGGTCATCGATATCTCGGGCCACAAGATTTTGGTCGAGGGCAAGGAAGTCGACCTGACGGCTTCCGAGTTTAAGCTGCTCACCACGCTTGCTCGTCATCCCGGCCGTGTCTACAACCGTATGGAGCTGGTCGAGAAGGTGCTTGGGTACGACTTTGAGGGCTATGAGCGCACCATCGATAGCCACGTGAAGAACCTTCGCGCCAAGCTGGGCGATGATCCCAAGAAGCCCAAGTGGCTCTACACCGTCCACGGTGTCGGCTATCGCTTCGAGGCTCCGGCCAAGACCGATAAGTCGGACGAGAAATAGGGAAATCACATATGACACCTGCGCGCTTTGAAATCGGACAAAAGCACAAGCAGGAGAGCGAGGCGGGTTCCAAGGCTAGTTGGAACACGCCTCGCTCCGATTCACGGCCAACGATGAGCTATCCCTCGCGCATGGCACTTGCTTTTGCTCTGACATCGCTCATGACGGTATTGGTGCTGGTGGGCGTGGTCTCTGTTGTGTGGGGCACGGTCTTTTCGGATTACACGCGCTCCAATATCGTCGAAATCGCAAATTCCGCTGCCGAAAAGCTTGCGACGTCGTATGAGGAAAACGGCAATTGGACTGCGGGCGAGCTACGTACGGTCGCGACATCGAGTTTGGTGTCCGACGATTTGGGTATGCAGGTCGTCAACAAGAAAGGCGTTGTCGTTTATGACGACTCATGGCCTTCGGCAAGCGCGACCGCCGATGTGCGCGAGAACGAATCGCCGTCGAGCAGCTCGAGCGGGAAAAAAGCATCGCATAGTCCGGTCTCGTCGGCTCCCACCGGCTCCGATAGCGTTGCAAACGTCGAAATCATAACGTCTTCCGGCGAGCATGTCGGACAAGTAAAGCTGTGGGCCATCGGCTCCGATGCCTTGCTCACCAAGGCAGATTCTGCGTTTAGGGAGAAGACCTTTAACGCCATGGCCCTTGCTGCGGTTGTTGCAGTTTGCATTTCGGTCGTTATCGGATCACTCGTGTCGCGCATGCTCACCAAGCCGATTCACCGTATTACCAGCACGGCCAAGCAAATTCGCGATGGCGATCTGTCTGCTCGTACGGGCTTGCGCGGCGATGACGAGATCGATCAACTGGGCGAGACATTCGATGAGATGGCCACTTCGCTCGAGAAGGATATGAAACACGAGAAACGTTTGACCTCGGACGTTGCACACGAGCTTCGCACGCCGCTTATGGCCATGCTCGCAACGGTCGAGGCCATGCAGGATGGCGTATATCCTACCGACGATGAGCACTTGGAGACTGTTGCTTCCGAGACGCGTCGCCTGGCTCGTCTGGTGCAGCAGATGCTCGACCTGTCGCGCATGGAAAACAGCACGGCTCCGCTCAACCTTGAGCCGGTGGACATGGTTCCTTTCGTGCGTTCCATCGTCAATGCCCAGGAGCGCCTGTTTGTCGACCGCGATCTGCGCTTGCGCTTTGCTGACGAGACCCAAGGTCACGACGATGTCGTCGAAGCCGATCCCGACATGATCACACAATGCGTCATCAATCTCATGAGCAACGCCATGCGCTACACCCCCGAGGGCGGTTGGGTCGTGGTGTCGGTGCTCAGTGACCGCAAACACGTCAGCGTCGCCGTTTCTGATACCGGCATCGGTATTGCCAAGGATGACTTGTCGCGCATCTTCGGCCGTTTTTGGCGCGCCGATGCCAGCCGTGCCCGTGAGGCGGGCGGTCTGGGCGTGGGCCTCGCCGTGACTAAACAGATCGTCGAGCGACATCATGGCTACATTTCCGTGGAGTCGGAGCTTGGAAAGGGTACGACTTTTACGATTCATCTGCCTCGCGAGCACACGGCGGACGCGGCATCTACTACAATGGAGCACTAGCTTTTCGCTATTCGGTGAAGGAGGGGTTTCGTCCCTGCCGCTCCGAGTTTGCGAAAACGTGCGGGAAAGAACCCGCATTACTGTCGTATTTTGGTAAGGAGTGACTCACGTGACAACGATGGAGCGTCGTCCGGATTCCCGTGGCAAGGTTCGTGATATCTACGATGCCGGTGAAAACCTGCTGATGGTCGCCACCGACCGCATTTCTGCGTTCGACTTTATTCTCCCCGACGAGATTCCGTTTAAGGGAGAGGTGCTCAACCGCATCTCGGCATTCTGGTTCGATAAGTTTGCCGACATCGTCCCCAACCATCTCGTTTCCATCGACCCGGCGGATTTCCCCGAGGAGTTTGCTGAGTATCGTGACTACCTCGCCGGCCGCGCCATGCTGGTTAAGAAGGCCCAGACGATTCCTATCGAGTGCATCGTCCGCGGCTATCTGACCGGTTCGGGCAAGAAGACCTACGACGAGAATGGCACCGTCTGCGGCATCCAGCTGCCTGAGGGCCTGACCGAGGCTTCCAAGCTTCCCGAGCCGCTGTTCACGCCGTCCACGAAGGCCGAGATCGGTGACCACGACGAGAACATCTCGTTCGAGCGTTGCTGCGAGATCGTGGGCCAGGACATCGCCACGCAGATTCGCGACCTTTCCCTCAAGATCTACAAGGCTGCCGCCGAGTATGCAGCGACCCGTGGCATTATCATTGCCGACACCAAGTTTGAGTTTGGTGTTATCGATGGCAAGGTCACGCTGATCGACGAGTGCCTCACGCCCGACTCCAGCCGTTTCTGGCCCGCAGCCAGCTACGAGGAGGGCAAGATCCAGCCTAGCTACGACAAGCAATTCGTCCGCAATTGGCTCAAGGCCAACTGGGATATGACGGGGGAGACCCCGCATCTGCCCGCCGGGGTCATCGATGGCACGTCCGAGCGCTATCGCGAGGCCTTCCAGATCATCACGGGCTCCCAGTTCACAAGCATGAAGGAGAATGCGTAAGTGAGTACCCGCAGCGCCACGAACAAGCGCACGCAATCCCGCGAGGTTACCGGGGTTGCGCGCAAGTCCGCCGCATCCGCTAAGCCCGCCCGTCAGGCAGCGAGCTCTGTTCACGTCGTGCCGGCATCATCCAAGGCACGCCGCAAAGAGCTCGAGAAGGGCGAAAACCTGGAAGGCCTTTCCAAAGAGGAAAAGCGCGCCCGCAAGGCCAAGCAGCGCGCCCGCGAGGATCGCATCTACACGGTGTCGAATATCCTTCTCAAGCAGGATGAGGACTACACCAAGCGCCGCCGTATCTGGTGGGCCGTGCTCGCCATCGGCATGGTGCTCGTCGTGGCAATTGGGGCTTCGCTCTACTTCGCTCCCGGCGGCACGGTGTCCAGTCCTGTTCAGATGGTCGGCATCGTTTTGTCCTATGTCATCATCCTGGGTGACTTTATCTATGACTTCGCTCGTATTCGTCCCTTGCGCAACATGTACCGCGCGCAGGCCGAGGGCATGTCCGAGAACAAGCTCAACGCTCTTATCGAGCGCGCAGCTGCCGAGGAGGACAAGAAGGACTCCAAGAAGAAGTAGCGTTTGCATGCATACTTATCGCTAAGATATAGGCGCGTCGTTTTTGCGGCGCGCCTTTTTACTGTTCTATAGATAGATGGAGTGGCACATGATTCGAGCTGCCCTGACGGTCGAAGAGGCTCTGGAGGGTATGAAGGCCCTGGAGCCCAAGATTAAAAACTACGCGCGCCTGATTGTTCGCAAGGGCGTAAACGTCAAGCCCGGCCAGGAGGTTGTCGTTCAGTCTCCGGTTGAGTGCGCGCCGTTTGCGCGCGTGGTGGTCGCGGAGGCTTATGCCGCCGGTGCCGGTCACGTGACGGTTATTTGGGCCGATGACGCCGTGACGAGGCTCACGTACGAGCATGTCGAGAAAAGCTATTTTGAGCAGACGCCCGAGTGGAAGCGCCTGCAGCTTGATTCACTGGCCCAGGATGGTGCCTGCTTTATCTTTATCGAGGGTGCGGACCCTGCCGCTCTTAAGGGCATCGATCCCGCTAAGCCTGCTGCAGCTTCTAAGGCAAGGAACACGCAGTGCAAGGTCTTCCGCCGCGGACTGGACTACAACATCAACCCGTGGTGCATCGCCGGCGCGCCGGTCGTTGCCTGGGCTCGCGAGGTGTTCTCGGGCGATGCGGATGAGGTTGCGATCTATAAGCTATGGAATGCGATTCTACACACCGCTCGTGCCGATGGCCAGGACCCGGAGAGCGACTGGGAGCTTCATGACGCGGCGTTCGAAAAGAACCTGCGTTTCCTGAACGACAATCGTTTCGACTATCTGCATTACACCTCGGCAAATGGAACCGATCTGACGATTGGCATGACGAAAGGTCACGAGTGGGCCGGCGGCAAGGGCAAGACGCCCGATGGACACCCTTTCTTCCCCAACATTCCCACCGAGGAAGTCTTCACCTCGCCTGATCGTATGCGCGCCGACGGTATCGTGTACTCGGCCATGCCGCTCATTCACCACGGTAACAAGGTCGACGATTTTTGGATTAAGTTCGAGGCCGGCCGCGTAGCGGACTACGATGCCCGCGTGGGCAAGGCGACGCTTGCGAGCATCATTGACACCGATGAAGGTGCCGCTCATCTGGGTGAGGTCGCGCTTATCTCCAAGAACACGCCGATCCGTGAAAGTGGCGTTCTGTTCTATGACACGCTCTATGATGAGAACGCCAGCTGCCATCTCGCGCTGGGTGTCGGTTTCCCCGAATGCATCGAGGGTGGGTATGACATGTCCAAGGAGGAGCTCCTGGAGCATGGCGTTAACGTCTCGAGCACGCACGTCGATTTTATGATCGGCACGGACGATATCGATATTACGGGCATTACGCCTGATGGACGTGAAGTTGTGATTTTCCAGAACGGCCAATGGAGTTGGGAATAGCCCCAGACCGTGGTACAATGCCACCCGCGGGCCGTTAGCTCAGCTGGCAGAGCAGGGGACTTTTAATCCCAAGGTCCAGGGTTCGAACCCCTGACGGCCCACCATAGAATAGAAAAGCGACTGGCGGATGCCGGCCGCTTTTTTGTTGCCGCGACATGGGTTCGAACCCGAAAGGGCGCGGAGCTGAGTAAACGCGTGAGCGTTTGCCAGCGCAGCGCGCAAGGCGCGAAGCGCCGCAGCGGCCGTCTGCAGAGCAGGCCGAACCTCTGACGGCCCACCCAAAGAAAGGAAAACGAAATGAAAACAGATAGATACGGAATTAGCGGCAGCACATTAAAGATAATAGCGGCCATTTCGATGGTTCTCGATCATGTAAGCAGGATCGTCCTGACCAATGGAATCATGACTCACGCATCGTACAATCAGATATCAGACGAACAGTGGGCGATTCTAAGCGAGGCTTCGGATGTGCTTCATGTTCTTGGCAGAATTGCATTTCCCTTATTTTGCTTTTTGATAGTTGAGGGATTTTTGCATACTCATGACATAAAGAGGTACCTGCGAAATATGCTTGTCTTCGCAATCATTGCGGAGCCCATATACGATTTCGTTCAAACCGGGCAACTATTTGACCTTCGGCAACAAAATGTTATGTGTGAGCTCCTGCTTTGCTTGGTCTTCTTGATTGTTCTGGAAAAGATACAAAGTCTTTCAAAACGGAAAAGATACATCGCAGAAACTGCTCTGATTGTTTTGACAGCACTGGCAGCTGAATACACTAAACTAGATGGCGGTGTGTATGGCATTATGCTTGTGGCTGCATTCTATTTATTCCACGACAGCAAGGCCAAGATGTTCTTTGCTGCAGTATGTGCAGTGCTCCTTTCGTCATGCCATATAGTTGGCGGCGGATTTGAGTTTGCTACAGCTAATGTATTTAAGGTTGATTTTCAATCTCAACGCAACAGCCTGAA
>UQTN01000024.1 GCA_900543945.1 uncultured Collinsella sp. | reverse complement strand
CATCGTGGCGAGCTTAAAGAACACCGAGCAGGTGATGACCACGATGACAGCCAAGATAACCATCTGGCCCATCGACAGGTTGGCAATAGACAGCAGCTTCGGGAATCCGATAACGCCCGTCAGGATGCCGGCAACTACAAACACAAAGAGCGCCACACGTAAGGGCGTGAGGGGCTGCGAGATACGCCAGATCAGGCTGACACTCGCCGCGCACGACGTAAGTAGGCACATCGTAGACAGCGTGAGCTGGTTAAAGCCGAACACGCGCGCCACAAAGATATCGAGCGCCGCGGCCAAAATGACCGCAAGCGACGCCGGCAGTGCCCGCTTGAGCACGTTCGTCAGGAACGACCCCTTCACGCGAGCATTGTTGGGCTCCAGGCCCAACACAAAGCCCGGCGCGCCAATGCAGAAGAAGTTGATGAGCGTCATCTGAATCGGCTCGAAAGGGTACGGCGGCAGTGCGATGCACAGCGCCGCCAGGCCCATCGAGAACAGCGTCTTGGTCAAGAACAGCGAAGCCGAACGCTGCAGGTTGTTGATGGAGCGACGACCCTCGGCCACCACAGCAGGCATCGAGGCAAAGTCGTTGTCGACGAGCACGATCTCGGCCACGTTGCGCGCGGCATCGGAGCCGGCTGCCATGGCGACGGAGCAGTCGGCCTCCTTGAGCGCCAGCACGTCGTTGACGCCGTCGCCCGTCATGGCCACGGTGTGCTCGCGGCGCTTGAGTGCCTGCACGAGCTCGCGCTTCTGCTGCGGGGTCACACGACCAAAAACATGGTAGCGGTCCACTGCGGCATCGAGCTTGGCCGGCGTATCGAGCGTCGTGGCGTCCACATAAGCGTCCGCCCCCGGCACGCCCACCACGCGCGCGATCGACGACACCGTACGCGGGTCGTCGCCACTGATCACGTTAAGGGTCACGCCCTGCTCGTTAAAGTAGCCGATGGTCTCGGCCGCCGAGGTACGAATCTCGTCGCGGATGGTCACAAAGCCCACGGGCTCGGCCTCGCCCACCATATCGCCATCGGGCGTAAAGCCGTCCACGCGCGCCACCACGAGCACGCGGCAGGTATCGGCAAGCTCGGCGACACGGTTCTCGACCTGGGCAAACGCACGATCAGAGAGCACAAACTGCGCCGCACCCATCACATAGGAGCCCTGCGCAAACGAGGCACCACTCCACTTTTTGGAGGACGAGAACGGAATGACCGACAGCGGCTCAGACACCTCGACCGGGCGATCGGCGTAATAGTTGAGCAGCGCCTGGCAGGTCTCGTTGGCATCGGCCGAGGTCGCACGCGCCACGTTAGCCAGCGCAAAATCGAGCACCGTGGTATCGACGGGAACGGCGGCGTCGCTCTCCCCCACACCCATACCCTCGACCGGTAGCGGATAGGTACCCTCGACCTCCATGCGACCCGACGTGATGGTGCCCGTCTTGTCCAGGCACAGCACGTCGACGCGAGCGAGCGTCTCGATGCAGTAAAGCTGCTGCGCCAGCACCTTGCGGCGGGCCAGGCGCACCGTGGCGATGGCGAGCACCGACGAGGTCAGCAGCACCAGGCCTTGCGGGATCATGCCCAGCAGGGCGCCCACCGTGGACAGCAGCGCCGACGAGGGCACGCGGCCGGCCAACAGCTCGGAGAAGCACCACGAAAGCGCGCTATCGCCCGGGGTTCCCGCGGCATCCCACAGCTCGCTCACACTCGAGGCAAACAACGCCAAACCGAGCGGGATCATGATGATGCTCGCAAAGCGCACGATGGCGTTAAGCGCGTTCATGATCTCGGAATTGACCTTTTTGACGTACTTCGCCTCGTTATTAATTTTGGCCACGTAGTTGTCGGCGCCGACATGGATCACGCGGGCGCGCAGCAAGCCCGAGTCGATAAAGCTGCCGCTCATGAGCTCGGAGCCGGGCTGCTTTTTGATGAGATCGCTCTCGCCCGTCAGCAGGCTCTCATTCACGAGCGCCTCGCCCGAAACCACCACGGCGTCAGCGGGAATCTGGTCGCCACGCCCCAGGCGGATGATGTCGTCGAGCACGATCTGATCCAGGTCGAGCTCAACCTCGGAGCCGTCGCGCACCGCGATGGCCTTCTTGGAGGTCAGCAGCGTGAGCTTATCGACCATCTTCTTGGAACGCATGGACTGAATGACGCCAATAGCGGTATTGAGGAACACCACGAACAGGAACGTCAGATTCTTAAACGAACCGGTCAAAATGACCAGGAACGCCAAGATCACGTTGATCAAATTGAACAGCGTGCAGAGGTTCTCGATGATGAGCTCTTTGACCGACTTGGTCTTGAGCTCCATGTTGCGGTTGATCTTACCGGCGGCGATGCGCTCCTCGACCTCGGCGGTCGAGAGTCCGCGCTCGATATCCGTTGCTGCCATACCACGTCCCATCACGTCGCGTCGGTATAAGAAAAACCGCCCGGACCATGCGAGGTTCGGACGGTCTCACGTTCGATGGTGCCCCATGTTGGATTCGAACCTACGGCCTTCTGCTCCGGAGGCAGACGCTCTAATCCCCTGAGCTAATAGGGCCAACGTTTGGCATTATACCCAAGTGCACCACGGGCTATCAAAATAAAAGAAAAAGCTTTGCAATTCCGAGGAAGACGCGGCTCAACGGCCCACTTTAGAAGGCAAAAGCGAGTCAGATAGTATAAACTCTCATGCACCATATGTACACGGCTCGCGATGCGGGCCGTTTTTGCAAGGGTTATCCATCGAGGTGAGAGGCACACCATGATTGCAATTTTAAAGCAGAGCGCCAGCGACGAGGCCGTCAGCCATATCGTCAGCTGGATTGAGAAAAAGGGCCTGAAGACCGACGTCTCGCGCGGCGAGAACGAGACGATCATCGGCCTGGTGGGCGATACGACCAAGATTGACCCATTCCTGCTCGAGTCCATGGACGTCGTCGAGCGCGTGCAGCGCGTCTCCGAGCCGTTCAAGCGCGCCAACCGCAAGTTCCACCCCGAGGACTCCGTCATCGACTGCGGCCACGGCGTCAAGATCGGCGGCGATCAGTTCCAGGTCATCGCCGGCCCGTGCTCCGTCGAGGGCGAGAACCTCATCCGCATCGCCCGCCGCGTGAAGGCCGCCGGTGCCACGATGCTGCGCGGTGGCGCCTACAAGCCCCGCACTTCCCCGTACGCCTACCAGGGCATGGGCCCCGCCGGTCTGGACCTGCTGTGCGAGGCGTCTGCCGAGCTCGACATGCCGATCGTCACCGAGATCATGGACCCGCGCGACGTGCAGGTCTTCCTGGACAAGAAAATCGACGTCATGCAGATCGGCGCCCGCAACGCACAGAACTTCCCCCTGCTCAAGGAGGTCGGCAAGACCAAGACCCCGATCCTGCTCAAGCGCGGCATGTCCGGCACCGTCGACGAGCTGCTCATGGCAGCCGAGTACATCATGAGCGAGGGCAACGACAACGTTATCCTGTGCGAACGCGGCATCCGCACTTTCGAAACCCGTACTCGCAACACCTTCGACCTTAACGCCGTGCCGGTGCTGCACCATCTGTCACACCTGCCCGTCGTCGCCGACCCCAGCCACGCCACCGGCTACACCCGCTACGTTGAGCCCATGGCGCTCGCCGCGACTGCCTGCGGCGCCAACGGTCTGGAGATCGAGGTCCACGACGACCCAAGCCACGCTTGGTCCGACGGCGCTCAGGCCCTCACCCCCGACCAGTTCGACGATACCATGCGCCGCATCCACGCCATCCGCGAGGTCGTCTGCCAAGAGACCATGGAGTAGCCCATGGGTACCGTGAGAAACGCGCGCGTTAACCAGGGTGGCCCCAAGTGCGCCGGCGTCGTGGGCCTGGGCCTCATTGGCGGCAGCTTTGCCCGCGGCTATGCGCAGGCGGGCGTCCGCGTGCTGGCCTGGGACCCCGATGACGACGTCATGACGGCCGCCAGTATGGGCACCGTTGCCGGCGAGCTCAACGACGAGACGCTCGGCGAATGCGACATCATCGTGCTGGCCTGCTACCCCGAGGCATGCATCGAGTGGCTCGAGGCGCACGCCCAAGCGCTCGCCGACGCCACCGATACCGAGGCCATCATGGGCCCCGTGGTGATCGACACGGTGGGCGTCAAGGGCATCGTGTGCGAGCGCGCCTTTGAGCTTGCCCGCGAGCACGGCTTTTACTTTGTGGGCGCGCACCCCATGGCGGGCACCCAGTTCTCGGGCTACGCTCACTCCCGCGCCGACCTGTTCCAGGGCGCTCCCCTGGTGCTCGTTCCACCCGCGGTAGACGATGCCCTTAAGCTCGAGCTCTTGGGCCAGGTGCGCGAGATGGTGCGCCCCTTGGGCTTTGGCAAGTTCAGCGTGACCAGCGCCGCCGAGCACGACCGCGTCATCGCCTTTACGAGCCAGCTCGCGCATGTCGTCTCAAACGCCTATGTTAAGAGCCCGACCGCTCAGGTTCACCACGGCTTTTCGGCCGGCAGCTACCGCGACCTCACCCGCGTAGCGCACCTCAATCCGCAGATGTGGTCCGAGCTTATGATCGACGACGCCAATGCGCTCGCCTTCGAGATCGACCATCTGATCGAATCGCTCGGCGCCTACAGCCGCGCGCTCAAGGACCGCGACCAGCGCTATCTGGAGAACCTCCTTGCCGAGGGCGACCGCATTAAGCGCGCACTCGACGACGAGGCCTCCCACTAGACCACCCATCACGCCAGGTCGAAAGGACCGAAGCTTATGGCGATTACCATCGATATCGACACCGCACGCCCCTACCAGGTGCATGTGGGCACGTTTTTGCTGGAGCAGGCAGGCCCGCTCGTCCGCGCCACCGCCGGCGGCACCCGCGCCGTCATCGTGACAGACACCAACGTGGGCCCGCTCTACCAGATGCCCGTTAAGCAGAGCCTGGAGGCGTCAGGCTACGAGGTGAGCATCTGCACCTTCGAGGCCGGCGAGGCCCATAAGCGCGCCGAGACCTATGTTGCCATTTTGGAGTTTGTGGCCGAGCACGAGCTTTCGCGCTCCGACGTGATCGTGGCACTCGGCGGTGGCGTTGTGGGCGACGTGGCGGGCTTTGTGGCCGCCACCTACATGCGCGGCTGCAAGTTTGTGCAGATCCCGACGAGCCTGCTCGCCATGGTGGATTCGTCGGTGGGAGGCAAGACCGCCATAGACCTGGCTGCCGGCAAGAACTTGGCCGGCGCCTTTTGGCAGCCGAGCGTGGTTATCGCCGACGTGGGGTGCCTGGCCACCCTCACGCCCGAGCAGTTCGCCGACGGCTGCGGCGAGGTCGTCAAGCACGCCGTAATCGCCGACCCGGAGCTTTTCGCCGAGCTGGAGAAGACCCCGCTCACGCTGGAGCTGCTCAACCAGGACGTGGCTCGCGTAGCGCTCATCATCGCCCGCAACATCGACATCAAGCGCGCCGTGGTCGTCGCCGACGAGCGCGAAACCAACCAGCGCAAGCTCCTCAACTTTGGACACAGTGCCGGACATGCCGTCGAGGCCTGCGAGCACTTTGAGCTGGGACACGGCAACTGCGTGTCGATCGGCATGGGTATCATCACGCGCGCCGCGGCGCTTCATGGCATCTGCGACGCCGAGCTGCCGGGCCGCATCGAGGAGCTCTGCGCACGCCACGGTCTCAAGACCCGCTGCGAGCTTTCGGCCGACGCCGTCTTTGCCGAAGCACTGCACGATAAAAAGCGCGCCGGTGACACGATTGACCTGGTAATTCCGCACGGCATTGGCCGTTGCAGCATCGACCGCACGCCGCTTTCCACCTTCCACGATTTAATTGTCGAGGGCCTCGGCCAGAAGGGAGACGCATCCGCATGCTAGCCCGCATCACCCCGTCCCCGCTCAAGGGCACCGTTCCCGCCATCGCGTCCAAGTCGATGGCGCATCGCCTGATCATCTGCGCTGCGCTTGCCAACGGCGAGACACACGTCACCTGCAACACCACCTGCGCCGACATCGAGGCTACGGTGCGCTGCCTTACGGCCCTGGGTGCTCGCATCGAGACCGTCGAGGACGGCTTCCAGGTCCACCCCACCATGAAGAGTGTTGAGTTTGGCCTGCTCAAGGCCCTTGCCGGCAGCACGCTTGACTGCGGTGAAAGTGGATCCACGCTCCGCTTTATGTTGCCCGTCGCCTGCGCGCTGGGCGCAGAAGCAACTTTTGTGGGTCAGGGGCGCTTGGGCGCCCGCCCGCTCTCCCCGCTCTCGGACGAGATCATCGCCGCCGGCTGCGACCTACAGGGTCTGGGCGGTTTTCCGCTCAAGACGAGCGGCCGCATGCGCCCGGGCACCTTTGTGCTTCCGGGCAACGTGAGCTCGCAGTACATCTCGGGCCTGCTGCTGGCAGCCCCGCTGCTGGCCCAGCCCTCCTGCGTGCAGGTAACCGGCCTCATCGAGAGCCGCCCCTACATCAACCTGACGATACAGGCCATGAAGGCCTTTGGCGTCGAGGTCAACGTCGAGCGCATTCCGGCCAAGGACGGCCAGCCCGAGGTCACGAACTTCCGCGTGAGCAGTGGCTCGTACCGCACGCCCGGCAGCGTGGCCGTCGAGGGCGACTGGTCCAACGCCGCCTTTTGGCTGTGCGCCGGCGCCATCGGTACCGACCCAATCACCGTCGAGGGCGTGTCGCTAAGCTCCGCACAGGGCGACCGTAACGTGCTTGCCGCGCTTTCGCGCTTTGGCGCCCGCATCGTGCGCTCCACCAACGCCGCCACCGTGCAGTCCGACAAGCTCGCCGGCTTTGAGATGAGTGCCCACGACATTCCGGACCTGGTGCCCGTCATCTCGGCCGTGGCCTCGCTGGCACAGGGCCGCACCTTTATCCGCGATTGTGCCCGTCTGCGCATCAAGGAATCCGACCGCTTGGTCACCACCACCCGCGAGCTCACCGCGCTGGGCGCGCAGGTGCGCATTGCCGGCGACGACCTCATCATCAAGGGCGTCGACGCCTTTACCGGCGGCGAGGTCGATTCGCACAACGACCATCGCATCGCCATGATGGCCGCTATCGCCGCGAGCCGCGCCACCGGCGAGGTCGTGATCCACGGCGCCGAGGCCGTTAACAAGTCCTATCCCGATTTCTTCGACCACTACCGTCTGCTGGGCGGCAAGGTCACGCTCGAGGAGGAATAGCATGTCCTCGACCTTTGGCAACGTCTTGCACTTAAGCATCTTCGGCCAGTCGCACTCCCCCGCCATCGGTTGCTCGCTCGATGGCGTCCCGGCGGGCATTGCCGTTGATCAGGAGCAGCTGCAGGCCTTTTTGAGCCGTCGCGCCCCCGGCCGCGACGAGACCGCGACCAAGCGCCGCGAGGCCGATGCCGCGCATATCATTGCCGGCGTGGTCGATGGGCACACCACCGGCGCGCCCATCGCAGCGATTATCGAGAACACCAACACGCGCTCCAAGGATTACTCTGAGCTGCGCCGCAAGCCCCGTCCGGGACATGCGGACTTCCCTGCGCGCGTGAAGTATCACAACATGCACGACGTCGCCGGCGGTGGGCATTTCTCCGGCCGCCTAACGGCACCCCTGTGCATTGCCGGCGGCATTGCGCTGCAGGCACTCGAGGCCCGCGGCATTAACGTGATGGCGCACGTCGCGCAGATCGGCGGCATCTCCGACCTGCCGATGGACGACATGGTCTATCGCGAGGCCGACCGTAAGGCGATCCTAACGAACGATCTTCCTTGCATTGACGCCGCCGCAGCCGGTCGCATGCGCGAGGAGATTCTGGCCGCGCGCGATGAGCTCGACAGCATCGGTGGCATCGTGGAGTGCGGCATCTACGGCCTGCCCGCGGGCATCGGCGACCCCATCTTCGACGGCATCGAGAACCGCATCGCGCAAATCGCGTTTGGCATTCCCGCCGTAAAGGGCGTGGAGTTTGGCATGGGCTTTGCCGTGGCCGCCATGCGCGGCAGCGAGAACAATGATCCGTATCGCATCGATGCCGAGACCGGCGAGATCGAGGTCGAGTCCAACAACGCCGGCGGCATCCTGGGCGGTATTTCGACCGGCGCGCCCGTCATGTGGCGCATGGCCGTAAAGCCGACGCCCTCCATTGGCCGCGAGCAGCAGACGGTGGACATGGACGCTATGGAAAATGCCGAGCTCTCGGTCCACGGCCGTCACGATCCCTGCATCGTCCCCCGAGCCGTCCCCGTAGCCGAAGCAGCCGCCGCCCTCGCCATCTGGGACGCCCTCCTCGAGGACGCCGCCCAGCTCTAACCCGACTCACCTGGGTTGCCCGTCAGCTCTGCCATTACGTGAAAGGGGCCTCCATGGACCTTGCCGATATTCGCCAGGCCATCGATGGCATCGACACCACGCTCCTCAACAGCTTTGTCGAGCGCATGGACATTGCCACCGAGGTCGCCAAGTCAAAGATCGAGATGGGCAAGGCCGTCTTTGACCCCGCCCGCGAGCGCTCCAAACTCAACAACCTCGCCAGCCGCGCGCCCGAGCGCTACGAGGCCCAGACCATCGCCCTGTTTCGTCTCCTCATGAGCATGAGCAAGGCCGAGCAGCAGCGCTACATCAACGAGCTCAAGGGCATCACGGTGTCGCAAAAGGCCCATGCCACGGCTGCAGCCTCCGACACGCCCTTCCCTCAAACGGCCACCGTCGCCTGCCAGGGCGTCGAGGGCGCTTACAGTCAAATCGCCGCGTGCAAACTCTTCGACGTGCCCGACATCGCGTTTTTCGAGACCTTCGAGGGCGTTATGCGCGCCGTGCGCGACGGCTTCTGCGAGTTTGGCGTGCTGCCCATCGAGAACTCCACCGCCGGCTCAGTCAACGCCGTCTACGACCTGCTCGCCCAGTTCGACTTCCACATCGTGCGCTCGCTGCGCCTCAAGATCGACCACAACTTGCTCGTCAAGCCCGGCACCAAGCTCGCGGGCATACGCGAGGTCTACAGCCACGGTCAGGCCATCGCGCAGTGCGCTAGCTTTATCGAGGCGCACGGCCTGCACGCCACCAAGTACCCCAACACCGCCATGTCGGCCGAGATGGTCGCCAGCTCCGAGCGCACCGATGTTGCCGCCATCGCATCGCGCAGCTGCGCCGCACTCTACGGTCTGGAGGTGCTGGAGCCCAACATCCAGGACTCGGACAACAACTACACGCGCTTTGTCGTCATCAGCCGCGAGCCACGCGTCTACCCCGGTGCCAACCGCACCTCGCTTATGATTACCACGGCCAACGAGCCGGGCGCGCTCTATCGCGTACTCGAGCGTTTCTACGCGCTCAATATCAACCTCATCAAGCTCGAGAGCCGTCCCATCCCCGGGCATGACTTTGAGTTTATGTTCTACTTTGACCTGGACTGCCCCTTTGGTAGCAAGGCCCTCGACGACTTGCTCGATTCCATCGACGACGTATGCGAGAGCTTCACCTACTTTGGCAGCTACACGGAGGTGCTCTAGATGACCGATACCGCCGCAACCCGCCCCTACGGCGTGCTGGGCCGCGTGCTGGGCCACAGCTACACCCCGACCATCTACAAGGAGCTCGCGGGGCTCGAGTACGTACGATTTGAGCGCGAGCCCGAGGATCTTGAGGCCTTTATGACAGGCGACGAATGGGAGGGCACCAACGTGACCATCCCCTACAAGCGCGCCGTCATGGACTACCTGGACGAGCTGAGCCCGCTGGCCGAGCGCATGGGAAACGTTAACACCATCACGCGCCTGCCCGACGGCCGCCTGCGCGGCGACAACACCGACTACTTCGGTTTCCAGTGCCTAGTCGAGGAGCTGGGCGTTGAAGTTGCCGGCAAGAAGGTCCTCGTGCTTGGTGCCACCGGTGGTGCCGGCACCACGGCAAGCATGGTGCTCGGCGATCTGGGCGCCGCAGTCGTGCCCGTGGGCCGCACGAGCGAGGTCAACTACGGCAACATCGCGCAGCAGTCCGACGCCGCCCTGCTCGTCAACTGCACGCCTGCCGGTATGTTCCCCCACTGCCCTGACGCGCCTTGCACACTCGAGGGGCTCGATGCGCTCGAAGGCGCTATCGACATTGTCTACAACCCCGCCCGCACGGGCCTGATGCTCGAGGCTGAGCGCCGCGGCATCCCCTGCATCGGTGGTTTGCTCATGCTTGTGGCCCAGGCGGCGCAAGCCGTCGAGCGCTATACCGGCCAGGTCACCCCGCGTGAGCGCATCCTGGACGTGACGGAACGCTTGTCACGCCGCGAACAGAACATCGCCCTGATCGGCATGCCGGGCTCGGGCAAAACCCGCGTGGGTGAGCAGATCGCCCTGCTCACTGGCCGCGAGCACATCGACTTAGACGCCGCGCTTGAGAAGCGTCTGGGCATGCCCTGTGCCGACTATATCGTCGAGCGCGGCGAGGCGGCCTTCCGCGAGCAGGAGACGGCGGCGTTGTCCGACATCTCCAAGCGCAGCGGCCTGGTGCTCTCCACCGGCGGCGGCGTGGTCACGCGGGACGAGAACTACCCGCTGCTGCACCAGAACAGCCAGATTGTGATGCTCAACCGCAAGCTCGACGAACTCGCCCACAAGGGCCGCCCCATCACCGCCCGCGACGGTATCGACAAGCTCGCCGAGCAGCGCATGCCGCGCTACTGCGCTTGGGCCGACTACATCATCGACTCACGCGACTGCGCCGCCAACACCGCCCGCGCCCTCCTCGACACCCTCTAAACCTGCCAAAAAGGGACAGGTTTATTTTGGCAGGTTTTATCTGGGCAAACGTCGAAGACCACAAGACCGGCCACGCCAACCAACCACAAAGGAAG
The DNA here is from genome assembly GCA_900543945.1 of uncultured Collinsella sp. Classification (GTDB taxonomy): domain Bacteria; phylum Actinomycetota; class Coriobacteriia; order Coriobacteriales; family Coriobacteriaceae; genus Collinsella. The sequence goes on along the minus strand of UQTN01000024.1, from coordinate 11,516 downwards.
CAACCATGAAAGCACTCGTCATCAACGGCCCCAACCTCAACATGCTCGGCATTCGCGAGCCGGGCATCTATGGCAGCGACAACTACGACCGCTTAGTGCAGATCTGCCAGGAAGCGGGCGCTGCACAGGGCTTCGACGAGGTCGAGGTCTTCCAGTCTAACCACGAGGGCAGCATCGTCGACAAGATCCAGGAGGCCTACGGCAAGGTCGACGGCATCGTCATCAACCCGGCGGCCTACACGCACACGAGCGTGGCGATCCTCGATGCGCTCAAAGCCGTCGCCATCCCGGCCGTCGAGGTGCACATCAGCGCCGTAGAGACGCGCGAGGACTTCCGCCAGGTGAGCTATGCACGCCTAGCCTGCTTCGCCACTATCACTGGCGAAGGCCTCCAAGGCTACGCCCACGCGTTGGAGCTGCTGGGGGAACGTCTCGAAAAGTAGCCTCGCGAGCAAATCCATCAACGCGATTCATACGCTAATAATGCCAGTGCCGCCAGCAGCAACCTCGCTACTGGCGGCACTTTATTACTAGCATATAATCGTTGCAGTCACACAACGTCTGGAGACGCGCATGTTAAGCATCCATCTGGGGGATTACCCCGGTTCTATCTACGATACCGAAACCTATTTTAGGAACTCATACTTGGACTCATGGTTCGAAGATCCTATGGCCGCACAGATTATTAAAAGCGTGGACGGATCAGAGCTCATCGGTCCCCACAACATCGTAAGCAAGCAGCTGGGCTCAATCACCCCACTCGAACTGTCCGGCGGCGTTAAGACGCTGCTGCTGGTGCGCAATCTCCCAAACATGGTGTTCAATGCATCCACTTGCGGAGATAACTGCGCTCGCTGGCTGCTCAAAATTGGCAAAGAGCAGGATGTGCTGGTAACCCTTTACCACATCATGAAGTTCCCCTGGAAGCGTTTTGAGATTCGCATCAATAATGATGGCCGCATCGTCAGGAACATGCAGGAGTTTGTCGGTGCCACCAATGATTTTCTGGATGTTGATGAGTAATGAAGGGAACGCATACCGTTGTCGTAGAGCGCGCAAAGGTCAAATACACACTCACGTTTAAACGCAACATTTCCTTCATTCGCGGTAACAGCGGCACGGGCAAAACGACGCTCATCTCGATGATTCGCGACTACAACGACCGAGGACCGGAAAGCGGCGTTACACTCAGCTGCGACGTGCCCTGCGAAACGCTTTCCGGCAGACGTTGGGAGCGCGAGCTGTCGATCATCGAGGATTCTATTGTATTTTTAGACGAGGGCAACGAGTTTATCTACTCAAAGGACTTCGCCAAAGCCATCAACGGATCGTCCAACTATTTTGTTCTGATATCTCGTCGCGACGCCAACGAACTCCCCTACAGCGTCGACGAGATCCTAAAGCTAGTCAACACCACAAGCAAGACAATTAATGGCCGCAAGAGCGACAGACGCTTCTACTCGGTGACCAAGCCGCTATATGACCACACGGCAAGCATGTTGTATCAGGATCTAAATGTTGGATTCGAGATACCCGACGCCGTAGTTGTCGAGGACAGCAAATCGGGTTATCAATTCTACAGCGTCCTTTGCAACCGACTGGGAATCCCCTGCTATTCCGCCACCGGCGTAGCAAGCCTAAAACGAACGATTCACGAATGTCCCGAGCAAAACATACTTGCCATAGGAGACGGCGCAGCGTTTGGCCCCTACATCGAAAAGGTGCTGGGACAGCGCGTTTACAAGAACGTTCGCTTGTTCCTCCCGGAATCATTTGAGTGGACACTTCTGCAATCTGGCCTCATTCCCAGCAACGATATCCCAAAGATTCTCGAGGACCCCTCGAACTACATCGAGAGCCGCGACTACCTGAGCTGGGAGCGGTTCTTCACCGATGTATTGATCAAGTACTCGGCAGACACTCGCTATGCCTACAAAAAGGCAAAGCTCAACGAGCAGTATCTCAAGCCGCAAGCGATAAGTACAGTTGCAAGCGTTTTGCCCGAGTGTCTGAAGGCATAATGACAGCGGAGAGGGCCAACTTGGTCCTCCCCGCTTTAAATTACGCCTTCTTGATCACGTACGCCAATCCAATATCGCAGGCGCAACGCACGATTGATGCGAAGAGCCACGATGCTGGCAGCGTCATAAGTAGAGGCATGGTCTGCCAGGGGATAAACCAATCGACCGCGTGGATTGCAAAGATGGCAAGACTGGCCTGTCCGCAGAACACGAGCGCTTGTTCAAAGGACCCCAAAACCGGCACGTCTTTCAACTTCTCCAGCGCCATGGAAACCCAGCACACGCAATAGCTGCCGGCAAGAGCGGCAACTGTCGCAACCACGAACCCATCCACGCGGCGGCTCGAAAGCTCAAGCCCACTCAGCGCGGCAAGGACAAGCCAAGCGACACCGGCTCCAATAAACAGCAGGGGCTTGCTCACGCTCGGCTCGAGCCCCCCTTGGCGCGCCGTATAGCCAATCCACACCAGCAGCACAACAGCAGCTCGCGCCACGGCTTCGGCCTAAACGTATACCCGGCAAGAATAAAGAACACTTGCATGTGAAAAAAGCCCAGACCACAAGCGGTCTGGGCTTAATAAACGATGGTGCTCCATGGCGGATTCGAACCGTCGACCTTGGGATTAGAAGTCCCCTGCTCTATCCAACTGAGCTAATGGAGCAAATAACCGCACGCCCAAGCAAGCGCAAGCCTGTCAGGCGCAAGTAATTATAACCTAGTTGAACTGCTCGCGGTACGCCTTGCAGACCTCATCGACCGGGCCGTCCATGCGAAGGTCACCCTTCTCAATCCAAACGGCACGCTGGCAAATGCGTTCGACCTGTTCCATGGAATGCGAGACAAACAGAACCGTCACGTCACCGCTCTGGATAAAGTGCTGAATGCGAGCCTCACACTTTTGCTGGAAGAACACGTCACCAACGGATAGCGTTTCGTCAACGATCAGAATGTCGGGCTCAGTGATCGTCGCGATTGCAAAAGCGATGCGCGCGACCATGCCCGAGGAGAAATTCTTGAGCGGCATGTCAACAAAGTTCTGAAGCTCAGCGAACTCAATAATGCCGTCAAAGTTGGCGTCGATGAACTCCTTGGTATAGCCGAGCAGGGCGCCGTTCAGATAGATGTTCTCGCGGGCCGTCAGCTCGGGGTCAAAACCAGCACCAAGCTCAATCAGCGGCGCGATGTTACCGTGCACCTTAACGCTGCCTTCACTGGGCTCAAGCACGCCAGCGATAATCTTGAGCATCGTAGACTTACCGGAACCATTGGTGCCAACCAGACCGACAACTTCGCCGCGATGAATATCGAACGAGATTTGCTTGAGCGCCCGAAACTCCTCAAAGAACAGCTCGTGCTTGGCAAGCTTGATGAAGTACTCCTTGAGGTTGGTCAGCGACTCGGACGCCATGTTAAAGATCATGGTAACGTCGTCGACCTCGACAGCCAGAGGCTGCTCGCTGTAATCAACAACAGATTCAGTCATCACAGCACTCCTTAGATATAGAGGATGAACTTGCGCTCGGACTTATGGAACACGGTGTAACCAATAACAAGCGCAAGAACAGCCCAGGCAACGCACATACCAAACGTCAAAAGCGAGGGCGTGGTCTGGAACAGGAAGATATCACGCATAAACTGCAGGTAGTTGTACATGGGGTTCGCATACATTAAGATACGCACGAGATGCGGCATTTGCGCAATATAGTCAGTCGTCCAGAAGATGGGCGTAATGTAAGTCCACGCCGTAATGACGACGCTCCACAGATGCATAACGTCGCGGAAAAAGACCGTAAGGGCGGAGAGCATCATGCCCAGGCCCATGCAGAAGCACATAAGCAGCAGCAGGCAAACCGGCAGCAGAATCAGGTGCCAAGAAGGCATAACGCGGAACCACAGCATAACGATGGCGACGGCGACCAGCGAGAAGGCAAAGTTGACCAGCGAGAAGAGCACCTTCTGCACCGGGAAGACCCAGCGGTGCACCTTAACCTTCTTGAGCAGCGGAGCCGCACCCACGATCGACGTCAGGGCCTGGTTCGTAGACTCGGACATGACGGCAAAGGTCACGTTACCCACGATCAAGTACAGCGGGTACATCTCGGGCGTCATTGAGCCATTGCGGCCCTGGCCAAAAATCGTCGAGAACACGATGGCCATGACAATCATCATCAGCAGCGGATTGAGCACCGACCACGCAACGCCCAACACGCTGCGGCGATACTTGATCTTAAAATCCTTGGTAACCAGTTGACGAAGGATAAACGCGTCCTTCTCAAATTCGTTCTTAGCAAACGTCGCAGGTAGACTGCGAGTTTCTTGTTGCTTTGTCTGATCCGACACGGATGCAACTCCCTTACTCGTAATCGTTGACAAACGAACAGTATAGACCCGCTCCTAACACCGGAAGGCGGCATTGCGAAACTGGAAAACTATCCCACAACATCGGATTCGGAATGCCTTTCGTCAGGCAGCAAGCCGCGAGCAACTACCACAAGCACAACCGGAAGACCAAATTGAGCCGCTACGATATAACGGGGCCAATACCAAATAGGGCTCGCAATAAAGAGCGTTCCGTACAACAGCAAAAAAGGCAAAAGCGGCAATGCGAAACGTGGACGCCCACGCGATACCAAAAGAACTGCCGAAAACACGAGCAGCCAAAAGACAACGGCACCAGAAATAGACCAGGCGTTCAGCCCAATTGCCGCATCGACGCCATCGCCAAAGGATGCAAGCAGGTTGCGAAATGCAACTCCCGCAGAAGCCCCTGTATCTGCCATAAGGTTATACGGAGCACCCATAAGAAAGTTTTCCGGCAGATTGTCGGCGCCTATTACATTTGGGGCCCAAAAACCAAACGTCTGCAGCTCCCACGCTTCAAAGTATATCGAAGGGTTACGCGAGAGCATCGAGGCCCAATGAGTCCAAAACCCATCCTCAAGATGCTCCGCATTAAAGTCTTCATTCCATTTAAGCGGATCGATAAAACTGGGGCGATACACCTCTTTGTAACGATCGAGCGGAAGCAGCTCGTTCATATAAGAACGGTCGGACTCGGTCATATCACCGTCAAGCGCAGCAACGCGGGCCATCTGGGCAAGCGGAATACCCACCGACTCAACAGCTTCCGATGGAACAACGCCGATTGCCGAGTACACGGGCCCCGTAATAACCAGGCATATAACAAGCGCCAAACCGAAAGATGCGGCCAAACGAGGGGCAGGCTCCAACGGGGCAATGCGGCCGAGCCGGCTTAATGTCGCGACGATCGCAAGCACCACGAATAGCGCAGCGCAAATATACAAACCGTTATTTCGCAGAAGCATAACGCCCAACGCCAGGGCACCAAAAACGAGCAAACGCAACGCGCTCGACCAGGAACCCTTTCCCATAACGGCATCGGCAAGCATGGTCACTACCAAGATAAGGCAGCACGAAAACAGCGGATCTTTCCAAAGCGCCACAGAATAAAGAGCGCAATACCGAGACAAGCCAAAAAAGGCTACGAGCAACCAGGACCAACGAGAGGAAACCCCCAAACGGGAAGACACCCAAATAGACAGATAGCCAAACGTGCTGGCAACACATGCCATCTGAAGCACCGTCAGCAAGGCAACGCCCGCCGAAGGACCCATCCCCATTAGGCCGACAATCTTGATACAGACAGCCATCATCATGGTGAATGCAACCGGATGATGGTTGCTCAAAGGATTCCACCCCATAATCTGCGCAAATGACGAGAAGGTGTCGCCAAAAAACAGGCCGGGACAATACCTCAGGAAGAACGGCAGATACAAAAGAAATATCACTAGGGCGCGAACCGCAACGGACGGGACTCGAATGGACGAACAGCCACCATCCGCCCGCAACGTGTCTTCGCCGTAACCACAGCAGCAGAAACAGCTAGACAGCTGAACGAGAGCCGATAAGACCCAAAAGACCAACGCCGACATAACGCAAAAGGCAACAACATCAAGCGCGGAATACGACTCAATATAATTCTCGTAAATCCCGCCGGCAATCACCGGTTCTGCCACGACAATATGTGCGCCCAGCACAAGAACAAGCGAAAATACAAGAGAAAGTACCAGGCAGCAAACTCGGCCAAAAAGAGAAGGAAATGCGAAATCCCTGCACCCCAACTTATTGAAGCAAACCAATGATGCGATTATCGCAACGCATGCCAAGACCGATGGAAACAGGTCGAAGGAACCACTACAATACGTCACCGTAACGATGCTTGCTGCAACCAGCAAAACAGCACGCGCCACGTCTGAAAACTTGAACTGTCGAATCAATGCGTCCATCCTAACCATGTAACAAACGATTCGATTGTACGCGACCAAAGGAACATTTATGGCCGAGCAAACGATTGCCGTTATTATCCCCTGCTACAACGAGGCGGTCACTATCGGAAAAGTCATCGACGACTTTCACCGCGAGCTTCCGCAAGCGACGGTCTATGTCTATGACAACAACTCGTCGGACGACACCTCACACATCGCCACCGAACACGGCGCCACGGTCCGCTTTGAGCCCCGTCAGGGAAAGGGTAACGTGTGCCGCCAGATGTTTCGCGATATCGACGCCGATTGCTACCTGATGGTCGACGGAGACGACACCTACCCCGCCGAGGCGGCCAAGGCCCTCTGCGAGCCCATCCTTAACGGCACGGCCGACATGACCGTAGGCGACCGCCTTTCCAACGGCACCTACGCCGAGGAAAACAAGCGTGCTTTCCACGGCTTTGGCAACAATCTGGTCCGCGCCATGATCAAGTGGATCTATGGCTACAGCTTCGATGATGTCATGACCGGCTACCGCGCCATGAGCCGCCCGTTCGTTAAAACCTTCCCTGTGCTTTCCGAGGGCTTCCAGATCGAAACCGAGCTCTCGATCCACGCCGTCGACCACCGCTGGCGCATCAAAGATGTGCCCATCGAGTACCGCGACCGTCCGGAAGGCTCCGAGTCCAAGCTCAATACCGTGAGCGACGGCATTAAAGTCGTCGCGATGATCGGTACGCTGTTCAAGGACTACCGCCCTCTAAAGTTCTTCAGCCTCGTCGCGCTTCTGTTTGCGGTGATCGGCCTCGCCCTGGGCATGCCCATCGTTGTCGAGTATTTCCAGACCGGCCTCGTTCCGCGCTTCCCCACCGCCATGCTCGCCGCGTCGTTTATGTTCTTATGTGGCCTGAGCCTCGCAACGGGCCTTATCCTCGATTCCGTTGCAAAGGTTGAGCGTAAGCAGTGGGAGGTCAACGTGTACAACACATACGACTGCAATAGCTGCTTCGGCGCCGAGAATAACGCGAGGTAAATCGCATGCCGCTCATTTCTATTGTCGTGCCGTGCTACAACGAGCAGGAGTCGCTCCCGATCTTCCTCAAGGAGCTCGATTGCGTTGCCTGCAGCATGGCAAAAATCGATTCCAACATATCCTTTTAAGCGATTCTTATCGATGATGGGTCAAAGGACGCAACGCTTTCTGTAATGAAAGAAGAAGCTGCCGCGATGCATCCGTACGCCATTCGGTGGTACTCCTTCTCGAGAAACTTTGGCAAGGAGGCGGGATTGTACGCTGGACTCCAGCACGCCAAGGGCGACTATGTCGCTACCATGGACGCCGACATGCAGGATCCACCCTCGCTCCTGCCGCAGATGTACGAAATCTTGCAAACCGAAGACTATGACAACGTCGCTACGCGCAGGACCACCCGCGAAGGCGAGCCTCCCATCAGATCATTCTTCGCCCGCATGTTTTACAAGATCATCAACCGCATTTCCAATGCTGACATCGTCGATGGCGCACGCGACTTTCGACTTATGAAACGGCCCATGGTCGACGCCATCGTTTCCATGGGCGAATACAACCGATTCTCCAAGGGCATTTACGGATGGGTCGGTTTTAAAACAAAATGGCTCCCCTACGTAAACATTAATCGCGTTGCGGGCGAGACCAAATGGAGCTTCTTCACGCTCCTTCTCTATTCCATCGATGGCATTGTCGCGTTTTCCACCGCACCGCTCTCCATTGCCGCTCTTACGGGCATCGTTTTCTGTCTCATCGCTATTGTTGGATTTGTCGTCATCCTGGTAAAGACGCCAGTCTGGGGTGACCCCGTCGGCGGATGGCCGTCGCTCGCCTGCCTCATAACGCTGTTTGGCGGCATGCAGCTCCTGTGCCTGGGAATCATTGGCGAGTACCTGGCAAAAGCCTACTTGGAGGCCAAGCGCCGCCCCATCTATATCATCCGAGAGTCCAACGAGGAATCTGATGACACGGCCCAATAACAGCACGCTCAAGAATGTGGCGTTCTACGCCGCCTGCTTCACGTTTTCCGTCGCACTCTTTGTCGCACTTGCAGCGGCAGGGCATGTCTACCCCTTTGGCGACAACTCGTTTCTCACCAACGATCTCAAATACCAATACATCGACTTCTTCGCGTGGTTTCGCCGCGTCCTTTTAGGAGAGGCAAACCTTCGCTATTCCTTCTCGCAAGGACTCGGCATGAACACATGGGGGCTCTATAGCTACTACCTCGCCAGCCCCTTCAACCTGCTCTGCGCGCTGTTTCCCGCAGACAAGCTGACGCTCTTCATATTTGCCATAACCGCGCTCAAACTGGGCTGCATCCACATCAGCACCGCTTGGTATGTGCAAAAGCGCTTTGACCTGTCAAAGCCCGCAGCATTCCTGCTTTCCCTTTCGTTCACATTTTGCAGCTGGACCATCAGCAACCTTCGCAACCCGCTCTGGATCGATTGTCTGATCCTGCTGCCCATCTGCGCCTACGGATGCCGCGAGCTCATCCGCAGGCGGCGCATGATCCGCCTCGTCATCGCAACGGCGCTCAATGTCATGTTCTGCTGGTATACGGCCTACATCAGCATCCTGTTTCTCTGCATCTTCGTATTGGTCGAATTTGTCGATTATGTTGCAGAAGAAGGATTTAGCTGGAAGCTCACGCTCGATCGCGCCCTGCGATTCGCCGGGGCTATCGCGCTTGGACTGCTTCTGTCCGCCTGGACCTTTTTGCCGACCATCCTTGCCATGTCCAGGGGCGGACCCGTTCTGGCACTCGGCCCCCTACTTAAAACCAGCCTCAAGTCGCTCATCAGGGGCTTTCTTCCCTGCATGTGGGTAAGCAACGAAAGCACACCGCAGTTCTATTGCGGCATCATCATGATGCTGCTTGCGGTGAGTCTGCTGGTTAACCGCACGGTTTCAATCAAGACGCGCATCGCGACACTCGTCGTCACGATAATCCTGGTCGCAAGCTCCGTTTTGAGCCCGCTCGAGTACATCTGGTGCGGCATGCGCGTTCCCAACGGCTTCTACTCGCGCACGGCTTTTTTGCTGAGCTTCTTTGCGCTGTGGGCTGCGGGCTATACCCTGCAGATCCTCAAGGATCAACCTAAATTGCGCCAAGCCTATCGCCCCGCCGTCATCTTGCCACTCCTGGCGCTCACCGCTATTGAACTGTTTGCCAACGCTCATGTAGTATGGAACCAGCTCTACGCGGGCTATTCCGAAAATACCAACAGGGCCTATGTAGCCACCGCAACCAACACGATCGCTACCACTACAGAACGGGATTCAGCTCCGTTCTACCGCATCGATCGTACAACCACACGAGCCGATAGTGCCGCTCTAAACGAAGGCCTGGCACTAGGGTATAACCAGCTATCTTCTTATTCGTCCGCCAATAACCCGCAGGCAATTGCATTGCTCAACTCCCTTGGTTACAGCAGCGTCGGCGAATTCTCGACCCGTTATGCCGAGCCCATTCTTGCCGTTGATGCCCTGCTAGGAGTCAAGTATGCCATCGCCGAGCAAGCTCCCGCGGGTTATGTAATGGCAAAGGCGAATCAGCCCGAATCCGCAACCGCGGTCTACGAGAATCCCTATGCGCTCAGTGTAGGCATCACGGCTTCGAACGATATCCAAAACAGCACATTAGAGGGCGAAAACCCCTTCGAAAAGCAGAACGACCTGTACAGCAAAATACTGGGTCGTAAGGTCGAGCTCTATACCAAAATCGAGGCCGCAAAGACGGAGGATGGCGAGAGTCTAAAGCAATGGAGCGTTACCCTGCCGGCAGGCTCCATCGGATACCTCTACATCAATAAAGATACGAGCGCCGGAAGCTATTGGCCCGTCGCCCTCACCATCGATCAGCGATCAATCAATAACGAAGCCTGGAGATTCGACAATAATATCCGCCAGATTGCGGATGCATCGGACGCCCCGAGCCAGCATACGGTGTCAATCGGAGTCGCAGAGGGCTATACAGACATGCCCCAAGACAATGAGCCGGTCTTTTGCGCCCTCAATCTGGACGTTTTCGAGCAGATTATTAGCGAGCTTAAGACGAGCGAGTTTATTCCGACGGTTTTTGAGGACGGAAGAATCGAAGGCGAGTATACCGCCAAGGACGACGGCAACCTGCTGCTGAGCGTTCCGTACGATGAGGGCTGGAACGTAACGGTAAACGGAACCGCCGCAGAACTAACGCCCGCCGCCGATAAGGGCTTGTCATCCCTGAACATGCAGAAAGGCGCGAATAGAATCGTGATGACCTACAAGACTCCGGGCGCCCTTGCGGGGCTTGCAGTGAGTCTGGCGACCTCCGCCCTTGTTGCAGCGGGGCTATTCACCAGGCATAAGAAAAGCCGCCGTTAACAAGCGGCGGCTTTTACTCTCGAAAAGTTAATAGCGGCTAGAGCGTCTTGATGTACTCCCCCAGCTCTTCCTCCCAGTCGGGCATGTGGAACCCGACCGACTCGAGCCTGGACAGGTCGAGCGCGGAGTGGACCGGGCGCGGGGCGATGGGGCCCTCGGCGTTCGCGTAGTAGTCGGCGGTCGATACCGGCACGACCTTCTCGCCGTTGCCGTTGGCGGCCTCGAAGACGGCGCGGGCGATATCGGCCCAGCTCTTGACGGCGCCGGAGCCGGTGCAGTCGTAGGTGCCGTAGGGGGCGTGCGTCCCCAGCACGTGGAAGATGGCCTCGGCCATGTCGCGCGTGAAGGTCAGGCGTCCCAGCTGGTCGTCCACGACCGTGACCTGCTCGAGCCCGTCCTCGGGGTCGGCGACGCGGTCGGACAGCCCCTTCATGGTCTTGACGAAGTTGTGGCCCTCGCCGATGACCCAGCTGGAGCGCATGATGTAGTGGCGCGGGCACCCGGCCACGGCGATGTCGCCGGCGGCCTTGGTCTGGCCGTAGACGGACAGCGGGGAGAACGGCTCGTCCTCGGTGTGGACCTCCGCGGCGCCGTCGAAGACGTAGTCGGAGGACACGTGGACCAGGGTTATCCCGTGCCCGGCGCAGGTGCGGGCGAGCAGCGCCGGCCCCGTCGCGTTGGCCTTCCAGGCTATGGCGCGGCCCTCGGGGGTCTCGGCCTTATCGACAGCCGTGTATGCGCCGCAGTTGATCACAGTGCCGTAGAGCGACCAGTCGTACTGCGAATAGGCCTCCGGGTCGGACATGTCGA
>UQTN01000023.1 GCA_900543945.1 uncultured Collinsella sp. | reverse complement strand
ATGACACGCGCCGCCTCGTCGGCCTGATGCTCGTTAAAGGTCACGAGGATATAACCGGAAATTCGAGACACGGCGTTCACGGAAAAGGCGGCCAAGGCCGCCTTGATATTATCCATGAGGATATGCTCAAAATGTGCGCGGTTCTTGCCCTTCAGCCCAACCTCGTGATAGTGGACTAGGCAGACGCGAGCCGCCATTTAGGCTTCAGCAACCTTGTGGCCGAGCGCCTTCTCGTAACGGGCCTCGTCGTAAGAGATGTCGCCGTCGACAATCTCGTCCATAGCCATCGAGATGGTATCGGCACCGGAAAGCCCGATGGTGATGTCATCGACATCCTGGACGGCAAGCACGCGGTTGTGCTGGCCACGCAGCATGCTATTGATGTCGCAGGCGCGCTTGGAGGCAAGCGAAGCGAGCAGGAAGCGGTTGTGATCGGTCTTCTCCAGAAGATCGTCAATGCAAGGCTTTACAACGGACACGGACCTCAGATCCTTTCATGCATATCGAGAACGCGAACGAGCTCATCGGTCGCGCGGTCGAGATCGTCATTCACCACGACGTCGTCGTAGCGGTCGGCAAGGGCAAGCTCATCGGCGGCGTTTGCCATACGCAGCTCAATCGTCTCGGGCGTCTCGGTACCGCGACCGACTAGACGCTCGCGGAGCACCTCAAGCGAAGGCGGCTTGATAAAGATCAGCACGGCCTCGGGGAAACGCTCCTTCACCTGCAGGGCGCCCTGGACATCGATCTCCAAAATCAGAGACGAGCCCGAGGCGAGCTTGGATGTGACCTCGCTCACCAACGTGCCGTAGCAGTTACCGTGGACCTCGGCCCACTCAACAAACTCACCGTTTGCCACGCGGCGGTCGAACTCCTCGCGCGTCAGAAAAAAGTAGTTGACGCCGTCGACCTCACCTTTGCGTGGTGCTCGCGTGGTAGCCGAAACCGTCAGACCCAGGTTCGAGCGGCGCTCGCGCACACGAGTGACGAGCGTACCCTTGCCTGCGCCTGACGGTCCAGAAATCACAAAGAGCTTGGAATCCTGAGCGCTCACTTATTTGGTCAGCTGCTCGAGGAGCTGCTCGCGCTGACGGACACCGAGGCCCTGGACGCGACGAGTAGCGGAGATACCGAGCTCCTCCATGATCTTGGCGGCCTTGGCCTTGCCATAACCGGGGAGAGACTCGATGAGGGTGGAAACCTTCATGCGGGAAGCGATGGGGTCATCGGAGTTGAGCACGGACTCGAGGGACTTCTCGCCCTTCTTGATCTGCTCGCGAAGCTCAGCGCGGGCGTGACGTGCGGCAGCAGCCTTCTCAAGAGCCTGCTTGCGCTGCTCGTCGGTAAGCTGAGGGAGTGCCATTCGTACCTCCAAATAGTTGGGTTATATCTGATTCAATAATTGGCATTTTAGCACGTAGAACGCACAAAAAGCCTAATCGCGGCTCCATAGGTTAGACGATACCCGCAAAAAGTGCAATATACTGCGCCCAAAGTTAAGCCCCTGACCTGCGATTCCACACAAAGGATGGGAAAGTTTGCGCAGGCACAGGGGCTATTTTGTGCTAATGAGACCCAAAAGTGGTGACTTAGGGGAATCTTTTACGCGACGTTTTCGACCAGCTCGGCGACGATGGCGTCAAAGGCGGCAACCGGATCGTCGGCACCGGTGATGGGACGGCCCACCACAATGTGGCTTGCGCCACGCTCGATAGCCTGGGAAGGCGTCGCCACGCGGGACTGGTCACCAAGGGCGGCACCCACCGGACGCACACCCGGAGTCACGATCAGGGCATCAGGACCCAGCAGCTCACGCATGTCGTGAGCCTCCATCGGTGAGCACACGATGCCATCGATGCCATTGGCCTGAGCAAGCTTTGCCAAGCGGGCGGCCTCCTCGGCCACGGGAGACTCGACGCCGATCTCGCTCAAGGCATCCTGATTCATGCTCGTGAGCACGGTGATGGCGACGAGCTTGGCGCGGTCCTCACGCGCCTCCTCGGCACCCTCGCGGCAGGCAGCGAGCATAGTACCCGAGCCCAGGCCGTGGACCGAAAGCAGGTCGGCACCGGCAAGCGAGGCCGAGCGGGCAGCGCCGCGCACCTGATGCGGAATGTCATGGAACTTAAGGTCGAGGAAGACCTTAAAGCCAAGGTCCTTAAAGGTCTTGACGATCTCGGGGCCCTCAGCGTAATAGAGCGTCATGCCGACCTTGAGCCAAGCGGCATGACCAGAAAGCTCGTGGGCGAGCTCGAGCGCACGCTCACGGTCGCAGTCGAGGGCGACGATAACGCGGTCGCGGGCATCGGTCTCTAGCATTCGAAAGCACCTACCAGCTCGTTGATGTCCTTCACGCCCTGGGACTCCGCCCAGGCCTCGAGCTCGTGCGCGATCTTGAGCGAGGCGCACGGATCGACGAAGTTGGCCATGCCGACCGACACGCAGGTAGCGCCAGCCAGGATAAACTCGGCCGCATCCTCGCCCGTCATGACGCCGCCGACACCGTTGATGGGGATATCGACGGCCTGAGCGACCTCCCAGACCATGCGAACGGCGATGTGGTGGCACAGTGGACCCGAAAGGCCGCCCTTGGGTTTGGCAACGCGGGACTTGCGGGTGTGCACGTCAATGGCCATGCCCTGGATGGAATTGATGACCGAAAGGCCGTCGGCGCCGGCAGCCTCGAGGGCCTTGGCGATCTCGGCGACGTTGACCGGCGCCATCTTCACGAACAGCGGCTTATCGGTCACCTTGCGGCAAGCAGCCATAACGGAAGAGGCGCCCTCGGGCGTGGAGCCCATGGCGGCACCGCCGGCGGCGATATTAGGGCAGCTCACGTTGATCTCGTAGCCGGCAGCCCAGGGGCACAGCTCGACATACATCTCGAGTGCGCGGACAAACTCGTCAACGGAGTGCCCGGCAACCTGGCAAATGACCTGGCAACCGTCCTTGGACAGCTGCTCGAGCCACGGGCCGGACTCACGGGCAAAGGCGGCGACACCGGGGTTCTGCAGTCCCACGGAGTTGATCATACCGCCAGGAATCTCGGCCATGCGAGGCGCAGGGTTGCCCGGCCAGGGCTCGGCGGCACAGCCCTTGGTGGTAATGGCGCCCAGCTGGGAAACATCGAAGAAATTCTGGAACTGCCAACCGTAGCCGAAGGTACCGGCTGCGGTGTTGATGGGGTTCTGCATCTTGACGCCGCCGAAATCGACGGCCATGTTCACGGTACCCACTAGAAGACCACCACCTTGGAAGCATCGAACACGGGGCCGCACATGCAGGCGCCCTTCATACCGTCGACCGTCTCGACATTGCAGGTGTTGCAGGCGCCAAAGCCGCAGCTCATCATGCGCTCGAGCGACACCTCGCAGTACGCACCGGCCTCAGCGGCAGCGGCGGCGACTTTCTTCATCATGACGGCGGGGCCGCAGCTGGCCACGTAGTCGTAGCCGCCCTCGCCAAGCAGTTCTGCGGCAGGATCGGTGCAAAAACCGTGCGTGCCGAGCGAACCGTCGTCGGTGCACACGTTAACCGTGGCGCCCAGCGCGCGGAACTCATCGACACCCACGACTTTGGAAGCGGTGCCAAAGCCCAGGCACACGTCCACATCAACACCCTGCTCGGCAAGCATGCCGGCAAGACACAGCACAGGCGGAACGCCGATGCCACCGGCGACGAGCAGTGCCTTCCTGGTGCCCTCGGGTACCATCCAGCCACGGCCACCGGGGCCCAACAGGTTAGAGGTGGAGCCAGGGCCCATCTGGGACAAACGGCGGGTATCGTCGCCCACGACGGCGTACCACAGCTCGACGGTGCCAGCCTCGGCGTCGGCGCGGTAGAAACTCAAGGGCACACGAAGCAGAGAAGACGCATCGCCGGGGACGGCGATGTTCACAAACTGACCGGGCTTGAGCGCACTTGCAAGCTTGGGGGCCGAGATGACGAGCGAGAAGATGCCGTCGGCGATCTCCCGGTTCGAGACGACCTCGAAGTCGTGCATGCGTGCAGTGGAAGGTGTGGGCATAGACGCTCCAATCCCCCATGCGGTTGCATGGTCTAAACGAACAGAAAGCGCGGCACCGCAAGGGCGCCGCGCACAAAAGCGATAAGGCTATGCTAGCAGATGCAGCCGTCGGCGAGCGTCTGCTTGCCACCGACAAATACATCGGTGGCACGACCGGTGAGCGTGCGGCCGGCAAAACCGGAGTTCTCGGCGCGCGACTCGTAGCCGTCCTCGCCGACCGTCCAGGTGGCAGACGCGTCGAAGACAGTCAGGTCGGCAACGGAGCCCGCCTTGACCTGAACCTGGTCGAGGCCCAGGATCTCACGCGGTTTGATGGCCATGAGCTCGACCATGCGGTCCATGCTCATCTTGCCCGTGTTGACCAGCTCGGTGAGTACGAGCGACAGCGAGGTCTCGAGGCCGATCATACCAAAGGGCGCAAGCTCGAACTCGCGGGCCTTCTCCCACGGGGTGTGGGGAGCGTGATCGGTGACGATAACGTCGACGGTGCCGTCGATTACGCCCTGACGGATGGCCTCGGCATCCTCCTCGGTACGCAGCGGCGGATTGACCTTGAGCGAGGTGTTGTAGGTCTCGTCCAGGTCGTTCTCGGTCAGGAACATATGGTGCGGGGTGGCCTCGCAGGTAACCTGAACGCCAGCGGCCTTACCGGCACGCACGAGCTCCAGGCCATGCGCGGTGGAGATGTGCTGGATATGCAGCTTTGCACCGGTCAGCTTGGCGATCTCGATATCGCGAGCGATCTGCAGCTCCTCGCCTGCCGCCGGCCAGCCCTCGAGGGCCAGACGGGTCGAGACCTTGCCCTCGTTGATCTGGCCGTGGCCGACCAGGTCCTCGTCCTGGCAGTGGCTCATAAAGACCTTGCCGAACATCTTGCCGTAGTCCATGCAGCGACGGAGCATGCCCGCGCCCTGCACGCCGCGACCGTCATCGGTGAAGGCGACGGCGCCGTGGGCGACCATATCGCCCATCTCGGACATGGCCTCGCCCTTAAGACCGCGGGTCATGGCGCCCGACGGATAGACGCGGCAGTGACCGACCTCAGCAGCGCGGGACTTGACGAACTCCACGACGGTGCCGTTATCGGTGACGGGGTCGGTGTTGGGCATGGCGCACACGCCGGTAAAGCCGCCCTTGGCAGCTGCGCGGGTGCCGCTCTCGATGTCCTCTTTGACCTCGTAGCCGGGCTCGCGAAGGTGAACGTGCATATCCACCAGGCCGGGGACGAGGTACTTGCCGGAAAGGTCGCGGACCTCGGCTCCCTCGACGGCGAGATTCTCGCCGACCTCGGCGATCTTGTCGCCGTCAATCAGGACGTCAACGACACCGTCAAGCTCGACGGACGGGTCGACGACGTGAGCATTCTTAAGAAGCAAGGCCATTATCGGCACCTCCAAGCAGCAGATACAGGATAGCCATACGCACGCAGATACCGGCGTAGACCTGCTCCAGGATGACGGAGCGTTGCGGGTGGTCGGCCATATAGGAATCGAACTCGACGCCGCGGTTGATGGGGCCCGGGTGGCAGATGATTGCATCGGGCTTCATGAGCTTCTCGCGGTCCTTGGTCAGGCCGAAGAGCTTGTGGTACTCGCGAATAGTCGGGAACGGGGCACCCTCGAGGCGCTCCTGCTGCACGCGCAGCATGTAGACGACGTCCAGCTCGGGCAGGACGGAATCGAGGTCGCTCGTCACGTGGTCGCAGCCCAGGACCTCGGGCGCCGGCGGCAGCAGCGTGCCGGGGGCGACGGCGTAGGTCTCGCAGCCCATAATCTTAAGGGCGGGGATCAGCGAACCGCAGACGCGGGAGTGGGCGATATCGCCGACGACGGCGACCTTCAGACCGTGGAAGTCGCCCTTATGCTCCCAGATGGTGTACAGGTCGAGCAGGGCCTGCGTGGGATGGTTGTGCTTGCCGTCGCCGGCGCAGATGACGCTCGCGGGCGAGTTCTGCGTGACGATGTAGGGAGCACCGGCGTGCTTATCGCGCACGACGATGCAGTCGATCTTATAGGCGTTAAGGGTCTCGACGGTGTCGACGAGGCTCTCGCCCTTGACCGTAGAGGTCGAGGAGCCGCCAAAGTTGAGGCTGTCGGCCGAAAGACGCTTCTCGGCAAGCTCGAAGGAGCTACGGGTGCGCGTCGAGGGCTCGTTGAACATGTTGACGATGGTCTTGCCCTTGAGCGTGGGGACCTTCTTGATCGCACGCTCGTTGACCTCGGAGAACGCCTTGGCGGTCTCGAGGATGAGCTTGATATCCTCTTCGGAGTACTCGGTAATGTCGATCAGGTGCTTATGGTTGAACGCCACGGTACTACTCACCTCCCAGCGGCGCGGAGCCCACGTGGGAACCCGGCGCGACGTCGTTAATCTCGACGGCGGTGTGGCCGTCGACTTCCTTCATATATAGGTGCACGTTCTCCTCATGCGACGAGGGAACGTTCTTGCCGACAAAGTCCGGCGAGATGGGGAGCTCACGGTGGCCGCGGTCGACGAGGACCGCCAGCTCGATGCGGCTCGGACGACCCAGGTCCATGACGGCGTCAAGAGCGGCGCGGATGGTACGGCCCGTATACAGGATGTCGTCCACCAGCACGATGCGTTTGCCGTCGACGCTGAAGGGAATGTTAGTAGCGTGGATCGCGGGAGCGAAATTGGTCGCATAGTCATCGCGGTAGAAGCTGATGTCGAGGCTGCCGAGCGGAACTTCGACGCCCTCGATCTCCTTGATCTCCTCGGCAAGCTTCTTTGCCAGAAGGTCGCCGCGCGTGACGATGCCGACCAGAGCGAGGTCTTCACAGCCCTCGTTGCGCTCGAGAATCTCGTGCGCGATGCGGGTCATCGCTCGATTGACGGCGGTCTCGTCCATGATGACCGCCTTGGGGGAAGTCGTGCCCATCGATCTCCTTCCTCACATGTCTTGACTGCTGACACAGTCAAAAAAATAGATGCCCGACCGCTTAAAGCGGACCAGACACCCACAGGAAGGGCTGCTCTTTGGCAGCTATGTGATTCCATGTGGGTATCTCGTACCCCTTTAATGGTCAAGTGATAGTGTAGCCATCCTTGAGCTTAATTGCGAGCATAAATACAGAGCAATCCGTAAAAGGAGCCCTACGCTCAATAAACCTATATATATTTGTGGGACGAGCTTGAAAACCTTGTTGCGAGCTGGCATAATCCCCTCTGCTGCACGCAAATCGGATCTACGTCCAGGGCCGTGGCGTGGGCACTATCGCCAAAAGAGACATATCTCTGTGTAGATTACGCACAGGGAGCTGCTTCTGTGCTATAGTTCAGGCTTGTTTGTTAACGCGACATGTTCGTTTGTCGCCCAAGGAGGGTCAGTTATGTCCAAAGTTTGCGAAGTTTGCGGTAAGCACCCCGTTGCCGGTCGCTCCATCAGCCACTCTCACCGCGTCACCAACCGTAAGTTCCGCCCCAACATCCAGCGCGTCTACGTCGTCGTCGACGGTCACCGTCGCAAGATGAACGTTTGCTCCACCTGCCTCAAGTCCGGCAAGGTTGCGCGCTCCTAAATAAGGTCTTACCAACAAGTACCTCGGACTCTCCGGGTCAAAGACCTCGCGTTCACATAGAACTTACCAAAGGCGTCCTCCCCTACGGAGGGCGCCTTTTTGCACTCATTGGGGACATACACTCATTGGGGACAGACTTAGATGAGTTTTTTCACGCATTGGGGACAGACTTAGATGAGTGCTTTCCTAAGCTCACAGTGCATCGATCGGCCCCAATCCATACTTCAGGCCGCCTCGTTCCAGCCTGCAGTGGCCTTGGTCACGCTTGTAGCGCCGATACCGGTGATGCGGGCAATTTGCTTGACCGTGAGATGGGCCCGCCTGAGCCTTAGCAGACAGACATCGCGTTCGGGGCGTGGCAGGGCCTTGAGCAGCGCAGGATCTATGCTCGGCAGGACTTCGCGCGCGACGACAAGAGCATCCTCATCGGGGATCCGTCGGCGCGGAAGAATCTCCACTGACCAGATTCGTCCGGCGACTTCCTCGATATGCTCGCAATAGCGACGGGAACCCCCGACAATATCGAGCATAGGGGCCGCATCGCAGATATCAAAGGGATCGTAGCCCAGTTGATATGCCTTGAAGCTTGACCAGCGGTACGAATCGAGCGAGCCGAGCGCGCCTTTCACAGGATTGAGATGGATATAATCGAGTAACTGCACCGCCTGCGTGTCCGACTCGACCGCGACCCGCGAATAGCGATTATCAAACAGGTGGCCCGTTCTTCCTGTTTTCGCATTGAAATACTTGGCATAGGCCGTCAGCGCGCACTGCATTGCCTTTGAAAGGTTGTCAAATGGATCATCAACCATCAAATGGAAGTGGTTGTCCATAAGGCACCAGGCCAACACCGCCACGTCATGGCACGCGAACCTGTCCGAGATGTCCGATAAGAAACGATACCGGTCGGAGTCGTCTTCAAAAATGATCTGTTTGGAGTTGCCGCGGTCAAAGACGTGGTAATAGCCGGTGAGCGAAATTTCGCGGGCGCATCGGGGCATGGTCTCTCCTTTCAAAGCCGTACAGGCAACACCTAAAAGGAGAGAAGGAACGCGAAATGCTGAGTCTGTGACCTATTTATAGCCAATCCGCGCCAAAAACAGGCCCAGAACGGCAAAATCGCAAATCCATGTCTGTCCCCAATGAGTGAAAGCACTCATGTAAGTCTGTCCCCAATGAGCGGGGCGATGCATTGGGCAGATAGATTTAGTTGAAACGGTTCATTTGATTGAAGCGTTTTAGTTTGTCTTTTACGGGAATCTGACCGTTCGCCGAATTATTTCTTGCTATCATGCATCTCGTAGGGTAAATCTCCGATCGCAAGGAGACACAAATGGTGAAAAAGTCACCGGAAAACACTACTCCCGCAATTGTGGACAACGTAGAGGCGCTTGAGGCTAAGCTCGCTCAGATGCGAGAGGCCCAGGCGCTTTTTGCTACGTACACGCAGGAGCAGGTCGACAAGATCTTCTATGAGGCCGCCATGGCCGCCAACAAGGCTCGTATCCCGTTGGCGAAGATGGCCATCGAGGAGACCGGCCGCGGCGTTCTTGAGGACAAGGTCATCAAGAACCACTACGCCGCAGAGTACATCTACAACGCTTACAAGAACACCAAGACCTGTGGTGTCCTGGAGCGCGACGAGGCCTACGGCATCACCAAGATCGCCGAGCCCATCGGCATCGTGGGCGCCGTCATCCCGACGACCAACCCCACCTCCACTGCGATCTTCAAGACGCTGATCAGCCTGAAGACCCGCAACGCCATCATCATCTCCCCGCACCCGGCTGCCGCCAAGTGCACCATCGCCGCCGCTAAGCTCGTGCTTGACGCCGCCGTCAAGGCCGGTGCCCCCGAGGGCATCATCGGCTGGGTCGATGTCCCCTCCATCGAGCTGACCAACATGGTCATGCGCGACGTCGACATCATCCTCGCCACCGGTGGCCCGGGCATGGTCAAGGCCGCCTACTCCTCGGGCAAGCCCGCCCTGGGCGTTGGCGCCGGTAACACCCCGGTCGTCATCGACGACACCGCCGACGTGCTGCTCGCCGTCAACTCCATCATCCACTCAAAGACCTTCGACAACGGCATGATCTGCGCTTCCGAGCAGTCCGTGACCGTCATCGACACCATCTATGACCAGGTCAAGGCCGAGTTCCAGAAGCGTGGCTGCTACTTCGTCAAGCAGGGTGCCGAGATGGAGGCCCTGCGTGCCGCCATGTTCAAGAACGGCGCCCTCGATCACCGCATCCCCGGCATGGCTGCCGCCAAGATCGCCGAGCTCGCCGGCATCGAGGTTCCCGCCAAGACCAAGATCCTGATCGCCGAGGTCACCTCCACCGACCCCGCCAAGGAGGAGTTCTCCCACGAGAAGCTCTCCCCGGTCCTGGCCATGTACCACGCCAAGGACTTCCAGGAGGCCGTCGACAAGGCCGAGCACCTGGTGCTCGCCGGTGGCCCGGGCCACACCGCCTCTCTGTACGTGCACCCCGCCCAGGCCGAGAAGATCAGCCTGTTCGAGCACGTCATGAAGGCCTGCCGTATCGTCATCAACACCCCGTCTTCGCACGGCGGCATCGGTGACCTGTACAACTTTGGCATGAAGCCGTCTCTGACCCTGGGCTGCGGCTCCTGGGGCGGCAACTCCGTCTCCGAGAACGTTGGGGTGAAGCACTTGATCAACGTTAAGACTGTGGCCGAGCGCCGTGAGAACATGCTGTGGTTCCGCGCTCCCGAGAAGGTCTACTTCAAGAAGGGTTCCACGCCCGTCGCCCTCGACGAGCTCGGTACCGTCATGGGCAAGAAGCGCGCCTTCATCGTCACCGACCAGTTCCTCTTCAAGAATGGCAACACCCGCGCCATCGAGGCCAAGCTCGACGAGATGGGCATCGCCCACGACTGCTTCTACGACGTCGAGCCCGATCCGTCGCTGCAGTGCGCACGTCGCGGCGCCAAGCAGATGGCTCTCTTTGAGCCTGACGTGATCATCGCCGTCGGCGGTGGCTCCGCTATGGACGCCGGCAAGATCATGTGGATGATGTACGAGCACCCCGAGTGCAAGTTTGAGGACATGGCCATGGACTTCATGGACATCCGCAAGCGTATCTTCACTTTCCCCGAGATGGGCAAGAAGGCCTACTTCGTCGCCGTCCCGACCTCTTCGGGTACCGGCTCCGAGTGCACGCCGTTCGCCATCATCACCGACAAGGAGACCGGCATCAAGTGGCCGCTCGCCGACTACGCGCTGCTCCCCAACATGGCTATCGTCGACGCCGACAACTGCATGACCGCCCCGCGCGGCCTGACCGCTGCCTCCGGCATCGACGTCATGACCCACGCCATCGAGTCCTATGTCTCCATCATGGCTTCCGACTACACCAAGGGCCTCTCCGAGCGCGCTGCTAAGCTCGTCTTCGAGAACCTGCCCTCCAGCTTCACGAACGGCGCCAAGGACCCGCATGCCCGCGAGGAGATGCACAACGCCTCCTGCATGGCCGGTATGGCCTTCGCCAACGCCTTCCTGGGCCTCAACCACTCCATGGCTCACAAGCTCGGCGCCTTCCATCACCTGCCCCACGGCCTCGCCAACGCCGTCATCCTGACCCGCGTTATGCGCTACAACGCCGCCGAGGCTCCCGTCAAGATGGGCACGTTCTCCCAGTATCCTTACCCCAACGCGCTGCACAACTACGCCGAGATGGCCAAGTACTGCGGCATCGAGGGCAAGGACGACAAGGAGGTCTTCGAGAACTTCATCACGAAGCTCGAGGAGCTCAAGGACTTCATCGGTGTCAAGAAGACCATCGCCGACTACGGTGTTGACGAGCAGTACTTCCTCGACACCCTCGACGAGATGACCGAGCAGGCATTCAACGACCAGTGCACCGGCGCCAACCCGCGCTACCCGCTCATGAGCGAGATCAAGGAGCTCTACCTGGACGCCTACTACGGCCGCGAGCCTCAGGACTACGCCGTCTGCTAGTTTTAGCACGGTTTTTAACGGCGGGGGTGCACGGGTGTTTCACACACCCCCGCCGTCGCTTCTATCGCATCGTTGAAAGGATGCAACCATGCTGCTACCCGATTCCAAGACCGAGCTCGTCCGCCGTGGCAACAAGGTCGTTTACGACCTGGGCGACAAGATTGTCAAGGTCTTTAACGAGACCAAGCCTGTCTCCGACGTGTTCAACGAGGCTTTGAATCTTGCCCGCATCAATGAGTGCGGCATCCGCAGCCCCAAGGCTCTCGAGGTTTCCCAGCTCGAGAACGCCAACGGCTGGGCGCTCGTGACCGAGAAGGTTCCGGGCACCACCCTTGCCGAGAAGATGACTGCCGAGCCCCAGCGCTTTGGTGAGTATCTCGAGATGTTCGTCGACCTCCAAATCGAGATCCACGGCTACACCTCCCCGCTGCTCAACCGTCAGCGCGACAAGTTCGCCCGCATGATCGACAGCCTTGATCAGCTCAATGCCACCACGCGCTACAACCTTCAGGAGCGTCTGGACGGCATGACCAAGGAGTTCAAGGTCTGCCACGGCGACTTCAACCCCTCCAACGTCATCGTCGGCGACGACGGCCAGCTCTATGTGTGCGACTGGGCACACGCCACCCAGGGCTCCCCTGCTGCCGACGTTGCCACCACCTACCTGCTCTTCGCCCTCAACAGCAAGGATCAGGCCGAGGCCTACCTGGAGCTCTACTGCGGCCGCGCCGACATGCCCATGCAGGTCGTGCGTCAGTGGACGAGCATCGTCGCCGCTTCCGAGCTCGCTCGTAAGCGCAACGTGAACGATGAGTTCCTGAAGAACTGGATCGACGTCGTCGATTATCAGTAATATCTGAGCGATTTATTTCGCATCGGAGGCACAAGAAAACCCCGCAGCTCATATGGGCTGTGGGGTTTTCCTTTACCCATCGAGTTTATTCACGCAACAAAATAGACTGCTCCGCATCTCTTCCTAAGAGAGATACGGAGCAGTCCCGCAATTACATCTAATAGCAGAAACGTCGATTAACGGCGGGCCGCCTTAACAAGCTCGGCAACCTTGGCGACGACCTCGTCAATCGCCACGTCCTCGCGCTCGCCCGTGGCACGGTCCTTGAGCTCAACGGTGCCATTCTTAAGGCCACGCTTGCCAAGCACCACCTGATACGGGAATCCCATAAGGTCGTTATCGGCAAACTTAAAGCCGGGACGCTCGTCACGGTCGTCGACGACGACCTCGATACCCTCGGCGCACAAGCCCTCGACGATTTGGTCGCAGACGGTTGCGCACTCCTCCTTCTTGGGATCGAGCGGAATCACAGCGACCTCGTACGGGGCAACGGAAACCGGCCAGACGATACCGTGCTCGTCGTTGTGCTGCTCCACGACGGCAGCAAGCGAGCGGGACACGCCCACGCCGTAGCAACCCATGATAAGCGGCTTCTCCTTGCCGTCCTCGTCCATAAAGGTGGCGCCCATGGCCTCGGAATACTTGGTACCCAGCTGGAAGACCTGCGAGACCTCGATGCCGCGAGCAGCAGAGAGCGGCTTGCCGCAGTGCGGGCAGGGATCGCCGGCAACGACGGTGACCAGATCTGCCCACTCATCGACGGTAAAGTCGCGCTCGGGGCAGGCACCGATAAAGTGATAATCGACCTCGTTGGCACCGCAGGCCCACTGCTTGGACTCGCGCAGGCTCTCGTCGCACACCAGACGGATGCCCTCGGGCAAGTTAACCGGTCCGATAAAGCCCTTGTGCAGACCGTAGGTCTGAAGCTCCTCGTCCGTCATCATGCGATAACCCTTGCCAAAGACATGCTCGGCCTTGCAGTCGTTGAGCTCATGATCGCCCGGGACGATGGCCACGACGGGCTTGCCCTCGGCATCGATGAGCGCCAGGGACTTGCGCGTGCCGTTCTCGGGGAACCCAAAGAACTTAGCGACGGCCTCAATGGTGCCCATACCCGGGGTCTCGACCTTGGTGAGCTTACCATCGCCGGGGCCCTCGGCCACGACCACCTTAGTGCTCGCGGCCTCGTCATCGGCGGCAAAGCCGCAATCGTCGCAGTAGACCAGTGAAGCCTCACCAGCGTCAGCAAGAGCCATGTACTCGACGGAGGTGTCGCCGCCGATCTCGCCGGAGTCGGCGACAACGGGCAGAGCCTTGATGTAGCAGCGCTCGCAAATGTTAGCGTAGGCCTGCTTCATCTTGTCATACTCCTCCTGCAAGCTCTCCTGCGTGGCGGAGAAGCTGTAGGCATCCTTCATGATGAACTCGCGACCGCGCATCAGGCCAAAACGGGGACGGAACTCGTCGCGGAACTTATCCTGGATGTGATAGAGGTTCACTGGCAGCTGCTTATAGGAGCGCAGCTCGTTGCGCACCAGGGCCGTGACGGTCTCCTCGTGCGTGGGGCCCAGCACGAACTCGCGACCATGACGGTCGTCAAAGCGCACAAGCTCCTTGCCATAGGCATCGATACGGCCGGACTCACGCCACAACTCGGCGTCGACCATAATGGGCATCATAAGCTCCTGGGCGCCGGCGGCGTCCATCTCGTCGCGCACGATGTTCTCAATCTTGCGAATCGAGCGCCATGCGAGCGGCAGGTAGGAGTAGAGACCTGCGGCCTCCTTGCGGATCATGCCGGCACGGAGCAGCAGGCGGTGGCTGGCGAGCTCAGCGTCCGCCGGATCCTCTTTAAGCGTCGGCGCATAGAGCTTAGACATATACATTGCTCGGGTCATTTATTTCTCCTCAATAAGCTTGTCGACCTCTGCCATAAGCGCGTCGACAATTTGGTCCTCAGCTACTTTACCAATGATCTGGCCATGCGAAAAGAGCAAGGCCTGACCACGTCCGCAAGCAACGCCCAGGTCGGCATCAGAAGCCTCGCCGGGGCCATTAACGGCACATCCCATGACGGCAATCGAAAGCGGCGCGGAATAGTTCTTAAGCCGCTCGGTGACCTCCTCGGCGATGGGAATGAGGTTAACCTGGCAGCGGGCGCACGTGGGGCACGAGACAATCTCGGGACCACGGCGACGCAGGCCCAGCGACTGTAGAATTCCCCAGGCGACCGGCGGCTCCTCAACCGGATCGGCCGTGAGCGACACACGCATGGTGTCGCCGATGCCTTCGGAAAGCAAGATACCCAAGCCTACAGAGCTCTTGATGGTGCCCTGAAGCTTGGTCCCCGCCTCCGTCACGCCCAGGTGAAGCGGAACGTGGGGAATCTCACGTGACAGGGCTCGATAGGTATCGAGCGTCGTTTGCACGCTATGGGCCTTGGCCGAAAGCACAATGTTCGTAAAGCCGCGATCCTCAAAGTGCTTGACGAAGCGCTCGCTCGACATCACGAGCTTTTCGGGCTGCGTGAGGTCGTCGCGCTCGGCAATATCTTGCTCAAGCGAGCCCGCGTTCACGCCAATGCGAATCGCACAGCCCGAGGCACCCGCAGCATCGATCACCGCGTCAACCTTGGCCCAATCGCCGATATTGCCGGGATTGATGCGCAGCTTGGCGGCACCGGCCTCAACGGCACCAATGGCGAGCTTATGGTTAAAGTGGATATCGGCGACAATCGGCACCGGAGACTCGACACAGATGGTGCGGAAGCCCTCAAGCGCGGCCTCGGAGGGCACGCTCACGCGCACGATATCGCAGCCAGCCTGCGCCAACGCGCACACTTGCGCAAGCGTTGCCTGGGCATCAGCGGTATCGGTGCAGGTCATAGATTGGACCACCACCGGCGCGCCGCCACCGATCTGCACGCCGCCCACATGCACGGGGCGCGTCAGCTCGCGAGGCAAAGGATGGGATAAAGACAATCCAAACACTCCCCTACAGAATAAATCGAAGGATGTCGGAACGAAGCATATAGACAAACAGCAGCGCAAAGAGCGCGATGCCCACATAGCTCACAATCGTCTGGACCTTGAGCGGAAGCTCGCGGCCCGCAATCTTTTGAATGATCTCGATGACTAGCTTGCCGCCATCGAGTGGCGGGATGGGCAGCAGGTTCATAAAGCCAAGCGAGAATGAAATGAGGGCGGCAAACGAAAGGAACGTGGCAGGGCCGGCAGCAGCAGCCTGTGAGGACATAACGCTAATACCCACGATCGAAGAGGACTGATCGAGAATCTCCATCGTATGCTGCGGCTGGAGCAGGCGCATCACGCCCTCCGCTGTCTGCACAACATAGGAGAACGACAGGCGAGCCGACGTGATGGGGTCTAAACGGACCACCTGCGTAGATGCATACACACCTAGGCGATCGTCCTCTTTGAGCGCAACCGTGGTCGAATGCTGCTTGCCGTCACGCTCGTACTCAATGGCGATATCGTCCTTACCGGCAGCCTTGCCGATGGCATCGTAAACGTCCATCCAGGTAGAGCACGATACTCCGTCGACCGAAAGAATCGCGTCGCCGCCCTCGATTCCCGCCGAGGCGGCAATCGAGCCTTCGTCAACCTGGCCAATCACATTGGTATCCACCGGCACGGTGACACCTGCGATGGAATAGATGCTCATAAGGAGCAAAAAACCCGTCAGGATATTGACGATAATGCCCGCAAGCAGCATAAAGGCACGCTTGACAAAGCCCTGGCCCAAATAGGTGTGCGAGCGCTCTTGCGCAAGGAACTCGGCCTCGCCGCACGGCAGCTCCCACACATCGCCCTCGGCAGTCGCATGCCCGCGATCGAACCGACGGCCGTCAAAGGTGGTATAACCCGCCGCGTCACGCGGCAGAGTCTGGTACTTGGTGGGATAGTAGCTGGGCGAAGGCTTTTCCCCTTCTTCATACCAGGGAGCGATAGAGCCCCAGCCCAACAGCAAAGCACAGGCCTCGAGCACATCCTCCTCGGACAGCTCGAGCTCGACGGCAAGATCGGCCACCGTCACCCGGCCGTGGCGATAGATGGCCGCGAGCACGCGATCGGCACACGAGACGTCGGTCGGATCCATACCGCAGATGGCAGCGTAGCCACCCAGCAGCAGCGGGGTCACGCCAAACTTGGTTCCAATGCGACGCGACGTGTAATGGATGTCAAAGCGGCACGGCAGACCCAAAAAGAAGTCGGTCACACGGACACCGCAGGCACGCGCCGCCAAAAAGTGGCCGCCCTCGTGCAAAAACACGAGGACGGAAAGCATCAGCAGGCCCCAAAAGACCGATGAGAGAACGCTCAGAACAGTATCCATAAAACGAAAAGGCAATCCTTATGGGTTAGAAACGGGTTGCGGCGAGCACCTGCGCAGCCTTTTCACGCGCCCACGCATCGGTGTCGCGAAGCTGCTCAAACGAATCGACCACCTGCATATCGTGGGCGTCCATGCAGGATTCCACAATGCGATCGATATCGGTAAAGCTGCAGCCATCGTGCAGGAAGGCATCGACGGCGACCTCGTTGGCGGCATTGAGCACGCACGGCATGGTGCCACCCGTCTTGCCGGCACGCTCGGCCAGTGCCAGACAGCGGAAGGTATCCATGTCGGCAGCATCAAACGTGAGCTGCCCCAGCTCGCGGAAATCGATACGAGGCGCCGGAGTATCCCAACGCTCGGGATACGAGAACGCGAACTGGATGGGAATACGCATGTCGGATGCACCGAGATGCGCCATCACGGAGCCGTCGGCGAACTCGACCATAGAGTGAATCTTGGACTGACGCTGCACGACCACGTTAATGAAATCGAGGTCGCAGTTAAACAGATGCATGGCCTCAATGCGCTCCAGGCCCTTGTTCATGAGGGTGGCGGAGTCAATGGTAATCTTGGCACCCATGGCCCACGTGGGATGCGCGAGGGCATCGGCACGCGTCACGCGATCGAGCTCGTCGCGCGTGCGGCCAAAGAACGGACCGCCCGAGCAGGTGAGCCAAATGCAGTGGGCCTCGCGCGGGTTCTCCCCCAGATAGCACTGGTAGATGGCGGAATGCTCAGAGTCGACCGGAATAAGCTGGCCCGGTTGTGCCAACGGCATAAGCAAGTCGCCACCGACGACGAGGGACTCCTTGTTGGCAAGGGCAAGGCGCTTATTCGAGGTCAAGGCCGCATGGCTCGCCTCGAGACCGGCGGCGCCCACAATAGCGACAAGTACGCAGTCGACATCGTCGCGATGCGCGAGCTCGCAAACCGCCTGCGCGCCAACGCCGAGCTTCGTTCCCTCGGGCAACTCCTGCAGCACGGCGTCATCGCCATGATCGACATCGGCTACGGCAACCGCCGGAACCGAGAACTCACGGGCAGCGGCAACGAGCTCAGAGGTACTGGAGTTAACGGACAGCGCCGTCACCTGCAGGCGATCGGCATGCTGGCGGCACACATCGAGCGCCTGGGTGCCGATAGAGCCTGTACAGCCCAGGATGGCAACACGGAGACGTCCATCGGAGCCATACGTCGTCTGGAAGGACATTACAGCACGCCTCCGATCATCAGCAACAGCTGCGCGGTGATGCAGCCGAAGATAAGCGAATCGCTACGATCGAGCATGCCGCCGTGGCCCGGGATAAGGTTGCCGGAATCCTTGACGCCCACACCGCGCTTGATACGCGACTCGATAAGGTCGCCGATAACGCCCAGAATGGACACCACCACGCCGCACAGCAGCGCATAGGGCAGGCTGAGCTTGTAGAAGTGCGTCGCCCACAGGATGAGCCAAATCAAAACCGAGCCCAAGATGCCGCCGGCAAACCCCTCCCAGCTCTTTTTGGGAGAGATCTTGGGAACCATCTTGTGCTTGCCGATACGGCTGCCCACGATGTAGGCAAACGAATCGGAGACCCAAAGGGACGCGCAAACGCCCACTGAAAGCAGGGCGCCGGCAAAACCGGGCACGGCATCGCGCAGCAGCACGATAGCCGACAGCATAAAGCCAGTGTAGATGGGACCCATGAGCGTCACGGCCACATCAGAGATGCGGGTACGCGGCGACCAGACATACCAAATGCCCACAGCGAGCATCAAGGCAAAAAGCAGGGCATTCAGCAACATCGAATCGCCCAACGCCGACAGCGGAAAGAGTACGGCGGCAGCGATACCCATGCGCTCGTTAGCCATCTTGCCATCGAGCCTTGTCATACGGAAAAACTCATAGCAGCACAGACCGCTCATGACAGAAACAAAGATGGCCGTGGGCACGATACCCAAAACCAGGCACAGGATAAAGACAACGGCGTAGACGATACCGGCGGCGGCACGGGTAATAAAGCCCGCCAGCCACGAACCGGTGCCGCTCTTTGCTGCAGGTGCTCCCGCAGCGGCAGCCTTGCGCGCAGGCGCCGCGGAAACTGGCGTCTTGGGAGCAGATGCCTTGGGACGATCGGACACGATTAAGCCTCCTCGGTCTTGCTCAGTCCACCAAACCTACGGTCACGGCCCTGATAGGCCAAAATGGCGTCGACAAGGCCCCAACGATCAAAGTCGGGCCAATAGGTATCGGTGACGTAGAATTCGGAATAAGCCACCTGCCACAGCAGATAGTTCGAAAGGCGCAGCTCACCAGAAGTGCGAATCACAAGCTCAGGATCGGGAAGGCCGGCGGTATAGAGGTGGGAAGCCACCATGTCGTCATCAATTGCGGCAGGATCGATCTTACCGGCGGCAGTGTCGAGTGCGATTTGACGGACAGCGCGGGTAATCTCGGCACGCGCGCCGTAGTTGACGGCAAGCGCCAGCGTCATACCGGTGTGATCGGCGCACTCGGCAAGACCGCGTTCAAAAACGTCGCGGGTCTTCTTGGGCAGCGCGGAAATGTCACCCAAAAAGACAACGCGCACATTTTCGCGCTTCAGAAGCGGCAGCTCGTCGATAAACGTCTTGGCAAACAGATGCATCAAGACGTTTACCTCATGCTGCGGACGGTTCCAGTTTTCGGTAGAAAACGCATAGGCAGAAAGCACGTCGACGCCCAGGCGCACGCAGGCGGTAATGATCTCGCGAAGGGAGACGATACCCGCCTTGTGGCCCTCAGTGCGCGCAAGACCGCGCGACGTGGCCCAACGACCGTTGCCGTCCATGATGCACGAGATATGGTGCGGAATGTTATTGAGGTCAAGGTCGGAAAAACCGACGCCCGCAGGGGCGTCGGCAAAGTACTCGACCAGTTTATGCTCGTCGTATTGCACCTTAGATCTCCATGACCTCGGCTTCTTTTTCCTTCAGAAGCTCCTCGACCTTGGCGACATACTCATCGGTGTGCTTCTGGACCTTGGCCTGCTCGCGACGGACATCGTCCTCGGTGAGCTCCTCATCGCGCTCGAGCTTGTTGTTAAAGTCGCGACGGATGTTACGGATAGACACCTTGGCCTGCTCGGCGTACTCGCGGCACTCCTTGACGAGCTCGCGACGGCGCTCCTCAGTGGGAGCCGGGAACGGAAGACGAACGACGGTGCCATCGGAGTTGGGGGTAATACCCAGATCGGAAGCGCCGATGGCCTTGACGATAGCATTGATGAGCGCCTTGTCCCACGGCTCGATGAGCAGCATGTGGGCCTCGGGGGTCTTGACGGCGGCAACCTGCGTGACCGGCGTGGGAACACCGTAATAATCGACGGTGATGTCGGACAGAATGTTGGCATTGGCGCGGCCGGTACGAACCTTGGAGAAGTTATGCTTGAGGGACTCGAGCGACTTGTCCATATGGGCGGTGATGTTCTCTGCCATGCTTAATCCTCCTGATAGACGAGCGTGCCGACGGCCTCACCCGCGAGCGCGCGCTTGACGGTGTCCTCGCCATCGATGTTGAGGACCAAAATAGGCATACGGTTATCCTGGCACAGAGCCGTAGCCGTGGAATCCATAACCTGCAGGCCGCGAACGAGAACCTCGTGATAGGTAATCTTGTCAAAACGGACGGCATCGGCGCACTTGACGGGATCCTTGTCGTAGATGCCGTCAACCTTGGTGGCTTTAATCAGAATCTCGGCGCCGATCTCGCACGCACGAAGAGCCGCGGCGGTGTCGGTCGTAAAGTACGGATTACCCGAACCGGCGGCAAAAATAACGACGTTGCCCTTGGAAAGGTGGTTGATAGCGCGACGGCGAATATAGGGCTCGCAGATCTCGTTCATCTGGATAGCGCTCATCACGCGGCAGGGAACATCGTTATGCTCGAAGGCATCCTGCAGGGCGAGCGCGTTCATAACGGTTGCCAGCATGCCCATGTAGTCGGCCTGAGCACGCTCCATGCCACCGGCAGCGCCTGCCATGCCGCGGAAAATATTGCCGCCGCCGACAACGACGCCGACCTCATGGCCAACGGCGAGCAGCTCCTTGACCTGCTTGGCAAGATGGTCGGTAACCTTGGGGTCAATGCCATATTGGCCGTCGCCCATCAGTGCTTCGCCGGAAAGCTTAAGAAGCACGCGTTTATATCGGATGTCGGACAAAGCGATCCTCCTTTAATTAGACTCTCAATATGATATCAAAGGCTCTGATAAGAGCCATGAAAAAGCAGGCTGTGAGTAAAACCCACAGCCTGCTCATTACCAGCTACAAGAGCTTATTTACTCGCCACGGACCAGACGGTCAAAGGCAACGACGGTAATGGTGTCGCCGAGCTCCTTGGAGACCTGCTCAGCGTACTTCTTAATGGTGAGGGAGCTGTCCTTGATGAACTCCTGCTCGGTGAGCACGGACTGCTTGTAGAACTTCTCCAGACGGCCAACAGCCATCTTCTCCTGGATAGCCTCGGGCTTGCCGGACTCGGCAGCCTGGGCCATGTAGATCTGCTTCTCGTGCTCGACGGTCTCGGCCGGAACCTGATCGCGGGTAGCGCAGATCGGGGCGACGGCGGCAACCTGAAGGGCAACGTCGTGAGCGAAGGTCTTGAAGGACTCAGCCTGAGCGGTCTCGGCCTTCTCGAAGGCGAACTCGACGAGGACGCCGATCTTACCACCCATGTGGATGTAAGAAGCGAGCGCGCCGTTCTCGGCCTTGCGGGCAGCGAAGCGGGAGATCTTCATGTTCTCGCCCATGATGTGAATCATCTCGGTGAGCTCGGAGGAAACGGTCTCCTCGCCCATCGGCTTCTCGAGCAGAGCGTCGACGTCAGCAGGCTCGGTGGTAGCGACAACCTCAGCGACCTTAGAAGCAAAGCCGGTGAACTTGGCGTTGGAGCCAACGAAGTCGGTCTCGCAGGAGAGCTCGAGCAGAGCGCCGGTCTTGCCATCCTCGGAGACGAACGCGGCGACAGCGCCCTCGTTGGTCTCACGGCCAGCCTTCTTGGCAGCCTTGGCAAGGCCGTTCTTACGCAGAACGTCGACAGCGGCGTCCATGTCGCCGTCAGCCTCGACGAGAGCCTTCTTGCACTCCATCATCGGGGAGTCGGTCATCTCGCGGAGCTGCTTGACCATAGCGGCGGTAATCTGGGCCATTGTGGTTCCTTTCAAAGAGATGAAAAAGAATTAACTAAGACTGATTTACTCGGCCTTGGGCTCAGCGGCCATCTCGGCCTCGGAGACCTGCTCCTTACCGGAGCCAGCGAGGCAGGCGTCAGCCATGAGCTCGCACATAAGGGTGACAGCGGAGATAGCGTCATCGTTGCAGGGGATGCCGTACTCGACCTCGTCGGGATCGGAGTTGGTGTCGATCAGAGCGACGACGGGGATGTTCAGGCGCTGAGCCTCCTTGATGGCGTTCTCCTCGCGCTTAGTGTCGATGACGAAGAGAGCCTGGGGCAGACCCTTCATGTCGCGGGCGCCACCGAGGTTGGTCTGGAGCTTGGTGAGCTCCTTGCCGAGCACAGCCTGCTCCTTCTTGGGGAGCACTGCCATGCGGCCGTCCTCGACCATGGCCTCGAGCTCCTCCATGCGGTTGATGCGGGAGCGGATGGTGACGAAGTTGGTCAGCATACCGCCGAGCCAACGCTGGTTGATGTAGGGCATATTAGCGCGCTCAGCAGCGTTCTTGACGGCCTCCTGAGCCTGCTTCTTGGTGCCGACGAACAGCACGTTGCC
>UQTN01000022.1 GCA_900543945.1 uncultured Collinsella sp. | reverse complement strand
GAGCGTCCGGCTGATAACCGGGAGGTCACAAGTTCGAATCTTGTCAGGTCCACCACTTTCTTTCGCAATAAACACCCCAGCGAGAGCCGAGTCGCCGCTGGGGTGTTTATTACTGTCTCCGTGGGGGTTTAGCTCAGCTGGGAGAGCGCGGGCTTTGCAAGCCTGAGGTCAGGGGTTCGATCCCCCTAACCTCCACCATGATGGACCTGTAGCTCAGTTGGTTAGAGCGTCCGGCTGATAACCGGGAGGTCACAAGTTCGAATCTTGTCAGGTCCACCATCAAAACTGTGAAGAGCCTTGGGGCGTTGCCTCAGGGCTTTTTTCTTGTCTGCGATAAATCTCATTTTGGTTTTGTGTGCTGTGCGAAAGATTGGGTAGTATAGCTATTCAATGCGGCGCGCTGCCGCGTGTTAACCGCTACGTACCGGAGGTGTTCCATGGTTCGCGTCGACATAGAGACCATCGTCATGGCCGCCGGTCCCGTGCCATCGCTTATCGTACTTCGTGAGCGCAGCAGCAAATCGGACTCGCCCGCGCCGCTGCGTTCCCTTTCCATTCAGACTGGTTCGTTTGAAGCTGCTGCCATCAGCCGCGGCATCGATAGCGGCCGCGCCGAGCGCCCGATTACCCATGACCTGCTGCTCGATGCCGTTGACGCCCTGGGCGCCAAGCTCGAGCGTATAGAGATCGTTCGCGCCGAGCCGCCGGTGTTCTACGCGACGATCGTCGTGCTGGCCGATGGCGAGGAGCGCAAGATCGATGCCCGCCCCAGCGATGCCATCGCCCTTGCCGTACGCAGCAATGCTCCCATGTTTGTGGAGGATGACATCATGAATCGCCTGGGCACTGTTTCTACCCACGCCGAGGAAGTCGACGACGAGCAGGAGTTCGAGAAGTTCGACGAGTTCGTCCATACGCTCTCCCCCGATGATTTCTAAATGTCTGGCACGCGAGCGGAGAGGTCGCTGATGGGCACCCGCGTATCGGCTGAAGCGGTCGCCATCGCGCGTGAAGCCCAGATGCGCTCCGAGGCGTCCGAGGCGGCTCGCATTGCCTATGTGACGCAGGCCCGCACGCTTCGCGAACGCCGCGGCTCGTTTATCAAGATGGTTGTCATCTCCGCCCTTGTCGCGGCAATCTGCTCGCGCCTTCGTGGTACAGTTGGTGCGCTTGGGTTTTCGATCTCTACGGGCCTCGTGATCTGGGGCGTGGTCGATGCGGTAATGCTGACCAGTCAGATCAAGGTGCTCGACAAGCGCGCGATGGATATGATGCGCGCCCGCGACGCTGCCGCCAAGATCGCTGCCGAGGCACAAGAACTGTAACGACGCCGGATTCGATGGGAAGGTCTAGAGATGGCACAGGATATGCAGGACGCCGGTAACGTCTCCGCCGAGCTCGACGCCATGGTATGTGACCTGATTGGTGCGTTCTTGGACGACCTTGCCGCCGGCGAGAATCCGGGCGTAGTTGTGGCGATCGAGGACGCTGCTTCCAACCGATATCTGGCGGCGCTCGACGAGGACGGCGAAGAGGCGTGTCTCGAGGCCGCCACCAACTTTATCTCCGAGCACAAGATGGGCCTTAAGGACGAGGGCCTGGGCCGTATCGCCCGCTATGCCATCGGCTATACCGGCTGCGTCGAGATCGACGGCGGCTATCACGACGCTCTGCTCGTGAGCTTCTTTGAGACCACGCTCGAGAGCGGCTTTTCGGCTTACGTGCTGTATGAGGGCATGGGTGCCGGCGATGGTTTTATGTGGAGCGACCCTGAACCTGCAGGTGAGGAAACCCCTCTAATCTAAAATCGCTAAAATAAACGAGTTTTCGGTAAAAGGCTCAATATTCCCGCCGAGCGTTGCATTGCTGGGTGGGTCGCATACGCGTGCCGTTTGTATATGGATAGAAGATAGGGGAACTACATGCGCGTAGACAATCTGAGGAACATCGCCATCATCGCCCACGTCGACCACGGCAAGACGACGATGGTTGACAAGCTCCTGCGTGCCACGGACGCCTTCCGTGCCAACCAGCAGGTCGAGGACCGCGTCCTGGACTCTAACGACCAGGAGCGCGAGCGCGGCATCACGATTCTCGCCAAGAACATCTCTATCGAGTACAAGGACGTCAAGATCAACGTCATCGACACCCCGGGCCACGCCGACTTTGGTGGCGAGGTCGAGCGCGTGCTGCGTATGGCCGACGGCGCCCTGCTGCTGGTCGACGCCTTTGAGGGCCCCATGCCCCAGACCCGCTTTGTGCTGCGTCACGCTATCGACACCGGCCTCAAGATCATGATCGTCATCAACAAGATCGACCGTCCGGGTGCCAACCCCGAGAAGGCCTACAACGACTGCCTGGACCTTATGGCCGACCTGGGCGCTACCGACGACCAGCTCGAGTTCGCCATGGAGCACGTGGTCTACGCCAGCGCCATGAATGGCTTTGCCCGCCTCGATCCCGAGGACGGCAACATGGACATGTACCCGCTGCTCGACATGATCATCGACGATATGCCTGCGCCCGAGGTTGACGAGACCGCCCCGCTGGCCATGCAGTGCGTGACCATCGACCACTCCAACTTTGTCGGCCGCATCGGCATCGGTCGCGTGTATTCCGGCACCATTCACCAGGGCGACCAGATTCTGGTTGTGA
This sequence comes from uncultured Collinsella sp., assembly GCA_900543945.1. GTDB lineage: Bacteria > Actinomycetota > Coriobacteriia > Coriobacteriales > Coriobacteriaceae > Collinsella. The sequence goes on along the minus strand of UQTN01000022.1, from coordinate 20,264 downwards.
AGAACGACGGCTCCAGCGCCACCGCTACCGTCAAGCAGCTCTTTACCTTCGACTACCTGGGTCGCACCGAGTGCCAGGAAGTCGGCGCCGGCGATATCGCCGCTGTCGTGGGTATTGACCGCACCGATATCGGCGATGTTTACACCGACCCCGAGAACCCTGTCGAGCTCGAGCCCATCGAGATCGACCCGCCGACCCTGTCCATCGTCTTTGAGGCCTCGACCTCCCCGCTCGTCGGCCGTGACGGCGACATCGTGGGTGCCCGTCAGCTCAAGGAGCGCCTGTTCAACGAGGCCGAGAATAACGTGACCATGAAGATCGAGGAGCTCGAGGACAAGAGCGGCGTCGAGGTCTCTGGCCGCGGCATTCTGCACCTGTCCGTCCTGATGGAGTCCATGCGCCGCGAGGGCTTTGAGTTCCAGGTCGGCCGTCCCCGCGTTCTGTTTAAGAAGGACGAGAACGGCAACAAGATGGAGCCCGTCGAGCAGGCCGTCGTCGAGTGCCCGGACGAGTACTCGGGCAAGGTCGTCGAGGTCTTCGGTACCTCCGGTGGCATCATGACGAGCATGGACACCTCGGGCATCGTGACGCACCTTGAGTTTAAGATCCCGACCCGCGGCATCATGGGCCTTAAGAACCGCATCATGAACGTTACCCACGGCGAGGGCGTGTTCTACCACACCTTCCTGGAGTACGGCCCCTACGCCGGCGAGATCGGCAACCGTCAGAACGGCGCTATGATCTCCATGACCACCGAGAAGGCCGTTGCCTACGCCCTGGGCACGCTGCAGGAGCGCGGCCAGCTCTTCGTTGAGCCGGGCACCGAGTGCTACGAGGGCATGATCGTGGGCGAGCGCAGCAAGGCCGGCGACATGGTCGTCAACATCGCCCGTACCAAGAACCTGGGCAACCAGCGTTCCTCGACCTCCGATATCTCCGTCCAGCTGGTGCCGCCCCGTACCTTCTCGCTGGAGGAGGCACTGGAGTACATCGCCGACGACGAGCTGGTCGAGATCACTCCTAAGAACATTCGCCTGCGCAAGCGTCTGCTCAACGCCACCGACCGCAAGAAGGCTGCCGTCCGCGCCGGCCAGGTCAACAAATAAGCGCTGGGGCTTATAACTGCCAATAAGAAAGGGCGTCGACCGCAATGGTCGGCGCCCTTTTTGGTGCACGGGGATTGAGAAGGCCTTCACAACCACAAAGGTGCCTGTCCCCTTTGCGGTGATTGGTGGTTAGGCGGTGGGGAGTCCTGGCGTGTTAGCCGGCTGCTGCGGCTTGAGGTGGGCGTTGCGCCAGATGATCTGGATGACGTAGCCAAGCATAAAGACAAAGGCCACGCCGCTGATGAAGTCGCCGATGAGGGGGAGTCCTGTGAGGGCGCCTGCGGCCACACCGCCGACGGCTGCCATGGCATAGCGGTTCTGGTTGTGTCCGACCATGCGGGCGATCGCGCAGCCAGCAAAAGCGGTGGAGACCAGCGCGATGCCGATCACGGCGCACATGAGGGTTCCGGCAAGCGACAGGCCGGCGATAGAGATAATCAGCAGTAGGACGGTGGGGACGATAGCAATCGTGCCCAAAAGACCGCTCACCCACAGGGGCGTGGGACGTTGGTGGAGCATTCCGGCGGCGCTGGCGGTCGCACGCGGAAAGACGAGCTCGAGCAACAGGGCGATAAAGCAGGTCGAGAGCGCTGCGGCGACGATGCCGCCGATGGTGTCGTTAACCGTAGAGGTGTTCTCGTTCTCGGTGCGGTCGATCTTGAGCGCGCCGACCTCGGCTCCTGCGGCGCGCTCGGGGTCCTCGGAAACATGCGCACTCACGGTGCCGGTGATGTGCGCGTTTTTACCCAAGATGAGCTTGTCGGCCCAAACCTCGACATCGCCGTCGACGGTGCCATCGATGGTCACGGTGTCGCCCGCGAGCACTGCCGACTTGGTAGAACCGCGCAGGGCAACCGTCTCGCCTATCGCATAGAAACAGCTGGCGGTGCTGTCGGCGTTGAGTACAACGTGCTGCCCGGCCACTGTAACACTGCCATCGATCGTGGTTTTGGCGATGTCGATGGTGCGTGCCGCAAGACGAACGGCGCCACCCACGGTGCAGTCGCGAATCGAGAGGGTCTCGCCCGCCGCGATGATATCGCGGCCGATGGAGGTGTCGTCCAGGTTGAGGCTCTGACCGGCCCAGTACAGGTCGCCTTCGACCCCGAACGGGGTGGAGCCTTCGTCGGTCGTGAGTACGTTGCCGGCGGTGTCTGTGCCGGCGAACGAAGCCGTGGGAAGTACGGTCAGCGCAAGCACAATCAGTGCGAATAGGAGGGCGATGCGGCCACGCGCTTTACGGCGCCGGGACGACGGTGCTAGGTTGCAAGGCATAGTGAATCCTTCGTTAGATACTCGACATGTATCTAACAGGGTACCCAACGCGCGGGTGCTCTAAAAGAACCTCTCGGTTGCATTTCGGAGGGCTGTGCCGTGCTGTCTACTTTTTGCGATGCAAAAAACGTGCGATGTCGTCCTCGGTGGGACTTTTGATGTCAAAGCGCAGCGAGAGCCAGCGCAGACCCATGGTCACGACAACGCATACGACTAGCGCGGCGACATTGCTGACCAAGCCACTCATGACGAGGCTTACATAGCTTGCCGATCCGGCGATGGCCGCGATGGCATAAAAGTTAGTGCGTTGGAAAATGCCCGGAACCACGCCCATAAAGCCGTCGCGCAACATGCCGCCACCCACCGCGGTGAAAAAGCCCATCATGATGCACACCGCCGGCGCAAAGCCGTAGACCAGCGCCTTGTCTGCGCCAGTTGCCGCATAGATGCCGACCGAGATGATGTCGAGCAAGGGAATGAGTTTCTCGGGTTTATCGACGATTGCCGGGAAGATGTAGATGATGGCCGCCGTGGCGATGGAGAGCGGCAGCGCCATCGGCTGGTTGAGGATGTAGACGTTGCCGACCTGAAGTGTCATATCGCGCAAAAGACCACCGCCCAGGCCGCAGACCACGGCGAGTGCGACCGCGCCCACCAGGTCAAGCTTATGCTCGCGCGCGACCAACACGCCCGAGATCGATGCCGCGACAACAGCGAACATCTCGAGCCAAAAGGGGATAGCGACCATGGCATCCGAGGCATGTGAGGTAACGGTCATAGCGGCGACGACGGGCAAGATGGAATCCTTCTGATTGCGAGTTTAGACAATGCCCGTACATAGTACATGGTTGGCGGCGATTGCGACCCCATTGCTCGGCAAACGGTAGGGACTGGGCGCGGCCATAGGTCCCAAACATGTACATCAGCCTCCAAAGATGTCGAAAAATGTCGTTTTTGAAGGATGGTGTACATGTTTTGGCGCGCGCCGAGCGGGTGACGTTACTCGGAGGGCGTCTCTATGTCCTTCGTGCCCTTCCAGTTGCGGATAAGCGCCTTTCGCAGTTCGTTTTGCTTTCGCTGATACTCGGCATCGGTGCAGCGGGGCATACCGAGTGCTTCGCGGATATTGTTCATGGCACGGTGAAAAGCGAGTTGACTGGCAAATTGCGCTGAGGTGAGCGTGACGATGCGATAACCCATTTGGGCGAGCACAGCCTCTCGCTCCGCATCTGCTCCCTTACGTTCGACCGCGTCGTGAAAGCCACCCTTATATTCGATGCCGAGCTCTCTGCGCTTATAGGTAATGAGGGCATCGATTTTGAGTGTTTGGGCTTTGGTGCAATGCCAAAGACGTTGAGGGATCTCGAGCGGTCGGTTGAGCTCGATGCCTCGAATGCCAACGCCGCCTTCGCTTGTCGGAAGTGAAAGGGCGATTGCCGATGCAGTCTCCATAGGCGAGGCCGAGTGGTCGTAGACATGTCTGAGCGCGAGTCGCGCGCGTGTGGCACCGGGTTTGCCGGGGTATTGATCGAGCAGCTCGACAATTACATCCTTGGAGGTGGTTGCTGGTTGCTCGGTATAAGGGTCAGAGGGATTAAGGCCCATGCGATAGTCACCGCAAACTTCGTAGCCATACTCGAGGTATTCGATTCTATCCATCCACTCGGCGGCGAGCACGAAGGTGAAGGCTTCGTCGGTGATAAAGATGCCGGGCGTAAGCTCGTCAATATGGCCGTAGGGTAGGCTTTGGCCGAGAACATGGCAAGTGACACCGTTGGTGCGAATTCGCTCGAAAGCAAACACTACGGAGATATCGATAGTCTTGAACATATCGGGCGGAATGCCGCAGTCGGTGAGGGCCTGTCGTATGCGCGCGATGCGTTGCTGGGTGGAGAGACCTCTTGCGCCTATCTGGTAGTCGTGTTGCGCGACCGCTTGAACCAGGCCTTGTGGCGCGTGATGGACGAGCCATGCAGTTTTATGCGAAATGAGAACAGGGGTATCCATTGGGGACCTCTCGCTCTGAGTCGATACCCAACTCTTATGTCCGTTGAGGTGGGGAAATATACCGGATGCTGGCAAAACGGTCGATCGTCCGCCGAGCATAATATGCAAAGGTGTACATCAGCCTCCAAAGATGTCGAGAAATGTCGTTTTTGGAGGGTGATGTACATGTTTTTGAGGGAGGGCGGGTTCGAATCCCTCCTCCGCCGCCGTATTTGTATGTAAGGGGCTCAAAACAAAAAAGCTCCCGTTGCTGGGAGCTTTTTCAACCAAAATGGCGGAGGAGGAGGGATTCGAACCCTCGTGACCTTATACAGGCCAAACGGTTTTCGAGACCGCCGCATTCAACCACTCTGCCACCCCTCCGCGTGGGGTAAAAACAAAGCAGGCTCGAAGGCCTGCTTTGGAATTAACTGGCGGAGAGTCAGGGATTTGAACCCTGGAGACGCTTTTGACGCCTACACGATTTCCAATCGTGCTCCTTCGGCCACTCGGACAACTCTCCGTTAAATGCGAAAGTCAGTATACACGAGGAATCGCAAAGTGCAAACAGAAAAGTTGGCATTTTTTAAAACGCCTTGCCGCGCTTGGCGCTGCAGTGGGGTTTGAGGTGCCAAAAAACGGCATCCGACCAGCTCGGTTGATCAACTCAATTGTTCAAAAGGGGTATTCATAAGCGACTTGGCAATGAATTTAAAAATATTTGAGCGATGTTGTGGGCCACTGGTATGCATTTCGCGACCGCAACCATGCGCCCGTTGACCTGCGGCTTGGCTCAGCTTGTTCCCACGGCACCGTATCTTGTCAACAGATCCGTCAAGCTTTTGGTCAGCATTTGGTTGGAATGCGCATGAAACGTCGTGTGAGTATGGGCATATGTGGAGGTCATGAGGTTGTAGCTGCATATTCTTGCGGCCTGGGAGGTTGAAAGATATTATTACCAAGTCTTTTCCTGCTTCAGGCGCACCTTCACGACCTGAAGCCACATTTGCCCAGAGGAGGTGACAATATGAAGGCTTATGAACTGCTGTTCTTTGTTGACCCGTCGCTCGACCCCGAGACTCGTCTCGCTGTTATGAAGCGTATCGATACCACGATCGCTGAGGGCGCTGGCAAGGTCGACTCCGTTGACGAGTGGGGCAAGCGCAAGCTCGCCTACGAGATCAACGACCTCACCGATGGTGACTACACCCTCATCAACTTCCACGCAGATCCTACCCAGATCGCCGAGCTTGATCGCGTCCTGCGCATCACCGACGCTGTGGTCCGCCACATGATCGTCCGTCGCGACGACCAGGAGTAAGACTGTCGTTTTGGACTGGGCTTGTGCCCCAAGAGGAAGTAGTGAGTTATGAGCATCAATCGAGTGAACATCACCGGTAACCTCACGCGTGATCCCGAGCTGCGCGCCACCGCCGGCGGAACCCAGGTTCTGTCCTTTGGCGTCGCCGTGAACGATCGTCGCCGCAACCCGCAGACTGGCGAGTGGGAGGACTATCCCAACTTTGTCGACTGCACTATGTTCGGCACGCGCGCCGAGGCCGTGAGCCGTTTCCTGGCAAAGGGAAACAAGGTCGCGATCGAGGGCAAGCTGCGCTACAGCTCTTGGGAGCGCGATGGTCAGCGCCGGAGCAAGCTTGAGGTCATCGTCGATGAGATCGAGTTTATGAGCTCCCGTGGTGGCCAGGGTGGCTACGATCAGGGCGGTTACGCACCCGCAGCTCCCGCGCCCGCAGCACGTCCTGCCGCACCGGTGGCTACGCCGCCCGCGGTCGACGTCTACGATGAGGACATCCCGTTCTAAGGGTTGTTCACCTATTTTTGAGTGAGAGGCGGCTTCGGTTCGCCGAAGTTGCCAAACGAAAGGTATTTTGACATGGCTAATGATTTTTCTGCACGTCAGCCGCGTCGTAAGTACTGCCAGTTCTGCAAGGAGAACACTGAGTTCATCGACTATAAGGACACTCAGCTTCTCCGTAAGTACATGACCGACCGTGGCAAGATCAAGCCCCGTCGCGTCACTGGCGCTTGCACGCAGCATCAGCATGACATCGCCAACGCCATCAAGCGTGCCCGCGAGATGGCTCTCCTGCCGTACACCGTCCCCGTGGTTTCCTCTCGTGGCAACCGCGACCGCGGCTAAGAAGGGAGACGCATCATGAAGGTTATTCTTCTCGATGAGATCAAGGGCAAGGGCGGCGAGGGTGACGTCGTAGAGGTCGCTCAGGGTTACGCTGAGAACTTCCTGTTCCCCAAGAAGCTCGCTGTTGCCGCCACCAAGGGCAACCTCAAGCAGCTTGACGAGCGTCGCAACAACATCGCCAAGCGCGAGGCCGTCCGCCTGGCTACCGCCAACGAGACCAAGGCTGCCTTCGAGGGCAAGACGGTCACCGTTGACGTCAAGGTCGGCGACGAGGGCATCCTCTTTGGCTCCGTTACCGCCGCTATGATCGCTGACGCCATCAAGGCTCAGCTCGGTATGGACATCGACCGCAAGCGCGTCGAGCTCGGTAAGCCCATCAAGGTTGCCGGTGCCCACACCGTTGCCATCTCGCTGTACCGCGAGATCAAGGCCGAGGTTGTCGTTCTCGTCGGCGTTACCGCCGAGGAGCTCGCTGCCGAGGCTGAGGTCGAGGAGGCCGCTGAGGTCGCCGAGGCCGAGACCGCCGAGGTCGAGACTGAGGCTGCTGCCGAGTAGCATTTGCTGCAACGCAACAATCTTGTTCTAAGAAGGGCGCTCTGGGAAACCGGGGCGCCCTTTTTGTTTTTTTGCGCTGAGTGAGTGTCATGGCGAACGTTGCGTCGAAGTCCTATATACAGGACCGTTCATCCGTTTCGTTCGGTGATGATTGGCGGCGCGCGGCCCGTTTTGGGACCGTGGCTGATACTATGGATGCTCGCAAGCGATATGAATGAGGATGCTCATGGCATACGACGATAGGGAGACGGGGCTGACGGTTGAGGACCGCGGCTCCAAGTTGGGTCTTCCTCAAAACCAAGATGCAGAGGCCAACGTACTGGCCGCTATGCTGCTATCGCCCGAGGTGGTCGAGGAGGCCCAGGTCGAGCTGCAGCCCGATGACTTCTACCGGCCTATTCATAAGACCATCTACACCGCGATGGTCGATATGTACAACAGCCGCATTCCCATCGACTCTATCTCGCTGATCGATTACCTGCGCAGCATCAACAAGCTCGATGCCGTGGGCGGCGAGGCCTACATTTTGGAGCTGATGGGTCAGACCCTGTCGCTCGTGAACTGGCAGCACCATGCCGCCATCGTCCGTCGCGACTCGATGCTGCGCGAGCTGATCGGTGCCACCAACGAGATCAACGCGCTGGCCTATAACGCCCCTACCGACACCAAGGAGGTCGTGGAGCTGGCCGAGAGCAAGCTGCTCAAGGTCACGGCACGCGAGGTCAAGTCGAGCTACAAGACGTTGACCGAGTTTATGGTCGAGGCCTATAACGAGGCCGAGGAAGTGTGCCAGGCCGGTGGCCAGGCTGCGGGCGTGCCCACGGGCTTCCCGTCGCTCGACCGCATGCTCATGGGTTTCCGCGAGGGTCAGCTCATCATTATCGGCGCTCGCCCTGCTGTGGGTAAGACGTCGTTCGCCCTGAATCTGGCGCTCAACGCTGCCGCGGCCGGTTATACCGTCGGCTTCTTCTCGCTGGAGATGTCGGGCAAGGAAATTGCCCAGCGTCTGATTTGCGCCTACGCCATGATTTCGATCAGTGACTTCCGCATGGGCCGCATTAGCCCCGAGCAGTGGGCCAATATCAACGAGGCCACGCAGACCTTGTCCAAGCTCGATATTCTGATTGACGATACGCCCGGCACCACAGTGACCGAGATTCGCGCCAAGAGCCGCCGCATGCTCCACAACAAGGAGAAGGCCATCATCATCCTGGACTACCTGCAGCTGGTGAGTCCTCCGCCGGGACGCCGCTCCGAGAGCCGTACCGTCGAGGTCTCCGAGATGTCGCGTGGTCTGAAGATCATGGCCAAGGAACTCAAGATCCCGCTCATCGCGCTGTCGCAGCTCTCGCGTCAGGTCGAATCCCGTACCGGCAAGCGCCCGCAGCTTTCCGACCTTCGTGAATCGGGCTCCATCGAGCAGGACGCCGATATCGTTATGTTCTTGGACCGCTCCGCCGACGAGGCCGAAGCCTCGCGCGACGATCGACCCGACGAGGGCGTTACGCGTATCGTCGTGGCCAAGAACCGTTCGGGCCCGATCGGCGACGTCGACCTGATGTTCCTGCCGGCATCCACCAAGTTCTATGAGCTTGATGGGGCACATGCCGAGGAGTAGGACAGGCGCCCGTTGCACGGGTATACTGGGAATGTTTTGTGCTTCTGCGTGCCGGCGTGGCGCGTAGACAGTCCATGAATGTAAGGAGTAAACATGCCGTCAACCGTTTTGGTCGGTGCCCAGTGGGGCGATGAGGGCAAGGGTAAGATTTGCGACCTGGTCGCCGGCGACTTCGATGCCGTCGTGCGCTACTCGGGCGGCAACAACGCCGGCCACACCATCGTCGTCAACGGCAAGAAGTACGGCCTGCACCAGGTGCCCTCCGGCATCATGTATTCCGACCACGTGTCGGTGATCGGTAACGGCTGCGTCGTCAACCCCAAGGTTGTCCTTGAGGAGATCGACATGTTCGAGGCCGACGGCATCACCACCAAGAACCTCAAGATTAGCGGCAACGCGCATGTCATCATGCCGTACCACATCGATCTGGATGGCGCCTTTGAGCAGAAGCTCGGCAAGAAGAACATCGGTACCACCAAGCGCGGCATCGGTCCGTGCTACCAGGACAAGATGGCCCGCATCGGCCTGCGCATGCAGGACATGCTGGACGAGGCACTGTTCCGCGACAAGCTGGAGACCGCTCTCGCCCGCGTGAACCCCGAGCTCGAGCTCATCTACAACCTGCCCACCTACACCGTGGACCAGATTTGCGACGAGTACCTGCCCATGGCCGAGCGCCTGCGTCCCTACATCACCGAGACGAGCCTGCTGCTCAACAACATGATCGATGAGGGCAAGGACCTGCTGTTTGAGGGCGCCCAGGCGACGCTGCTCGACATCGATCACGGCACCTATCCGTACGTGACGTCTTCCAACTGCACCGCCGGCGGCGCCATCACCGGCTCCGGCGTGGGCATGAAGAACGTTGACCGCGTGCTGGGCGTCATGAAGGCCTATATCACCCGTGTCGGTTCGGGCCCCATGCCCACCGAGCTTTCCTACGAGTCCGAGGCCGGCCACACGCTGACCGAGGAGGGCTATGAGTACGGCGTGACCACCGGTCGCCGTCGTCGCTGCGGCTGGTTCGACGGCCCCATCGCCAACTACGCCTCGCGCGTCAACGGCCTCACCGATATCGCCCTGACCAAGCTCGACGTGCTTTCGGCTTTCGACACCATCAAGGTGTGCGTGGCCTACGACGTCGATGGCGAGCGCTACACCAGCGTGCCCGAGCATCAGGTGCGCTTTGAGCATGCCAAGCCCATCTACGAGGAGCTTCCCGGCTGGAAGTGCGACATTACCGGTTGCCGCAGCTTTGATGAGCTGCCGCAGGAGGCTCAGGACTACGTGGCGTTTATCGAGGATCTGGCACACACCCGCGTGACGTTCATTGGCGTTGGCGCCGGTCGCGAGCAGATTATCAACCGATTCTGGAAGTAATCGGGACTATTTGGTTATTGCGATATACCCCTTTGCAGCCCAAGCGGGCGGCCGAGGGGTATATTTGCTTGCAAAGGGCTCGCGCGGAGCGAGCCATTCATCCATAGAGGAGGCACCCTTGAAGGCGGACACTCAAACCATCGACATCCTGTTGTTGGGCAGCGGCGGCCGCGAGCATGCTTTGGCAGCTAAGCTCGCAGCATCACCGCGCGCCGGCAAGCTCTACATCGCGCCGGGTAACGGCGGCACCGCGAGCTGCGGCGAGAACGTTGTTCTCGACGACTGCGATCCTGCGGCCGTGGCGGCGTTTGCGCAGAGCCACGGATGCGGACTCGTGGTAATTGGCCCCGAGGCTCCGCTCGTGGCGGGCGTGGCCGACGCCGTGCGCGCGGCAGGTATTCCCTGCTTTGGCCCGGGTGCCGAGGGTGCCCAGATGGAGGGTTCCAAGCTGTTCTCCAAGCAGCTCATGGAGCGCGCCGGTATCCCGACGGCAGCCTATGGTTCGTTTACCGACGAGGCTTCGGCTCTCGCCTACGTGCGCGAGCAGGGCGCTCCGCTGGTCGTGAAGGCCGACGGCCTTGCCGCGGGCAAGGGAGTTATCGTGGCGACCGAACTTGAGCAGGCCGAGGAGGCCGTGCGCGAGTGCTTTGGCGGCACCTTTGGCGATGCCGGCAACACCGTGGTTATCGAGGAGATGCTCGTTGGTCCCGAGTGCTCGCTGCTCGCCTTTACCGACGGCAAGACCGTGCGCCCCATGGCCACCTCGCAGGACCACAAGCGCGCCCTCGAGGGCGACAAGGGCCCCAACACCGGCGGCATGGGCGTCTACAGCCCGGTGCCCATCGTGACCGACGAGGAACACGCCACCATGGTGGCGGTCATGGAGCAGACCGTTGCCGAGCTTGCTGCCGAGGGCATCGACTACCGCGGCTGCCTGTATGGCGGCTTTATGCTCACGCCTGCCGGCCCCAAGGTGCTGGAGTTCAATGCCCGCTTTGGCGACCCCGAGACGCAGGTCGTGCTGCCGCGCCTTAAGAACGACCTGGTTGAGGTCATGCTCGCCTGCGCCAACTGCGAGCTCGATCAGATTGAGCTCGACTGGCGTGACGAGTGGGCTGTGGCCGTTGTCCTGACGAGCGCGGGCTATCCCGGCAGCTACGAGAAGGGCAAGGTCATCACCGGTATCGCCGACGCCGAGGCCATGGAGAACGTGACCGTGTACCACGCGGGCACCGCCGTGGTGGATGGCCAGCTCGTGACCAACGGCGGCCGCGTGCTTGCCGTAACCGCTCTGGGTGACACGTTCGAGAACGCTCGCAACCTTGCCTACGATGCCTGCGAGAAGATTGATTTTGAAGGCAAGACCCTGCGCCACGACATCGGCCTGCGCGCGCTGCGCGGCCGCGACGCCTGGGATGCCTAAAATCCGAGAGGAATGAGACGGATGGACGAGAAGAACGAAGAGCTCGTGGATGCGCAGATCGTTGAAGAGGACAGCCGCATGTATGGGCACGCCGAGGGCGAGCCTGGTGGCGAGGTCGCTGACGAGCCGGCGCTGGTGTTGGGCGACGACGACCCGCACGATGTCGAGCTGCACGAGAAGATTCTTTCGGAGGAGTGTGCCTGGAAGGGCAAGATCCTCGATGTCCACCGTCTTGAGGTTGAGCTGCCCAACGGTCGCCGCAGCGCCCGCGATATCGTTCGCCATCCGGGTGCGGCGGCCGTTGTGGCGCTGACCGAGAGTGGCAAGATCGTACTGGTGCGTCAGTACCGCACCGCCATCGACCGCGTGACGGTCGAGATTCCCGCCGGCAAGCTCGATCCAGGCGAGGACCCGCTCGATTGCGCCAAGCGCGAACTGCATGAGGAGACGGGCTTTAGGGCTGGTCGTATTCGCTTTTTGACGTCGATTGTCACGTCCTGTGGTTTTTGCGATGAGATCATCCACATCTACTTGGCTACCAAGCTCGAGTTTGATGCGCCCAACCCCGATGATGACGAGTTTGTCAACGTGGACCTGGTGCCGCTGCACGAGCTGATCGACGCCGTGCTCGACGGCAAGATCGAAGACGCCAAGACCGTCGTGGGCGCCTTGGCCTGCGATAGCATCGCGCACCGCTTGGGCGGGGCCGAGCTCTAGGTTACGCGGTTTTACCAAACCGCGTAACGAGTCGACGCTGCAAACGCCCCTAAGCGGCAATCTGCCTTTCAATCGTCGCTCGCGTACCGAAGTACGCGTCGCTCCTCTTTCAAGGCACCTTGCTCGCTTAGGGACGTTTTCGCTGACGCTGCCAGAACATCGGCGTTATGCTTGTTGGGACGCTTTGTTTTCAGCCTGACCGGTTCAACCGGATTTCTCACGCTATTTATTTCTCTTCGAGGATTGCATGTTTAAAAGGTTTCTCTCGTATTACGAGCCCCAGATGGGGCTTTTTGTTGCTGATACTGTTTGTGCTCTGGTGCTTGCCGCCATTGACCTGGCGTTCCCCATTATCCTGCGCAATTTGACCGGTGGGCTCTTTACCCAGGGTCAGGCTGCCATTATGCAGGCGCTCGGTATGATCGCGGTGGGTTTGGTGCTGATGTATGCCGTCCGCTGCGCCTGCCGCTATTTTGTGAGCTATTGGGGTCACGTGATGGGTGCGCGCATGGAGTCCAAGATGCGCGAGGACCTGTTCGACCAGTATGAGCGCTTTAGCTTTGCGTACTTCGACCGTAACAGCTCGGGCGACATGATGAGCCGCGTGGTCAACGACCTGTTCGATATCTGCGAGGCGGCGCACCACGTGCCCGAGTGGATCATCATCTGCGGCATCGAGATTATCGGCTCGTTTGTGATTCTCTTTACCATCGCCCCGGTGCTGGCGCTCGCCATGGCTGTGGTGACAGCAGCGTTTGCGGTCATCATGTTTTGGCAGAACATGCGCATGCGCGAGGTCTTTAGCGACAATCGCAAAAAAATCAGCGGCATCAATGCGCAGCTGCAGGATTCGCTGGCGGGCATGCGCGTGGTCAAGAGCTTTGCCAATGAGGAGACCGAACGCTTCAAGTTCCGCGCCTCCAACAATCGCTACCTTTCGTCCAAGGAGAACATGTATCACGCCATGGGCGTCTATACTGCGACGTATGGCCTGCTCTCGGGTGTGCTCTATGTGATCGTGGTACTGCTGGGCGGCTGGCTGGTCGCCCAGGGACAGCTGCAGGCGGTCGATATGGCGACCTTTGCACTCTATATTTCGCTGTTCTGCACGCCGCTCGAGACGCTCGTCAATTCGGCCGAAACGTATCAGAAGGCCATCGCCGGCTTTAAGCGCATGGACGAGGTGCTCTCGACCGCGCCGGATATCCAGGACAAGCCGGGCGCCACGGATCTGCAGGTGACCGCCGGCGCCGTGGTTTATCACGACGTGTGCTTTAACTACGAGGATGTTGAGCTGGGCGAGGGCGATGCCGACGAGCGTCCCGTTATCGACCATATGGACCTGTCCATCAAGCCCGGGCAGACCATCGCTTTGGTTGGCCCTTCGGGCGGCGGCAAGTCCACGACCTGTTCGCTGCTGCCGCGCTTTTATGACGTGGCTACCGGATCCATTAGCATCGACGGCCAGGACGTGCGCGATGTGACGCAGCAGAGCCTGCGCCGCGTCATCGGCCTGGTGCAGCAGGATGTCTATCTATTTGACGGTACGATTGGCGAGAACATCGCCTATGGCAAGCCGGGCGCTACGGCAGGAGAGATCGCCGAGGCCGCCCGTCGCGCCAACATCGATGCCTTTATCGAGTCGCTTCCACAGGGTTATGACACGGTCGTGGGCGAGCGTGGCAGCCGTCTTTCGGGCGGACAGAAGCAACGCGTTGCCATTGCGCGCGTGTTTCTCAAGAACCCCAAGATCCTGATTTTGGACGAGGCGACGAGTGCTTTGGATAACGAGAGCGAGGAGGCGGTGCAGGAGTCACTCGAAGAGCTGGCACGCGGCCGTACCACAATCATCATTGCCCACCGTCTTTCGACCATTAAGCATGCCGATGAGATTGCGACCGTTGAGCATGGTCGCGTTGTGGAGCGTGGCACGCACGAGGAGCTTCTCGCCCGTGGCGGCACCTATGCCCGTTACTATCGAATGCAGTTCGAAGGTGTGCGTGCGCACGAGCTCGACTGATTGATATGACAGGAAGTTTATGGCTGACAAGAACCCTTTGACTCCGGAAGAAGTGACGGAGTTATTCTCCGAAATCGATGCATCCGGTGTCTTGGATCCCACGCTTGCCAAAAAGCGAACCGAGCGCATGCGTGAGAAGGAGGCTGCGGCCAAGCGCGGTGACAAAGCGGCGCTAGCGCAGCTGCGCAGCGAGGACCGCGCGAGCCAGGCAAAACATATCGACCCGCTGTCCGAGGACGATCCTTCGGGTTCGCAGGTGAGTCATACCATTACGAAGACCGCGATGGCCGTGGTCATTGGTATTTTGGTGCTGATCGTGGGCATGCAGATCGGCTACGGCGTGATGCGTCGTCTGAACACCGCCAACCTGTCCGAGAGCGTTTCGGTCGATACCGTTTCGACGGCGCTAAAAGGCGGCCTTGAGTGGGGCAACGGCTTTACGCAGTTCCCGCTCGACTTTACCGTCGATGAAGCTGATGAGCGTACGGGCACGGTCGAGGTGACGGTGTTGGACACATCGTCTGCCAACGAGCTCGAGCTGCTGTCCAACGGGCAGATTCAGGCCGCTGCGCTTGCGACCAACGCGCTGCTCAACGATAAGATCGACCGCGTGGTGTATAACGTTCACGCCTATATCGACGAGAATAGCAACATTCAGCACGATTCCTTCTTTGGCATGTTTCCCGCGCGGGGTCATCAGAGCGCCATTTTGACGTTTGTGTGGACCAAGAGCTCATCCAACGCCACGAGTATCGACTGGAAGATGCGCATCGTAAGCATGGACGACACCATTGCCGAGCGCATTCAAAAACAGGTGAACTCGGTTTCGTCGCTGATCGAGGACCCGGTGGTGAGCCAGACCAAGATTGACGAGGAAAAGGCCGAACGTGACCTGGAGCATCGTCTGCATGGCCGCGAGATTTTCCGCGGCGGCAAGCCCGATCGCTCACCGTCCGATCTGCTGGAACAGGACAAGAAAAAGTAAGACGCCATCATCCCGCGTGAGCCACAAGCCCCGCGGGATGATTTTTAATCCCCGTCCCAGAAAAATCATTATGCATAGAAAGTCATAATTATCACTTTGTAAACATTTCTATGAAATTAACGCCATGAGGCATGCTTGCGGTTACAATACCGCGAGGCCTAACTACACACCTTTAAGCCGGTCCTGTGAGACCGGGAAGGAGAATTATGGCGAACAACCATATCGCGGGCGCTGCCGCCCGCACCTTCGCGCCCAGCGAGCTTTGCCAGCGTATGCTGGCCAAAACCAGCAAGGGCACCTGCGGTCCCTGCATCCTGTATCTTGAGGATGGGACCATTTTTTATGGACGTGCATGCGGCGCCGAGGGCACCGCGACCGGCGAAGTCTGCTTCAATACCTCGCTCGAGGGCTACTTTGAGGTCATGACCGACCCGAGTTATGCCGGTCAAATCGTAACCATGACCTACCCGCAGATCGGCAACTACGGTATCGACGAGACCGACGTCCAGTCGGCCTTCCCCGGCGACGCCGTGCGCCCTGCGAGCGCTCCGGCCATGCGCGGCATGATCGTTCGCGACATGTGCGCCACGCCTTCTAACTGGCGCTCGGCCGTCAGCGTGCCGGAGTACCTGCGCGCTCACGGCATCGTCGCTATCGAGGGTGTCGACACCCGCGCTCTGGTGCGCCATCTGCGCGACAATGGTTCCAAGATGGGCATTATCTCGACCGAGATCTTCGACGTCGACGAGCTTGCCGAGTGTCTGGCCGCTGCGCCCACGCTGGTAGGCGAGAACCTGGTCAAGACCGTAAGTTGCCCCGCGCCTCACGAATTTGTGGCCGCCGACCTGCCTGCCACGCATGACTTTGCGCTTGCGGCTGCCGCTCCTGCCCGTCACAAAGTGGTCGCCTACGACTGCGGTGTGAAGCGCGGTATTCTGGAGGGCCTGGTCCGTGCCGGCTGCGATCTCACCGTCGTGCCGTGGGATACGCCCGCCCAGCAGGTACTCGACATGAATCCCGATGGCGTCTTTTTGTCCAACGGCCCCGGCGACCCCGATGCCGTGGTGGAGACCTATGAGCAGGTGCAGCAGCTGATCGGCAAGGTGCCGGTCTTTGGCATTTGCCTTGGTCACCAGATGATCAGCTTGGCGGGCGGCGCCCAAATGGAAAAGCTTAAATTCGGTCACCGTGGCGGTAACCAGCCGGTTATGAATCTGGTGAGCCGTCGCGTGGAGATCACCGCGCAAAACCACGGCTTTGGTCTGCTGTTCCCCAGTCTGGGCAAACTGATTCCGGAGCTTTCCGGCGGCGAAACCGAGCATGCGGCCGATGGCGACCTGCGCGCCTGGGTGCGTCGCGGCATCGCGCCGGTCGTGATGAACGAGCGCTTTGGTCGCATTCGCCTGACACATGTGAACCTCAACGACGGCACCGCCGAGGGCATCCAGCTGCTCGACGCCCCGTGCTTCTCGGTCCAGTACCACCCCGAGGCTTCGCCTGGCCCCACCGATGCCCACTATCTCTTTACCGCCTTTACGCGACTCATGGACGGCGAGGAGAACTACCTGGACATCGACACCGCGAAGGACCGCCTCGCCGGCTGGAATTTCGCCGAGTCCGAGAACGCTGCGACCGAGGAGAACTAACAATGCCGAAACGTACTGACATCAAGCGCATCCTCGTCATTGGTTCTGGCCCCATCGTTATCGGTCAGGCCTGTGAGTTTGACTACTCCGGCGCACAGGCCTGCAAGGTGCTCAAGGAGGATGGCTTTGAGGTCATCCTGGTCAACTCCAACCCGGCGACCATCATGACCGACCCCGGTCTTGCCGACCGCACCTATGTTGAGCCCATCACCGCCGAGTTTATCGAGCGCGTGATCAAAAAGGAGCGCCCGGACGCGCTGCTGCCTACGCTGGGCGGCCAGACCGGTCTGAACGCCGCCGTCGAGCTGGCAAAAGACGATACGCTCGACAAATACGGCGTCGAGATGATCGGCTGCGACCTGGCCGCTATCGAGCGCGGCGAGGACCGCAAGCTCTTTAACGAGGCCATGGCCGAGATTGGCCTGGAGGTCGCGCGCTCGGGCTACGCCTACAGCGTGGCCGACGCCGAGGCTATCGCCGAGCGCGTGGGCTATCCCTGCGTACTGCGCCCGAGCTTTACCCTCGGCGGCGCCGGCGGCGGCATCGCTCACACCCACGAGGAGCTCGTCTCCATCGTGGGTCAGGGCCTCGAGCTCTCGCCCGCCCACGAGGTGCTGGTCGAGGAGTCCATCGAGGGCTGGAAAGAGTACGAGATGGAGGTCATGCGTGACCACGCCGGCAACGGCATCATCGTGTGCTCCATCGAGAATCTCGACCCCATGGGCGTGCATACCGGCGACTCCATCACCGTGGCGCCGGCGCAGACACTAAGTGACCTTGAGTACCAGCGCATGCGTGTCGCGTCGCTCGCCATTCTGGAGAAGATTGGCGTCGAGACCGGCGGCTCCAACGTGCAGTTTGCCGTGAACCCTCAGACCGGCCGCCTGATCGTCATCGAGATGAACCCGCGCGTGAGCCGTTCGTCCGCGCTGGCCTCCAAGGCCACGGGCTTCCCCATCGCTAAGGCCGCCGCGCGCCTGGCCGTGGGCTACACGCTCGACGAGATCGTCAACGACATTACCAAGGCAACGCCTGCCTGCTTTGAGCCCACGATTGACTACTGCGTGGTCAAGGTGCCGCGTTTTGCCTTCGAGAAGTTCAAGGGTACCGACCCCACGCTCACCACGCGCATGAAGGCCGTGGGCGAGATCATGGCGATCGGCCGCACCTTTGAGGAGGCCTTCGGCAAGGCCATGCGTTCGCTGGAGGACGGGCATCAGGGCATTTGTGCCGGTGGCAAGGAAGGTGCCGACAAGCTGAGCGACGATGAGCTCGCTCAGGCCGTGGCAACCCCGACCGAGCATCGCATCTTCTTTGTGGTCGAGGCCCTGCGCCGCAGCTGGGACGTTGCGCGTATCCATGCCATTTGCGGCATCGACCCGTGGTATCTCAACCGCATCAACGACATGGCGCAGGTCCAGGAGAGCATCCGCGGCCTGCGTGTGGAGGATATCGACGCCGATGCGATGCGCCTGCTCAAGCAGTACGGCACGAGTGACGCCGAGATTGCCGCGCTGACCGGCTCGGACGAGCGCTTTGTGCGCGCTTACCGCAAGGGCCTGGGCGTGGTTCCCAGCATGAAGACGGTCGATACCTGCGCCGCCGAGTTCTCGAGCGCCACGGAATATCACTACAAGACGTACGAGAACATCTACCGCACGAGCCCGGACGCCAAGAAGTGCGTGGCTCCCGACGAGACCACGCCGGCGGACAAGCCCAAGGCGATGATCCTGGGCGCCGGCCCCAACCGCATTGGCCAGGGTATCGAGTTCGATTACTGCTGTGTGCACGCGAGCTACGCGCTGGCGGCCCGCGGCTTCGAGACCATCATGGTCAACTGCAATCCCGAGACCGTCTCGACCGACTATGACACGTCCGACCGTCTGTACTTTGAGCCGCTCACCTACGAGGACGTCATGGACGTTATCGATGTCGAGCGCCCCGACGGCGTCGTGGTGACGCTCGGCGGCCAGACCCCGCTTAAACTGGCGCGCATGCTCGAGGAGAGCGGCGTCAACATCATGGGTACCAAGCCCGACGCCATCGACTTTGCCGAGGACCGCGAGCGCTTTGCCGCCCTACTCGACAAGCTGGGCATTATGTATCCGCCGGCGGGTCAGGCAACCTCGTTTGAGGAGGCCGAGACCGTGGCCGCGCACATCGGCTACCCGCTGCTGGTGCGTCCGAGCTACGTGCTGGGTGGCCGCGGCATGATGATCGCCTACGATGCCGAGCATCTGCGCGATTACATGGGCGAGGCTGCGCGCATCAGCCCCGACTACCCGGTGTATCTGGACCGCTTCCTGGAGGGTGCGATCGAGTCCGATGTCGACGCCCTGTGCGATGGCGAAGAGGTATACATCGGCGGCATCCTGGAGCATATCGAGGAAGCCGGTATTCACTCCGGCGACTCTGCGACCTGCATCCCACCGTTTAGCTTTAGCGAGAGCCTGCAGGCGAAGCTCCGCGAGACCACGCGCCGCATCGCGATGGCGCTGGGAGTCCGCGGTCTGGTCAACGTGCAATATGCCATCAAGGGCGAGACCGTCTACGTGATCGAGGCCAACCCGCGCGCCAGCCGTACCGTGCCGTTTATCTCCAAGGCCACCGGTGTGCCGCTGGCCAAGTGCGCGGCGCGCATCATGGCAGGCGATTCCATCGCGAGCTTGGGCCTGCCGAGCGACGAACGTCAGCTGGACTGGTTCTGCATGAAGGAAGCCGTTATGCCCTGGGGCCGTTTCCCGGGCGCCGACGTTATCCTGGGGCCTGAGATGAAGTCGACGGGCGAGGTCATGGGTATCGCCAAGAGCTATCCCGAGGCATACGCCAAGACGCAGCTGGCGATCGACTACAAGCTGCCCGACCCGAGCGCCGGCAAGGTGTTCATCAGCGTGTGCGACCGCGACAAGCGCCACATCCTTTCGGTCGCGCGTATCCTGCGTTACCTGGGCTTTGACATCTGCTCCACCGAGGGTACGGCGCGCGTGCTGCGCGGAGGCAACGTGACGTGCGAGATCGTGGAGAAGATTAGCGGCCCGCACGACGGCGAGCGCCCCAACATCGGCGACCTCATCGCCGATGGCAAGATCGCGGTGATCATCAACACGCCGTACGGTCCGGGCTCGCGCGGCGACGGCTATCTGCTGCGCACCGAGGCAGTGCGACGCGGTGTGACCTGCGTGACCGCGATGTCTGCCGCCAACACGTACGTGAGTGCCATCGAGGCGGTGCGCGAGGACCAGCAGGGTCACGGCAGCGCCAACGACATGGGCATGGACGTCATCGCCCTGCAGGACCTGCCGCAGCACACGGTGTAATGTGACCGGGTCGGCCGGGGCGGCAGCCGGACACTTTCTCTCGGAAACTGGGCTTCGCGAAGTTTTCCGAGAGAA
>UQTN01000021.1 GCA_900543945.1 uncultured Collinsella sp. | reverse complement strand
ACCCTGCGGCCCCTCCAGTCGAGGACGCACAGCCAGTGCGAGTCGGCGTGGGTGTCGACCCCGCAGAAGACCAGCCCGCGGGCGCCGGGTGTCGATTCGGTTCTCATGTCTCGCTCCGTTCTTTCCCTGCTCGCCTGGACCGGGCAGACGGCACACTGACGGGGCGCGATAGAATGCGGTTGTTCGGGTCCGCGGTATCGCTCCATGCTCCTATTAGGTCATGCGGCGGTCGCGGCCCGCGCGGGACATGTCAGGAAACGAGGGCAGCCCTGTGGGCGCCAGCGGAATGTGGGGTCACCGCGCGGTCCGCATCTGATGGTGTCGACGTCAATGGTATACGGGTGCATCATCGACGTCTTCAATACAGACAATATCAGTGCGGAATGTTCCGGAGAGAAGACCCCGTCACACCCCCGGATTCCCTGCGTTTACGGCCTTGAGGTCGGCGGGCGGAGGAGGACGTGGTTGTGGGGGATGCGTGTCCCGGTCGCTGTTTCGCGGCTCTGCCGCGAAAGGCGCGCTACTTTGGGGCGGATGGAGGACGTGGTTGTTGCGCTAACTTGTCCCTACCGCATTTCTGGAGCGTTTCCCCACCACAAATTACCCTTGGCATACTTGCGCGAACGATTGCTCGTGCTACACTTGCAAGTGCTGTTTCAGGGCGGGGTGGAATTCCCCACTGGCGGTAAATCGGGCGGTGCCAAAGGGGTGCCGCGGAGCAGGCGAGATGCCTGCGGCCGAGCCGATGAGTCCGCGACCCGTGTGTGCGTTGGTTCGCATGCCGGCTGAACTGGTGAGATTCCAGTACCAACGGTTAGAGTCCGGATGAAAGAGGCAGGTGATCTTATGTCTGAACAGTCGCAGCATATCCATTTTGAGAACACGAATAGGTGGAGCACCAAACAGCTCGTTACCATGGCGCTGATGTGCGCCTTGGGCGCCCTGTTTATGTATGTGCAGCTGCCCATCCTTCCTTCGGCGCCGTTTTTGACGTATGACCCGTCGCTGGTGCCGGCGATGGTGTGTGGATTTGCGTATGGCCCTGGCGCCGGCACTGCTGTTGCCGCTATGGCGATTGTTATCCATGCGCTTACCACGGGCGATTGGGTCGGCGCACTTATGAACCTGGTGGCTACGCTGGGCTACATTCTGCCCGCGGCTATCGTGTACCAGAAGATGCATACCTATAAGGGTGCCGTGATTGGCCTAGTGTTCGGTGTCATTGCCGCTACGGCGCTGTCTATGGTCGCTAACCTTACCATTGGCGTATGGTTCTGGTATGGCTCGGTCGATGTGATCGCCCCGCTCATGATTTCTGCCGTGCTGCCGTTCAACCTTATCAAGACCGTGCTTAACTCGGTATTGACGCTTGCAGTGTACAAGGCGGTCTCCAACCTCATCACGCCTAAAAAGGACCAGGTCAAAGGCCGCGCATGATTGAGTGTCGGGGCGTTTCCTTTAGCTATGACGGTGCCGTGTCGGCACTCGACGGTGTCGATCTGAACATCGAGGACGGGGAGTTTTTCTGCATCCTCGGTGGCAATGGGTCGGGCAAGTCGACGTTTGCCAAGCATCTGAATGCGCTGTTGCAGCCCGATGCGGGCACGGTACGCATCAACGGCATGGATGCGTCCGACCCCGAGCTGGTCTACGACATTCGTTCGACCGCGGGCATGGTATTCCAGAATCCCGACGACCAGCTGGTGGCAACGCTTGTCGAAGATGACGTTGCGTTCGGTCCCGAAAACCTTGGCGTGCCATCGGCGCAAATTGCGCAGCGCGTACGCGAGGCGCTGAAGGGCGTGGGCCTGGTGGGCTTTGAGCGCCACGAGACCCATGCGCTCTCGGGTGGCCAAAAGCAACGCGTGGCGCTTGCTGGCGTGCTTGCCATGGAACCGCGCGTGCTCATCTTGGATGAGGCTTCCTCGATGCTCGATCCGCGTGGACGCAAGGGCCTCATGAAGGCTTGCCGCGCGTTGCATGATCGTGGCATGACCATCGTGATGATTACGCACTTTATGGAAGAGGCCGCCGAGGCCGATCGTGTCGCGGTGTTTCGGGCGGGGCGCGTTGCCATGCTCGGTACGCCCGAGGAAATCTTGACACGGGCGGACGAACTTGCGCAGTTCAACTTGGATATGCCGGCGTCGTGCTGCTTGGGCACGGCGCTTCGTGCGAAGGGCGTGCCCGTTCATGCGCAGGTGCGCGAGGTGGATATGGTCGCCGAGATTGCGCAGACATATGCCGACCGGAGTGGGGAAGACACCGCAGGGCGGCCTTCTGCATCCGATTCTCGTGTGCTCGACAACGCCTCCTCTGCAACCGACGGGACAGCCGCGTCGGAGCCCGTCATCGAGATTTCGCACCTCTCGCATAGTTACTCGCTGAGCGCCCGCGAGCGCCGCCGCTGGCATAAGCGCTCGGCCGTTGCGGGCAAATCGAGCAAACAGGCTCTCTGGGGAAACGACCCCAGCAGCCCGTGGGCGCTGCGCGATGTATCGCTGATGGTGTGTCGCGGCGAGTTCCTGGGCTTGGCAGGTCATACCGGTTCGGGTAAGTCGACGCTGGTCCAGCATCTCAACGGTTTGATTCGCCCCCAGGAGGGATTCGTTCGCGCGCTGGGGCTCGATCTGTCAAACAAGAAAGACGCCGCCGCGGTTAAGGCCAAGGTCGGCGTGGTGTTTCAATATCCTGAGCGTCAGCTGTTTGCCGAAACCGTGGCGCGGGACGTGGCGTTTGGTCCGCACAACCTTGGCTTGCCGCAAGATGAAGTCGACCGTCGCGTCGAGTCGTCGCTCTCGCGCGTGGGCCTCGACCTTTCCACGGTCGGCGACAAGAGTCCCTTCGAGCTTTCGGGCGGTCAGCAACGGCGCGTGGCATTCGCCGGTGTGCTCGCCATGGAGCCCGAAGTCCTGGTGCTCGATGAACCCATGGCGGGGCTCGATCCGGCTGCGCGCAGGGATTTCCTTGAGCTTATCGATCGACTTCACCGCGATGGCCTGACCGTTGTCATGGTTTCGCATAGTATGGATGACCTGGCCAACTGCTGCGACCGCATCGTCGTGATGAACGAAGGTGCGGTGTTTGCCGAGGGAACCCCCGCGCAGGTGTTTGCACATGCCGATGAGCTCAAGTCGATCGGCTTGGGCGTTCCCGCCGCCCAGCGCATGGCGTTGGCGCTCGCGGAAGCGGGCGTGCCGCTGCGTTGCGGCGGGCTCTATACGGTTGAGTCGTTGGCCGACGAGTTGGCAAATTTGCTGATCGGTCGCTCAGACGGTTCTTCTAACGTCTCGGACATTGCTAAATCCAAGACGGTCGCGCGAGAGGAGGGCTGCTAATGGAGGCGTTTTCGTTTGGCAGTTACTATCCCGGCGATAGTGCGATCCATCGCCTGGATCCGCGCACCAAGCTGCTCCTGGGCTTTGTGTTTTTGATCACGACGCTGACCGTCGGCGGCTTCCGCGGACTGGCCCCGGTCGCAATTTTCGCCGTGCTGATCTATGCCGTGTCCCGGGTGCCGTTGCGCCGGGTCCTATCATCGATGGCGCCGCTGCTGGCAATCGTCGTCGTGGTCGCGGTGCTCAACTTGTTTACCGATCAGAGTGGGCGCATCCTGTGGCAGCTCGGCTTTCTGCAGATAAGCGAGGGCTCACTGCGTTCTGCCGCCTTTATGGCGTGCCGCCTGACCTTGATGATGGCCGGCATGAGCGCCATCACGCTCACCACACCGACGCTCGACCTCACCGCGGGCTTTGAGCGCCTGCTCGCGCCGTTTGCGCGTGTGGGACTTCCTGCGCACGAGCTCGGCATGATTATGGGTATCGCGCTGCGCTTTATGCCGCAGTTTGCCACCGAGATGAAACAGACGGCCGATGCGCAGGCGAGCCGCGGCGCGCGCGTGACGGGAGGCCCACTCGGCGGCGTTCGTATGCTCGGCAGTGTGGCGATTCCACTGTTCACGGGCGTGTTCCGTCATGCCGAGACGTTGTCTGCCGCCATGGATGCCCGTTGCTATCATGGCGAGCAGGGCCGCACGCGTCTGCATGCGCTTACATTTGGCCGCGGCGATGCGTTGGCGGTGGTGGTGACGGCGTTGCTGCTCATCTGCGTCATCGTCATCAATCTTCAACTTGTTTAGGCGCGATTCGAGCGCAGGAAAGGGGTCCCCATGACCGACAACGACCGCACGGCTCAGCTTGAGCGCGCCTGTTCGTATCTCAGGCGCATTCCGGCGTGGTATCTGGCCACGACCGATGTGGCCGACGGGCATCAGCCTCGCGTGAGGCCGTTTTCGTTTGCCATGGTCGATGACGGTAAGCTGTGGTTTTGCACGTCGCGCGATAAGGACGTGTGGGCGGAGCTGAGTGCGAATCCCAAGTTTGAGCTCTCGGGCTGGAAGCCGGGAGAATGTTGGATCGTGTTGACCGGCGAGGCCGTACTTGAGGACGACGCGGTTGCGAGCGACAAGGTGCGTCAAGCGGGGTTTAAGCACATGGTGGGCATCGGCGAGGAACACGAGAGTGCCAACGACGGCCGCCTTGCTTTCTTTTCGGTCCGCAACATTGCCGCGCGCTTCTGTGATATCGACGGCAGCGAGGAGCGCCTGGAGCTCTAGCTCACACAAACCAGGCTCTCAAACTGGCTAGTACAGGAGGAAACGTGGACGGATTGAATACGGTTTTGGAGTATCTGACGTCGGTGCCGGCGTGGTACTTGGCGACGAGCGTGGACGGGCAGCCACATGTACGCCCATTTTCGTTTGCTCAGATTCAGGACGGCAAGCTGTGGTTTGTGACGGCGCGCACCAAGGATGTGTGGCAGGAGCTGCTGCAAAATCAGCGCTTTGAGGCCACGAGTTGGTGGCCGGGCCATGGCTGGCTCATCTTGCGCGGGCGCGCCGGCTTGGATGACCAGGCCGCTCCCGATATGCGCGAGGCAGGATGGAAACATCTTGAGCGCTTGAGCGAGCACTATGAGGGGCCTAACGACCCCGCACTCGTCTTCTTTAGCGTCGAGGATCCCGAGGCGTTTATCTGCAATCACGACGAATGGGTACCGGTCGAGCTCTAGCCAGGCTGGCTCATCCTAACAACTTGGTTTTCGCATGGGCGGGCCCCGTATTGCCCGGCGCCGTTAGGAGCGCCGGTCAATACGGGGCCCGCTCCATTTGTCAATTCCTTCAAGCGAATGTGTCGGGAATGTTTCAATGCATGAATATGCAAGCCATTTACGTATTCATGCATCTTTTGGTGCTAAAGTTTCAACCCACTTCATAACGACCGCTGCGAAATGCGCATCGGTGCATAAATCGCAGACAAGGAGTCTGATATGTCTTTGAAGGTTGGAATCGTCGGCGCGGCTGGATATGCCGGAGCCGAGCTCATTCGCCTCGTCCTCGGTCATCCCGAGTTTGAACTTGCTGCCATTACGTCCAACGCCGATGCCGGCCAGCCGCTGTCCGCGGTGTACCCGAGCTTCACCGGCGTAAGCGATCTTGTCTTTACGACGCATGATGCCCCTGAGCTCAAGAGCTGCGATGCGGTTTTTCTTGCCGTGCCGCATACGGCTGCCATGGTACAGGTGCCCGCGCTGCTTGCATCGGGCGTCTCCTGCATTGACCTCTCGGCCGACTACCGCCTGAACGACGCGTCCGTTTTTGAGGCTTGGTATGCCGCCGAGCATACGAGCCCCGAGCTGCTCAAGACCCGTGCCTTCGGTCTGCCCGAGCTGTTCTGCCAAGACTTGGAGACCGCCGCATCCGACCATGCCGACGGCAAACCCGTGCTGGTCGCTTGCGCCGGTTGCTATCCCACCGCAACGAGCCTTGCCGCCGCGCCCGCCGTGCGCGCGGGCTGGGTGGCCGAGAACGGCCCCGTGATTGTCGATGCCATTAGCGGCGTGACGGGCGCCGGTAAGTCCTGCAACGCCCGCACCCATTTTTGCAGCGCCGACGAGAACTTGGAGGCCTACGGCGTGGGCAAGCATCGCCACACGCCCGAAATCGAGCAGATCTTGGGCCTGACCGATCGCGTCGTCTTTACCCCGCACCTGGCACCGCTCAAGCGTGGTCTGCTCTCCACGGTGACGCTGCCGCTCGCGCCGCAGGCTCTCGACACGTTGGCTCTTGAGGATGTTGTCGACTATTACAAGCAGTTCTACGCTGGACGCACCTTTGTGCGCGTGCTCGACGCCGGCCAGCAGCCCAAGACGGCTTCGGTCGTCGGCACCAACGCCGCCCAGATTGGCCTCGCGCTCAACAAGCGCGCGGGCGTGCTGGTGGCGACGGGCGCCATCGACAATCTGTGCAAGGGCGCTGCGGGCCAAGCAGTCCAATGCGCCAATATCGTCTTTGGCTTTGACGAGCGACGAGGCTTGCCCACAGTGGCGTGCCCGGTGTAGCACATTCGATTGTTAACGATTTGGTAGTCGGGCATCGAGTGGGGCGCCACTCTTAAGCTGGTCTCATGATCACGACTGGCATGGCGCACCAACCGATGTCCGTTTTTTGTTTGATATAAGGAGTCGTAAGGACGATGAATACAGAGCAGTTCGATATCAAGATTCGTGCCGTCGAGGGTGGCATTACGGTAGCGGCCGGCTTTAAGGCCGCGGGTATTCATGCGGGTTTTCGCAAGAATCCCGAGCGCTTGGATTACGCGCTCGTCGTGCCCGATAAACCCTGTCCCGGTGCCGGCGTGTTTACGACCAATCGCTTTTGCGCAGCGCCTGTGCAGGTGAGCCGCGCCAACCTGGGCGGTGTGGGCAAGGGCTATGGCATCATCGCCGGCGTTTCAATCAACTCCGGCAACGCGAATGCCGCCACGGGCGAGACGGGCCTTGCCTGCGCGCGCGAGACGTGCAACATCGCCTCGCAGGTCATCGGCTGCGAGCCCCAGCAGATTCTGGTTGCCTCCACGGGTGTGATTGGCCAGATTCTGTCGATCGACACGTTTGAGACCGCCATTCCTGCTGCCTACGAGGCGCTCTCCGCCCACGGTGGCGCCGATGCCGCTCGCGCCATCATGACGACCGACACGCACTCCAAGGAGTACGCCGTATCCTACGTCAGTGAGGCTGCGGGTCATGCGGGCAATGTCTATACGGTAGGCGGAATGTGCAAGGGCTCGGGTATGATCATGCCCAACATGGCCACCATGATCGCAGTTATCACCACCGATGCCCCCGTCGAGCCTGCGGCACTTCATGCCCTGCTGCTCTCGACCGTCAAGCAGACCTTTAACAAGGTAACGGTCGATTCCGACACCTCGACCAACGACACCTGCATCATGCTTGCCTCCGGCGCCGCTGCCGCAGATGCCGAGCCTATCGTTGAGGGCTCCAATGCCTTTGACGAGTTGGCATTTGCCGTGCACGAGGTGTGCGAGAGCCTGGCGCGCAATATCGCCGCCGATGGTGAGGGCGCATCCAAGCTTGTTACGGTCAACGTTACCGGCGCCGCTAACGACGAGGAGGCCGATATCGCCGCCCGTGCCGTTGCCAACTCGCCGCTCGTTAAGACCTGCATCGCCGGCCACGACTGCAACTGGGGCCGCGTTGCCATGGCGCTTGGCAAGTGCGGCGTGAAGTTTAATCAGGAAGACGTTTCCATCGACATGATGGGCATGCCTGTCTGTCGCGACGGTCTGACTGTTCCCTTTGACGAGGACGAGGCTCTACGACGTTTTGAGGCGCCCGAGATCGTGATCTCGGCCGACCTGGGCGCAGGCGACGCGGCAACGACCGTGTGGACCTGCGACCTCACGCATGAGTACATCTCCATCAACGGCGACTACCGTTCCTAGATTCCAGGCACGCTGCGCATCTTGCCGCGATTGCGGACAGCGGAGCACGGCGCGATAACGATACGAAAGACGAGGCAGACTATGAAATTCGCACGCGATTGTCGTTCGAGCGAATCCAACGAAGCAACCGCGCAGCTGCTGTTCGAAGCGCTGCCGTGGATTAAGAACCTGACCGGCAAGACGGTTGTTATCAAATATGGCGGAGCCGCCATGGTCGACGAGCAGCTGCGCCGCGACGTGATGAGCGACATCGTCCTGCTCAAGATCATCGGTATGCGTCCCGTCATCGTGCATGGTGGCGGCAAGGCTATCAACGAGGCGCTGAGCCATTACGATATTCCCGTCGAGTTTAAGAACGGCCAGCGCGTGACCACGCCGGCGACCATGGATATCGTGCGCGAGGTACTGGGCGGCAAGGTCAACCAGGAGCTGGTTGCTGCCATCAACCACCACGGCAACCTGGCCGTGGGCGTGTCGGGCAGCGATGCCGGCACGCTCATCGCCGAGCCGCTCGACCCCGAGCTCGGCCGCGTAGGCAAGGTCACGCACGTCAACACCGACTATATCGAGCGTTTGCTCGACAGCGAGTACATTCCCGTTATCGCCACGGTCGCAGCGGGGGAGGACGGTGGCTTCTTCAACATCAACGCCGATACCGCCGCCGGCGCCGTTGCGGCGGCGCTTCATGCGCACAAGGCGATCTTCTTGACCGACGTCGACGGCCTGTACAAGGACTTTAGCGATAAGGATTCGCTCATCTCCAACCTGACACTCGACGAGGTCAATGAGATGCTCTACGGCGGCGAGGTCGACAAGGGCATGATTCCCAAGCTGCGCGCCGCCGTCGATGCGCTTACCGCCGGTGTGTTCCGAGCCCACATCATCAACGGCACGACGCCGCATTCGCTGCTGCTGGAGCTGCTGACCGATGCTGGCGTCGGTACCGTGATCCACTCCACCGAGACGGCCTACGAATTCGATACGCATCCGCACCCGCTTTCGACGTTTGCGGCGCGCCTGACCGAGAACCTCGACGAGGTCGAGAAGCTCCAGACGGTCTAGCTGACCCGCGGTCATCGCGTCCCTGCACCCATAGCCCTGCGCCGTACGGCGCCCAACGAAAGGCATCCCATGTCACTTGCAACTCAACAATCGCTCGAATCCCATTACGTTATGCATACCTTTGGTCGCTTTCCGGTAGAGTTTGTCGAAGGCCACGGCATGAAGCTCACCGGCGATGACGGCCGTGAGTATCTTGACTTTCTTGCCGGTATCGGTGTGTGCAGCCTTGGCCACGGCAACCCTGCAGTGCTCTCGGCGCTCGAGGCGCAGACCAAAAAGCTCATGCATGTCTCCAATTACTTCTACATCGAGCAGCGCGGACAGGTCGCGGCGCTGCTGTCCAAGCTTGCCAACGACGACGTAGATGGTGCGTGCGTGCTGGCCGATGCCATTGCCGCCGGCGATGAGACCACGGCCGCTGCGCTCGGTGCCCCGGCTGCGGACGAGCAGGTGTGGGAGACGTTCTTTGCCAATTCTGGTGCCGAAGCTAACGAGGGCTCGATGAAGCTCGCACGTCTGTACGCCAAGCGTGCTGGTAACGGCGGCAACACCATCGTATGCATGCGCGGCGGCTTCCACGGCCGTACGCTCGAGACCATTGCCGCCACCATGCAGGATTGGCTACAGGACAGCTTCCGTCCGCTGCCGGGTGGCTTTGTGGCCTGCTCGCCCAACGATGTCGACGAACTGCGTTCGATCTTTAAGCAGCTGGGAAGCGAGGTCTGCGCTGTCATGCTCGAGCCGATTCAGGGCGAGAGCGGTGTGCACCCCATGACCGAGGAGTTTATGGCGGCGGCGCGTGACTTGGCACACGAGGCAGGCGCCGTTCTTATCGCCGACGAAGTCCAGTGTGGCATCTTCCGCTCCGGCAAGCCGTTTGCATTCCAGACCTATGGCGTGGAACCCGACATTATGAGCCTTGCCAAGGGCATTGCCGATGGCGTGCCCATGGGTGCCGTGGTGGCAAAGAAGGAGATCGCCGACGTGTTTAAGCCGGGCGACCACGGCTCGACCTTTGGCGGTGGCTGCTTGGCTGTCGCGGCGTGCGCCGCGACGCTCTCCGCGCTCGTGCGCGGCGATTATGCCGAGCATGCTGCCAAGGTGGGTGCTTATATGGAGGCAAAGCTCACCAAGCTGCCGCACGTGGTCGAGGTACGCGGTCGCGGCTTAATGCTCGGCTGCGATTTAGATGACGCTGCGGGCGATGCGCATGATATTGTTGCCCGCGCGTTGGCCGCCGGCGCCGTGATTAACGCTACTGGTGCCCACACGCTGCGTTTCCTGCCGCCGCTTGTCTGCGAGGAAGCCGACGTGGACAGTCTGATCGAGATCCTGGCGGGTGTCTTGGGCTAACGCGGCACAATAACTCAATTTGGACCGGGTTCCGGACTGCGGACGTGCCCTATGTGGCATGATTCAGCGGTCTGGAGCCCGTTTTGCCTTAGATTTGCTAAGGCGGGGAGACCTGCTGGTCAAAAAACATTAAATATGAGTACTGTTACCGATTTGGTCGCAGCAATTTTGGACTAATAAGACCAGATGGCAAGTCGAAATGGCGATGAATGCACGATTTTGATCTAATTGTTAGTCCTTATAATGGACATATGTTGCGTAACTTAAGCAAATACTATCTTTTGATATGTTGTAAGCAAGGTAGCAGTACTCATTTTTGCCATTTTCTGGCCACGGCCTTTGTGACAGACGTGCTGGCGGGTTCGAATCCCATGCGCTGGGCCTGAAAAAAAGAAAGGCCTCCATCGCTGGAGGCCTAACAATTCAGTGGTGGGCGATGAGGGATGTCGCGTGCGGCTGACGCCGCCCGCTCTCGCTTCGGGCCTACGGCCCTCGCGTGCTGCGCTGGAAAACGCTTCGCGTTTCCTCAGCTCCGCACCCTTGCGGGTTCGAATCCCATGAAATGGGCCCAAACAAAAAACGGTCCCCTTTCGAGGACCGTTTCCAAATCAGTGGTGGGCGATGAGGGATTCGAACCCCCAGCCTTGTGCGTGTAAAGCACCTGCGCTAACCGTTGCGCCAATCGCCCGTGCGGAGAGAGTATAGCAAAACAATCGCCTCATTCATCTCATATCCATTAAAGGTAACCGTCGCGTGTCACAGCGGAGCTGATTCAGTTGAGATTGCCTGAACATTCCGCCCCTCTTTACGCCCTCGGGTATACTCAAAAGCTACTGATTCGATTTGATGCCCAGCAACAGCAGAGGGGATAGTATATGTGCGGTTTTGTCGGTTTTGTCGGTGGGACGGATAACCAATCCGAGGTACTCACCAAGATGATGGACCGCATCGTCCATCGCGGTCCCGACATGGGCGGTCAGTTTATCGACGGCCGCGTTGCCCTCGGCTTCCGCCGTCTGTCGATCCTCGACCTGACCGAGGCTGGCGCCCAACCCATGGCCAACGAGGACGGTAGCGTCGTCATTGTCTTCAACGGCGAGATCTACAACTTCCAAGAACTCCGTTCCGAGCTCGAGGCCAAGGGCTACAAGTTCCACTGCGGCGCCGACACCGAGAGCCTCCTGCACGGCTACGAGGAGTGGGGCGAGGCAGTACTCGATCGCTTGCGCGGTATGTACGCCTTCGTCATCTGGGACAAGAAGAAGAACAAGCTTTTTGGCGCCCGCGATATCTTTGGCATCAAGCCGCTCTACTACTATCCCATGGCCGATGCGGGCGACGGCGCTCCGGGCGTGCTCTTTGGTTCCGAGATCAAGAGCTTCCTGGACTACCCGCACTTCCACAAGGCGGTCAACAAAAAGGCCCTGCGTCCGTACATGACGCTGCAGTATTCGGCAACCGAGGAGACCTTCTTCGAGGGTGTCTACAAGCTGCCGCCGGCGCATTACTTTACCGTAGACATCCCGACCGGCAAGATGAACATCGAGCGCTACTGGGATTGCGATTACTCTGCCGTCGAGAAGCCGTTCGAGGAGTACGTCGACGAGCTGGATGAGGTCGTGCACGAGAGCGTCGAGGCCCATCGCATCGCCGACGTCAAGGTCGCGTCGTTCCTCTCCGGCGGCGTCGACTCCAGCTACATCGCCGCTTGCCTCATGCCCGACAAGACCTTCTCGGTGGGCTTCGATTACAAGAATTTCAACGAGACTAACTACGCCAAGGAACTTTCTGACAAGCTCGGCGTCGAGAATGTCCGCAAGATGATTACCGCCGACGAGTTCTTCGGTGCGCTCGAGGACATCCAGTATCACATGGACGAGCCGCAGTCCAACCTGTCTTCCGTGCCGCTGTGGTTCTTGGCCGAGATGGCCCGCAAGGACGTCACCGTCGTGCTTTCGGGCGAAGGCGCCGACGAGCTCTTTGGCGGCTACGCCTACTACGAGGACACGGTTCCGGTCCGCAAGTACAAAAAGATGGTGCCGCTGCCCATCCGTCGCGCGCTCGGTAACCTGGCGCTGCATATGCCGTACTTCAAGGGACATAACTTCCTGGTCAAGGGTGCCGAGATCCCCGAGAAGTCGTTCCTGGGACAGGCTCTGGTATGGCCGGAGCGCGAGGTCGACGGCGTGCTCAAGCCCGAGTACAACACCGGCGACGGCGCCTTTGAGCTCGCTGCACCCATCTACGCACGCGTGAAGGGCCAGCCCGAGCTGGTCAAGAAGCAGTACCTGGACATGAACATGTGGCTCCCGGGCGACATTCTGCTCAAGGCCGACAAGATGTGCATGGCACATTCGCTGGAGCTGCGCGTGCCCTTCCTGGACCGCAAAGTCATGGAGTTCGCCGAGCACATTCCCGACCGCTACCGCATCAACGAGAACGGCAACAAACAGGTACTCCGCCACGCTGCCAACAAGTCGCTGCCCGATGAGTGGGCCACCCGTCCCAAGGTGGGCTTCCCGGTGCCGATTGTCTACTGGCTGCGCGAGCAAAAGTGGTACGACTATGTCAAGGAGTACTTCACCGCGCCGTGGGCAAGCGAGTTCTTCGATACCGACGAGCTCATGCACCTGCTCGATTTGCACTTTGCGGGCAAGGGCGATTTCCAGCGCAAGATCTATACGCCGCTCGTGTTCCTGGTGTGGTACAAGCGCTTCTTTATCGACGAGGACCAGCCCGCTGTTCAGGCTGCCTAGCCTCGGCTTACGAACGCCTGCGCGTAACGGCTCCTCCGGGAGCCGTTTTTGCGTGGGTGCGTTTCAGTTACTATAAAAACCGTCCCTGCCAAATGGCTGAGAAAGGTGAAAGATGCACCATTCGGATTCCGCGACCGTGACCACGGTCGATACGCTTGCCAAGCTTCTCGATGTGTTCGGCGAGCTGCGCGCATCAGAGCAGGTTGACGAGCGTGCCGTGACCGGCTGCTCGTTTGATTCGCGCGCGGTCTCGGCAGGTGACGTGTTCTTTTGCAAAGGCGCTGCCTTTAAGCCCGCGTTTTTGAGCATGGCGCTCGATGCGGGCGCCGTCGCATTTGTGTGCGAGGAGTCGCTGGTCGAGTCTCTGGAGCCGCTGGCGCAGGAGAGCGGTGCTGCGATGCTGGTTGTTGATAGCGTTCGCACGGCCATGGCCCTGTTGCCGCCGGAGGTCTACGACCGTCCCGACCACGACGTCAAGATCGTGGGTATCACCGGTACCAAGGGAAAGACCACGACCGCTTTTATGCTCCAGTCCATCATCAAAGCGGCGGGCGAGTCCTGCGGCATGATCGGCTCAGTGAACACCGACGATGGTATCGAGTGCTACGAGAGCACCAATACTACGCCCGAGGCCCCAGAGGTCTGGCGCCATATCGCCAACTGCCGCACGTCAGGTCGCCAGTCCATGGTCATGGAGGTCTCGAGCCAGGCGCTCAAGTACCAACGCGTCGAGAATCTGCCGTTTGACGTGGCGTGCTTCCTCAACATCGGCCGTGACCACATCTCACCGATCGAACACCCCACGTTTGAGGATTATTTTGAGAGCAAACTCAGGATCTTTGACCAGGCAAAGACCGCCGTGGTGAATCTGGGCACCGAAGAGGTTGACCGTGTGTTGGAGGCAGCGTCGACGGCCGAGCGCTTGGTGACCGTTGGCGTCGAGCATCCCGAGGCAAGCCTGTGGGCGAGCGATGTGCGCATGGTCGGCTTTAACATCGAGTTTAACCTGCATGGCCTGTGTGCCGACGAGTCCGAGGCGGGGGAGAAGGTCCTGCTGGGCATCGCGGGCGACTTTAACGTGGAAAACGCGCTGGTCGCTATCGCCGCTGCGCGCGAGATCGGCATCGGTATCGAGGCTATCAAGAAGGGCCTCTCCAAACTGCGTGTGCCGGGCCGCATGGAGGTCGTGGAGTCGAAGGATGGACGCGTGGTTTGCGTTGTTGACTACGCTCACAACCAACTTTCGTTCCGCTCGCTCTTTTCGTCGGTCAAGCGCGCGTTTCCCGCCAGTCCGGTCATTGCGCTGTTTGGTGCTGCTGGAGGCAAGGCGCAGGAGCGCCGTGAGCAGCTTCCGCGCGAGGCCGCACCATATTCTGATCTGCTGATCTTTACCAACGAGGATCCGGCTCACGAGGACCCGATGAAGGTCTGTCGCGAGCTTGCCGAGCATGTTCCCGACGATACCCCGAACAAGATCATCCTCGATCGCGAGGCTGCTGTGCACGCGGCATTCAAGGCGGCGCGCGAGGAATACGTCAGCCCCGATGCGCCCACCATCGTCTTGCTGTTGGCAAAGGGCGACGAGGAGCTCATGCACGTGGGTGATGAGTTCGTACCCATCGAGAGCGATCTTTCGCTTGCCAATCGTTTAATCGATGTTACCCAGTTTGACTAATGAACTGCGATGAGGGCGGCGTCCCGAGCGCGCTGCCGTTGCAAGCGCGTTTCCCCTCAAGCGAGGCGCGCCGCCTAAGACCAGAAGCCCCTTCTACGTAATGGAGTGACCATGTCCCACAATACCCTGCCGACCGTCGCTGAGCTTTCGGGCGAGATGCGCGAGCGTCTTGCCAAGGTTAAGTACGTCTTTACCGACCTGGACGCCACCATGCTCGCGCCCGGCTCGTGCGTGCTGCGCGACAACGACGGCAATCCCTCGACCAAGCTCGTCGAGGCTGTCGTGGCACTTGCCCGCGCTGGCATTCAGGTGGTTCCCACCTCGGGCCGCAACCGTACCATGATCCACGAGGACGCGCGCGTGCTCGGCCTCAACTCCTACATTGGTGAGATGGGCGGCCTGGTCATGTACGATCTCAAGGCCAACGATTGGGAGTATCTGACCGGCGATATGCCCTACGACCCATCTTGCGGTCTCACGCCGCACCAGGTGATCGAGCAGACTGGCGTGTGCGAGAAGATCCTCGCCCGCTGGCCGCACAAGATCGAGTATCACAACGACATGTCGACCGGCTACAAGTACCGCGAGGTTACCGTCGGCATGCGCGGCGACATCCCCGATGACGAGGCGCAGGCCATCCTCGACGAGGCCGGCTGTGGCCTGGTGTGGGCCTGTAACGGTCACCTGACGCATCTGTCCAAGCCGACGACGCTCGAGCTCGATCGCGTCGAGGACGGTCGTGCATTCAACATCAACCCCGCGGGCCTCAACAAAGGCGTCGCCATTGCGCGCTTCTGCGAGCACCTGGGGATCGAGCGCGAGGAGACGCTCGCGCTCGGCGATTCCGAGTCCGACTTCTACATGGCCGATCACGTGGGCACGTTCTGCCTGGTCGAGAATGGCCTGACGAGCGCCGGCGCGCCCGAGTTCCTGGCTGCTTGCGAGAACGCTTTCGTTACGCGCGGCAAAATTGTCGACGGTTGGGCGGCGACGGCAGAGCTGCTGGTCACGGCGCGTTCGTAGCGCGGCGTCGCCGCACTTGGATATGTCTTTTCGAGAGAGAATCTGGTGAGGTAATGTCCGATATCAAGAATCTGGCCGGGGACACGCGCCCTATTGGCGTATTCGACTCGGGTCTTGGTGGTCTGACGGTTGCGCGCGCCATCGCGACGGCGCTGCCGCACGAGTCCGTCTACTACTTCGGCGACACAAAACGCTGCCCCTACGGCACGCGCACCGAGGATGAGGTGCGCTCGTTTGCGTTGCAGGCGGGCCGTTGGCTGTCGAAGCACGACGTCAAGATTATGGTCATCGCCTGCAACACGGCGACCGCTGCGGCCTTGCGTCTGGCCCAGCAGGTGCTCGACGTTCCCGTCATCGGTGTGATCGCACCGGGCGCACGCGCGGCAATCAACAGCACTCGCACGCGCCGGGTGGGCGTGCTCGCCACCAACCTCACCATTCGATCGGGCGCCTACACGCGCGCCATCCAGGATCTGGATGCCGGCGTCGATGTATACGGTTGTCCTGCCTCGAGCTTTGTCGAGGTTGTCGAACACGAGCTCGCCTCGGGTGCACATCTGCAGGAACAGTGGCTTGAGAACGAGGACATCTTCGATACGCCTGCCGTGCGTGCGCTGGTGGGTGCCACGGTTGAGCCGCTGCGCGACCACGGTATCGATACCGTGGTGCTCGGCTGTACGCATTTTCCGCTGTTGGTGGGACCTATCCGTCATGCGCTGGGGCCTGGGGTGCGCGTCGTGAGTTCCGCCGAGGAGACCACGCGCGAGCTGACCGATATCCTCACGCGCCGCGAGCAGCTGGCGGGCGACGCCGCCGAGCCGCAGCATCGTTTTGCCACGACGGCCGATAACATTGCCGAGTTTGCGGTGGCGGGCAGCTTTATCTTTGGTCAGCCGCTCAAGAGCATTGAGCATATCGATATCGATGAGCTGAAATAGATGCAAGGCCGCCGCCAAAGCCTTCGCCACATTTTTTGCCGAAAGGATCTTTCTATGGAGTACATGCAGGTCAACCGCGCCAACGGCCGCGCCGCCAACGAGTTGCGTCCCGTTAAGCTCACCCGTGGCGTCATGAAGCACGCCCACGGTTCGTGCCTGGCCGAGTTCGGCGACACGCGCGTGCTGTGCGCCGCCACTATCGAGGAGGGCGTGCCGGGCTGGCGAAAGGGAGCTAAGGCCGGCTGGGTGACCGCGGAATACGCCATGCTGCCGACGTCGACCGGCAAGCGCTGCAAGCGCGAACACGCCAACCGCAAGGGCCGCTCCATGGAGATCGAGCGCCTCATTGGCCGCAGCCTGCGTACCGTCGTCAACATGAAGGCGCTCGGCGAGTACACCGTCACCGTCGACTGCGATGTGATTCAGGCCGATGGCGGCACGCGTACAGCGAGCATCACCGGCGCCTGGGTGGCGCTGCACGACGCCCTCGCCATGTGGGTCGAGGCGGGCAAGATCGAGCGCATCCCGCTTACCGGCCAGGTGGCTGCAATCTCCATGGGCGTTGTCGACGGCAATACGCTGCTTGACCTCGATTATTCCGAGGACAGCCATGCCGAAGTCGACATGAACCTCGTTGCCACCGACACCGGTGAGATGATCGAGCTCCAGGGCACTGGCGAGCAGGCGCCCTTTGACCGTAAGCGCCTCAACGCCCTGCTCGACTTGGGCGACAAAGGCATCGCCGAGCTCATCGAGCTTCAGCGCCAAGCCATCGCCTAACCTGCCAAAAAGGGACAGGTTTATTTTGGCAGGTTTTATCTGGGAAAACGTCGAAGTATAAGACTGCCGTTGATTGAGAGGGGAGAGGCGGAGGCCCTCGTCGCCCTCGGCGCGGCATTGCTATAGAGACAAGGAGACCACTCATGGCACTTGAGAAGATCGACATCGACACCCTCGACCCGGCGGCGACCATTGTCGTGGCAACGGGCAACGCCCATAAGCTCACCGAGATCGAGGCCATTTTAGGCAAGGTCATGCCCGAGGTTCGCTTTGTGGCGCTCGGCCAGCTGGGCGATTTTGAGGACCCCGAGGAAAACGGCACGACGTTTTTGGAGAACGCCATCATCAAGGCGCAGGCTGCGGTCGAGGAGACGGGCCTTATGGCCATTGCCGACGATTCTGGCCTGGTCGTTGATGCCCTGGACGGCGAGCCTGGCGTGTATAGCGCGCGCTATGCGGGCGTGCACGGAGACGATGCCGCCAACAACGCCAAGCTTCTCGTGAATCTGGAGGGCGTGGCCGACGAGGATCGCACCGCGCGCTTTAGGAGCGTCGTTGCGCTCATCGACACGGACGGTTTGGTCACCTATGGTGAGGGCGCCTGCGAGGGCACTATCGCACACGAGGGCCGCGGCGATCACGGCTTTGGCTACGACCCGCTGTTCCTGCCGGTCGACACGCCGGGCAAGACCATGGCCGAGCTGACGGCGGACGAGAAGAACGCCATCAGCCATCGATTCCATGCGCTCGAGCACCTATCCGCCAAACTGACGGGCGAGGAGTAGGCCGTGCGCGCGGTGGTGCAGCGCGTGCTCAACGCCGGCGTGACGGTCGACGGCGAGTGCGTGGGCCGTATTGGACGTGGCTACCTGGTGCTGCTGGGCGTGGGCCACGGCGACACGCGCGCCGAGGCCGATAAGCTGTGGGGCAAGCTCCGGGGCTTGCGCATTAACGAGGACGAGAACGGCAAGACCAACCTGGCACTTGCCGATGTCGACGGCGAGGTGCTCGTGGTGTCGCAGTTCACGCTGTTCGCCGATTGCCGCCACGGTCGCCGTCCGTCGTTTACCGATGCGGGCGCGCCCGATGTTGCCAACGAGCTCTACGAGTACTTCCTGACGCTCGTTCGTCAAGATGTCGAACACGTGGCGCACGGCATCTTTGGCGCCGATATGAAAGTCGACCTCGTCAACGACGGCCCATTCACCATCGTCCTCGATACCGACAATCTGTAAGTAGCCAAATTAGCTACTTGCGCGTGGTCGCAACAGGGTGCTATAGTATTAGAGTTTTGTCTATCTTAGGGGTATTATCCCCTTTTTGAATTGCATCTTCTGGAGGCCCTGTTCATGGAAGAGATGGAAGTCAATCACGTCGACGACATCCACGAGAAGCTGACCAATATGGTGGGCGATCGCGTTAAGGTGAAGGCCAACATGGGCCGCACCCGCGTCGTCGAGCGCATGGGCACCATCAAGAGCGTCCACCCCGCCGTCTTTATCGTCGAGGTTGACGAGCGCCGAGGCCGCAAGTCGCGTCAGTCCTACCAGTATATCGATGTCCTCACCGGTCAGGTCGAGCTGTTCGACCCCGAGAGCGGCGAGCATATCTTTACCCCGCTCGGCAATCAGCTCGAGGAGCACTAACGGTGACCGATCGGTCCCTGACTCTTTCCGCGCCGGCAAAGA
This sequence comes from uncultured Collinsella sp., assembly GCA_900543945.1. Taxonomy (GTDB): domain Bacteria; phylum Actinomycetota; class Coriobacteriia; order Coriobacteriales; family Coriobacteriaceae; genus Collinsella. Next base: position 4,083 of record UQTN01000021.1, on the reverse strand, counting down.
TTAACCTCTATCTGGGGGTTCATACCGAGCGCGACGCCCGCGGCTATCACAGAGTCGACTCCCTGATGGCAGCCGTCGGTCTTGCCGATACCGTGACGGTCACGCCGGCGCAGGTGCTGACCGTCCAGACGGTTCCGGCATCAGATTTTCCCATGCAAAAGAATACGGCGTATCGGGCTGCGGTTGCTATGGCCGAGCATTATGGTCGCGAGGCAAACATCTGCGTGACGATTGAGAAGCGCATTCCATTGTGCGCCGGCTTGGGCGGTCCCTCGACGGATGCGGCCGCGGTCATTGTCGCCTTGGCGGAGCTCTGGGGAATTGATCGCTCCGACCCCGCGCTCGACGACATTGCGCGGGGCATTGGTGCTGACGTCCCGTTCTTTTTGCACGCGAGCCTTGCGTTCTACGTAGGTGGGGGAGACGTGCTGGCAACTGAGTATCCCGCGCTGCCCGCAACGCCCGTCGTGTTGGTCAAGCCGCGCGAGGCAAGCGTTTCGACAATTGAAGCCTATCGACGTTTTGACGAGGCTCCGGTGCCTACAGACAAGCCCGGCGCGATAGCTTCTGCCTTGCATGCTGGTGATGCCGAGACGGCATATGCGCTCATCCATAACAACCTAGGTGTCATTTCCGCACAGATGGAGCCGCAGATTCAAATGGTTCTCGATTGGCTGCGTAAACAGGACGGCACCGTTGCTGTAGATGTGTGCGGATCGGGTGCCTGCTCATTTGCCATTTGCGACACCGCCGCCACGGCCGAAAGGCTTGCCGACGCTGCCCTGCAAAACGGCTGGTGGTCCTGCGCGACGGAGCTCATTCCCAACACGGTTCGCATCGAAGTGCCAAAGAAGTAAAAATTTCTCTAGCACACGACGGAAATCTTTGTTACTATAGTCGAGCTAACGGGTTGTGGCTCAGTTTGGTAGAGCACTGCGTTCGGGACGCAGGGGTCGCTGGTTCAAATCCAGTCAACCCGACCAGAGCATGAGGAGGGACTGCTTCTTGCGGTCCCTTTTTTTAGCTATTGTTGTGATACCGCGATACCCGCGGTATACTCATTCGAGCTTGTCTCGCTGTATTGTGGAGGTCTACATGTTTGGACTGAGGGCTCCTGAGCTCATCATTATTCTCGTCGTTGTCCTGATTATCTTCGGGCCCAAGAACTTGCCGAAGCTCGGCAAGTCCCTCGGCTCTACCGTCAAGAATATCCGCGAGGGTATGGAGGGCGACGATAAGGCCGAGACCAAGCAGGCCGAGGAGGTCGTGGTCGAGCAGTCCGAGGAGGACAAGGAGATCGCTGAGCTCGAGGCCAAGCTCGCTGCTGCCAAGAAGAAGCAGGCAGAGGACAGCGACGCGGACGCAGAGTAGTCCCATCCCTTTGGGGTGAGCACCTGACCGGCTTGCCCGCAGGCTAGCCGGTCTTTTTCGTTTTGTTGACAGTTGATTGTTTGATCAGAGTTGGGGAGATATCCGTATGGACGCAAGCCAGATCGTACTGACCGCTGAGGGCCGCCAGAAGCTCGTCGAGGAGCTCGCTTGGCGTGAGGGCGATTACGCCAAGGAGATCGTCGAGGACATCAAGGAAGCCCGCGCGTTCGGCGACCTTTCGGAGAACTCCGAGTACGATGCCGCTAAGGACAAGCAGGCCCAGAACGCCGCTCGTATTGCCGAGATCCAGGCCATCCTCGCCAACGCTCAGGTTGCTGCCACCACGGGCGATCTGACCGTCTCCATCGGTTCCACCGTTTCTCTGATTGATCCCAACGGTGAGGTCATGGAAGTCACGCTTGTCGGTACCACCGAGACCAACTCGCTCGAGCACAAGATTTCCAACGAGTCTCCGGTCGGCCACGCCATCATCGGTCACGGCGAGGGCGACTCCGTCGAGGTCGTTACGCCTTCCGGCAAGACTCGCGTCTACACCATCGCCAAGATTGCACGCTAGACCACGGTCCCGCGTAAAGGTATGTTTTCGCTCCCTGGGACCGAATCCTGGGGAGCGTTTTAGTTTGAGGAGCTAACTTATGGCAGAGAACCAGAACGCCGCAGATCAGGCATCGACGCTCAACGACGAGCGCGCCACCCGCCTGGCCAAGCGCGCCGCCCTGTTCGAGGCGGGCCAGAACCCCTATCCTGAGCACTCTGAGCTTGAGGACTACGTCGCCGATATCGAGACTAAGTACGCCGATCTTGCCGATGGTGAGGACACCGAGGATGTCGTGAAGATCGCCGGCCGTGTGGTCGCCAAGCGCGGTCAGGGCAAGATCATGTTCATCGTCGTGCGCGATGCGACTGCCGAGATTCAACTGTTCTGCCGCATCAACGACATGGACGAGGCTGCCTGGAATACGCTCAAGGCTCTCGACCTGGGCGACATCCTGGGCGTGACCGGCGTGGTTGTGCGCACCCAGCGCGGTCAGCTTTCCGTTGCCCCTAAGAGCGCGACCCTGCTTGCCAAGGCCGTTCGTCCGCTGCCCGAGAAGTTCCACGGTCTTTCCGACAAGGAGACCCGCTATCGCCAGCGCTATGTTGACCTGATCGCCAACGACGACGTTCGCGAGACGTTCCGTAAGCGTTCGCAGATTCTCTCCACCTTCCGTCGCTTTATGGAGTCCGACGGCTACATGGAGGTCGAGACCCCCATCCTGCAGACCATCCAGGGCGGCGCTACTGCCAAGCCGTTCATCACGCACTTCAACGCGCTCGATCAGGAGTGCTACCTGCGCATTGCTACCGAGCTGCACCTCAAGCGCTGCATCGTCGGCGGTTTTGAGCGCGTGTTCGAGATCGGCCGTATCTTCCGTAACGAGGGCATGGACCTTACCCACAACCCCGAGTTCACCACGATGGAGGCCTATCGTGCCTTCTCCGACCTCGAGGGCATGAAGGCGCTCGCCCAGGGTGTCATTAAGGCGGCTAACAAGGCCATCGGCAACCCCGAGGTCATCGAGTATCAGGGCCAGACCATCGACCTTTCTGGTGAGTGGGCCAGCCGTCCCATGACCGACATCGTTTCCGACGTGCTCGGCAAGCAGGTCACCATCGACACGCCGGTCGAGGAGCTTGCTGCCGCCGCGCGCGAGAAGGGCCTGGAGATTAAGCCCGAGTGGACCGCCGGCAAGATTATCGCCGAGATCTACGATGAGCTGGGCGAGGACACCATTGTCAACCCCACGTTCGTTTGCGATTACCCCATCGAGGTCAGCCCGCTTGCCAAGCGCTTTGAGGACGACCCGCGCCTGACGCACCGCTTTGAGCTGGTTATCGCCGGTCACGAGTACGCCAACGCGTTCTCCGAGCTCAACGACCCGGTCGACCAGGCCGAGCGCTTTGCCGCCCAGATGGCCGAGAAGGCTGGCGGCGACGACGAGGCCATGGAGTACGACGAGGACTACGTGCGCGCCCTCGAGTACGGTATGCCTCCCGCGGGCGGCATCGGCATCGGTATCGACCGCGTGGTCATGCTGCTCACCAACCAGGCTTCCATCCGCGACGTGCTACTGTTCCCGCACATGAAGCCCGAGAAGGGTTTCCAGTCCGGTGCCGCTGCCGCCAAGGCTGCCGAGGCCGGCAACACCGCGAGCCCGTTCGTCAAGCCGCTCAAGCCCACGGTTGATTATTCCAAGATTGCCGTCGAGCCGCTGTTTGAGGAGTTCGTCGACTTTGATACCTTCTCCAAGAGCGACTTCCGCGCCGTGAAGGTCAAGGCATGCGAGGCCGTCAAGAAGTCCAAGAAGCTGCTGAACTTTACGCTCGACGACGGCACCGGCACCGACCGTACCATCCTCTCCGGCATTCACGGTTATTATGAGCCCGAGGACCTGGTCGGCAAGACCTTGCTCGCCATCACCAATCTGCCGCCGCGCAAGATGATGGGCATTCCCAGCTGCGGCATGCTCATCAGCGCTATCCACGAGGAGGATGGTGAGGAGCGTCTCAACCTGATCCAGCTCGACGCCTCCATCCCCGCCGGCGCAAAGATGTACTAGGGGGTTACGCGGGTTTACCAACCCGCGTAACTAATTGACGCTGCAAGCCCGCCAGAGCGGCAATCTGCCTTTCAACTTCGGCGGCATGACC
>UQTN01000020.1 GCA_900543945.1 uncultured Collinsella sp. | reverse complement strand
AGGGTCAAAAGCGCCGTCGCCGGCGCCGTTCCCGCAAGCCGCGCCAGGATGGTGGCGAGGGCTCGACCCCGTCTTCGTCCGCACCACAACCGCCCGCCGGCGAATAACGCCCGCGAGCGGATTTAGCCCGCCTTGCCCCGAGCGCATCGGGGTATCATAGCGCCGGATCAACAACCCTCCCTGCGACCGAATGTAGGGAGGGTTGTGTCTTGAAGAGCCATCTGAACATATTGAGCTGTCTGCAGGGTGCCGGTGCCCTACCGTTTGCGGACGAATTACTACCGTTTGCCGATCGGGTGGCACGCGAGGCGCTCGAGGCATTGTCGCCAACACGATGTGCCGGCTGCGAGCGCGCCGGTACGCTTATTTGCCAAGACTGCCTGGCTGCGCTCACGCTCATCGACCCACGTCATAGCTGCACCCGATGCGGCGCCCCGTTTGGGGATTTGCTGTGCACTGAGTGTTCGGTCGAGGGCACGTCCTCGGCAATGGCGGAGGCGCTCGACCGCTGCCTGGCGTGCGCCGTCTATGCGCATCCGCTGCCGCGCATCATTAAAGCGTACAAGGATGCGGGCGAGCGACGTCTGGCTCCGTATCTGGCGGAGCTGCTCTACGACACCGCCCTGCATGCCCAGGTCGTAGCGCCCGAACGCTTAGGAGGTGTGCTGTCCGGTGCGGATGCGGTGGTGTTTGTGCCTGCGACGGCGGCAGCGTTTCGGCGGCGTGGTTTTGATCATATGGAGGCTATTGCGCGCCCATTTTGCGAGCTGTCGGGTGTTCCCCTGCTCGATGCTCTCGTCAAGTACGGGCATGGCGACCAGCGCGAACTCGGTCGTGAGGAGCGCCGCGAGCGTGCCCAAGGCATGTACGAGACGGTTGAGGATGTGCGGGGCAAGTGCCTGCTGCTTATCGACGACGTTATCACCACGGGTGCGACGATGGCCGCGGCTTCGGCTGAACTCAAGCGCGCCGGCGCCGCAGCAGTCGATGGCCTCGCTATCGCACGCGTTTGGTAGGGGTGGTTTTGTGGCAGTAAAGATTGAGCGGTGCAACGAGCCGACAGGCGAACAGCTAGCGGCTTCCGTAATCCTAACAGGCGCCTCGGCGCTACGCATGATGCGCGCCGAGCGCCGACAAATGGGTTACATCAGCTGGAGGGACCTCGATCCCGATGAAGAGCGCCGTGTGCTGTGCACGTCGTCGCCCTCGACCGAGGACATCTATCTTCCCGACTTGGTGCGGATTGGGGCCGCAAGCGGCGAGGTGCAAGAAGATCTTTGCTTGCTGGTGGGATCTGCGGCGCAGCGCCGCCGCATGCCTGGCGTGGGCTGGTCCGTATGCTCTGGGTTGCCCGCCGGCTCGATTCTAGAGGTGGAACCGGGGGTGTACAGTCTATCTCCCGAGGCCCTTTGTGTTGCCGTCGCCCACGAGGTCGGTTGTATCCAGGCATTTGCCCTGGCCCAGGAGCTGTGCTCTAAGATTTCGCTGAGCGACCGCGGGAAGTATCTGCCTCCCTACACCTCGCCTGTTACGAATAAACTTGCAAAGGACAAGGACCAGCCAGCAGACGTGGGCTACTTTGAAGTCGAGCCGGCGCTGACGCCCGATCGCCTGGCAGATTACCTTGCGGCATGCAAGGGGAATGTGGCCAAACAGCTGCAGCGTCTGTGTCCCTATCTTTCGGAAAACCTGCTCTCGCCCATGGAGTGCATCATGCTCGCCCTGTTTTCGCTTCCGTTTTCCTATGGCGGGTTTGCCTGCGGACCTTTTAAGACCGACTACAAGGTCGAGTTCGATGACCGTGCGCAGGCAATCTCGGGGATGCCTCATGCAGTTTGCGATGCGTATCAAGAGGCAGCCCGGTTTGACCTGGAATACAACGGTGAGCTGGGCCATTCCTCTCGGAGGGGACGTATCCATGATGAAAAGCGCAACACGGGCTTGATTACTATGGGAATCGAGGTCGCGACGGTCAACAACGAAATGCTCTGTGACATGGAAGCGATGGAAGCGCTCGCATGGCGCATCCACCAGCGTATGCGAAAGCGGTACCGGAATCGTGTCGATGCCCGCAGGAAGAAGCAAGAGGCGTTGCTTAACACGCTGCGGGCGTGTTTTGGGCTCAAGCCGGTCTAATTCACGTCGAAAATAGGGGGTTAATCATATGCCCTGGCCAAAATATGGCAAATATGAGTACTGTCACTAAATCAGTAACAGCAAAATCAAGGAATTTAGGACTCGGAGGCGTCATAAAGTAAGAAGATAATAAACAAATGTAGAATAACTAAGCATCAGGTTGGCGACACTGAGCGCAAAATCTGTCCGAGAGGCCAAAAATGCCTGTTACTAAATTGGTGACAGTACTCATATTTGCCATTTTTTGGCCACGGCACCCTAAGAAGGGTGTCCCGGAACTCACCGTAGGGGAGCTCCGGGCTTCACAGGGGCACGAATAGCCCACTCCGACCTGCGAAATCTGTACTCGCGATGCGAATGACGCCCCTAACCTTAAACTTTAGCTTGAACTTAGCTATAATGCGCTACGTTCCTACCAGGCTGTGGTTGCGGACGGACGAAATGCCCGTCCTAGTCCAAGACAGACGCGGTCAAAGGGATCCACGTAAGCGACCGCGTGCGCGCGGCGCGATCATGGCGCGTCCTAGATGTAAGCCGCACCGTCCGTTCTACTTTCTTTGGGGCAATACCGCCTCGCGGGCGAGCGGGCCAGTCGTGAAGGTGGCTGCGGCCTCCCGAGCAAACACCCCGGTGCGCAAGTGTGGGGTCAAATACCAGGTCAGCTGGTGGGAACAACCTGATATTCCGCGCAACGCACGGATCGTATACGACACAGAAGGCAGGGTAGTGGACATGGTGAGGGGCAGCTTGATGCACGCGGCTCGGTTAGGTGCTGGGACCGCAGCGGTCATCGCCGTTTTGGGCCTGAGCGGATGCGCGTTCAACCCGCTGTCTACGTTCACGACTCCCACGATCGACCAGATCGAGTACGAGACCGTCACGCCCGCGGTGTCGGATGATGCCCTGGTCACCCCCGGTACCCTGACGGTTGCCCTCGATACCTCCGATGCGCCGCAGGCCATGCAGGGCGCTGACGGCGAGCTCACGGGGTATGCAGTCGACGCTGCCCGCGCCCTCGCAAGCCGCATGGGCCTTAAGGTCGCCTTTGTCGATGCGTCCTCGGCAGGTTCCGCGCTCGGTGACAAAAAGGCTGATATCTTTATCGGCGAGATCAACTCCACGGATGGGGACGTTAGCTCGCTCGGCACCTGCCTGTACGATGCCGCTTCCGTGTTCGGTAAAACCAGCGATGGTGGGTCGCTGAGCGTTTCCACCGATACCCTTAACACGTCTACTCTGGGTATCCAGATGTCCTCGGCCTCGCAGGAGGCGCTTGCTAAGCAGAGCATCACCGCCAACCAAAAGACTTACTCCAACATCAACGAGTGCTTTGAGGCGCTCGAGTCCGGCGAGGTCGACTATGTGATCTGCGACTCCACGGCTGGCGGTTACCTTGCGCGCCTGATGAGCGAGATCTCCTATGTCGGTGCGCTCGAGGCGCCCTCGACGCTTGGTGTTGCAGGCCTTTCGTCCAATGACGAACTGTGTCGTGCCGTGAGCGATGCCCTCGACGGTATTACGGCCGACGGCACGCTCGAGGCGGTCCACTGCGTCTGGTACGGCACGATGCCCTACGACCTCACCACTAAGACGGTTTCGGGCGCTAACGTGCAGCCGGGCGACTCTGAGTCCAGCGAGACCACATCCTCCGGCAGCGAATCCTCCGATTCCAACAATGAGACCGCACCCTCCGAAGACAAATCGTCCAGCCAGGAAGACACCATCACCGACGACGACATTAACAAGCTTAATAGCTAGTTATTGCTAGGGGTGGCGTCTCCTATGCGCTAGGAGAGATGCCTCTTCACGGTTTCAACACGCACTGCCGGGCTTCCCCAATAGGGGAGCCCGGCTTTTTCATCTCTATAAAACCAGCAGGTCAAAGCCAATTTTCGGGACCAAATACAAAGTCGCCGGCTCCCTCCTATAGCGCACTTTGCCACAGAAAAGTGCGAGACTTCGGTATGCGGTATCAAGCAATCGTTATTCGGGTCTTTGGGAATCCGCGTGATTAAATGCACGGCAATGGGTACATAGCCAGTACAGTAAGTCCCCGAGGCAGATTGGAGCCACGTATGGATATCAAGGTTTCTGGACGCAAGACGACGGTAACCGATGCTCTGCGTGCGCATGTGGATGAGAAGATCGGCGAGGCGCTCAAGGTTTTCGATATCGAGCCCATGACGGTCGACGTTGTACTTCGCTATGAGAAGAACCCCTCGAACCCCAACCCGGCAATCGTCGAGGTTACGGTTCGTGCCCGCGGTTCGGTGATTCGCGTTGCCGAGCACGGTGCAGATATGTACGCCGCCATCGACCTCTCCGCCGATAAGGTCACCCGCCAGCTGCGTAAGTTCAAGACCAAGGTCGTGGACAACCGCCAGGGCGGTGCCAGCGCCGCGGATGTCGCGCCGGTCGAGCGCGTCGAGGATCTGGCCGACCTGCTGCTGCCCGAGGAGGAGGACGACCTGCTCGTCCGCGAGAAGGTTATCGACGTCACCCCGATGACTGAGGAGCAGGCGCTGGTGCAGACCGATCTGCTGGGCCACGACTTCTACGTGTTCGAGAACGCGACGACCGGTCTCATCAATGTGGTGTATCACCGTAAGAATGGTGGATATGGCATCATCAAGCCCCGCATCGAAACACTTGACGAGTAAAATACGTTAACTTGCATGAGTTAACGGTTGGCGGCCATCCCATGCGGGTGGCCGCCTTTTTACGTAAGGAGTCGCTTTGATGGACAAGGCCGCATCCGCCGGTCATTCGGGCCGTTGCCGCATCGTCGTCGATACCTGCTGCGACTTTAGCCCCGAGGTCGCCGCGAACCTCGATGTCGATATCTTGGGTTTCCCCTTCATTATCGATGGCGAGGAGCGCACGGATGACATCTGGTCGAGCATCACACCCAAGGAGTTCTACGACCGCATGCGCGCCGGTGCCCGCGTGTCCACCTCGGCTGTGTCGCTCGGTCGCTATATCGAGTTCTTTACCGAGTGCGCCAAAGAGGGTTCGCCCACGGTCTACCTGTGCTTTACCTCGGCGCTGTCGTCGAGCTACAACTCCGCGTGCCAGGCGGCGGACGCCGTGCGCGCCGAGTATCCCAACTTTGAGCTGTACGTGGTCGACAACGCTCTGCCCTGCGCGACCGGCGAGCTCCTGGCGCTCGAGGCCGTGCGCCAGCGCTCGGCGGGACTGACTGCTAAGCAGCTGGTCGATTGGGCAAACGAGGCCAAGACCTACGTGCACGGTTACTTTACGCTCGAGAGCTTTGACGCGCTGGCTGCCGGCGGCCGCATTCCGCCCGCGGCGGCACAGCTCACGGCAAAGCTCGACGTCAAACCCGAGCTGTCCTACGACCTGGCCGGCTCGCTGTCGCTGATCGGCGTCAACCGCGGTCGCAAGAAGGCGCTCAAGTCCATTCTCAAGTCGTTCCGCGAGAACTATGTGCCCGATCGCACCATGCCCATCGCCATTATGACGGCCGATGCCGAAAAGGACGGCGACTGGCTCGAAGCCGCCATCCGCAAGGAGGAGGGCTGCGCCGACGTCACGATCATTCGCAGCTCCGTCGGTCCTACCATCGGCTCGCACGTGGGCCCCGGCATGGTGGCCTGCGCGTTTTGGGGTAAGAACCGCGCCGACAAGGCGTCGCTTTCCGACCGCATCGCCCGCCGCGTGCGCGGTCAGTAGGCAAGTAACGCGGCCGTAATCGATCCCAACTCACAGCCCAAACGCTGGCACCGAGTATTCAACCTGGTAATAACACCCAACCCAAAAGGAAAGGCTTCATGGCAAACAAGCTCTCTGTCGCATTTATCGGCACCGGAATCATGGGTGCCCCCATCGCCGGCCACATTCTGGACGCCGGCTATCCCGTCACGGTCAACAACCGCACTAAGTCCAAGGCGGCGGCGCTTATCGAGCACGGCGCAGTCTGGGCCGATACGCCGGCAGATGCCGTGGCGAACGCCGACGTCGTCTTTACCATGGTGGGTTATCCCTCCGAGGTCGAGGAGCTCTACCTGGCGGGCGACGGCCTGCTGGCCTGCACTAAGCCCGGCGCGGTGCTGATCGACCTCACCACGAGCTCGCCCGAGCTCGCCCGTGACATTGCCGAGGCCGCCCAGGTTTCCGGCCGCATGGCGTTTGACTGTCCCGTCACCGGCGGCGAGTCGGGTGCTATCGCCGGCACGCTTACGGCTATCGTTGGCGCTACCGAGAACGACATCGCTCCGGTCCGCGATATCCTTTCCACCTTTGCGGCAACCATCTGCTGCTTCGATGGTGCCGGCAAGGGCCAGGCTGCCAAGCTCGCCAACCAGGTGTCGCTGGGCGCCTGCATGGTCGGCATGGCAGACGCCATGGCATTTGCCGAGCTGAGCGGCCTTGACCTGGAGAAGACCCGCCAGATGATCCTGGGCGGCACCGGCAAGTCCGGTGCCATGGAGAGCCTGGCCCCCAAGGCGCTCGACGGCGACTACAAGCCCGGCTTTATGGTCGAGCACTTCATTAAGGACCTGCGCCTGGCCCTTGCCTACGCCGACGACCGCGAGCTCGCGCTGCCCGGTGCCGACGTGGCCTTTACGCTCTACGATATGCTTGACGCCATCGGTGGCGCCAAGCTGGGCACCCAGGCCATCACGGTCCTCTACAAGGAGGAGGCCGACGCCATCGCCGCCGGTCTGGACTGGTCGCAGTATCGCCCCGAGGAGCACGGTGCCCACGAGGACGGTTGCGGTTGCGGCGAGCACGGCGACGACCATGAGTGCGGTTGCGGCCACCATCACGGCGAGGACCACGAGTGCTGCGGCGGCCACGGCCATGATGACGGCCACGAGTGCTGCTGCGGCCACCATCACGGGGAGTAGCGCCCATGAGCTGGACGTTCGTGGTGCTTGCGCTGGTGCTCTTTCTCTTTGCGATCTACATCGGCTTTTTGTGCGGTCAGTGGGCCTGCGAAAAGCGCGTGATCACCAAGCGCGACTACTGGATTGCCAACTTTGCGGGTGCGGCGGCAGTCGTCCTGCTGACCTGGGTGTTCTCGCTGTTCCCGCTGGTTCAGTTTGCGCCGATCGGCTGGCTCGGCGGCTTTATCGCAGGCCTTAAGATGAGCTTTGGCGAGTCCGTCGGTCCGTGGCGCAAGCACGACGAGGTCTTTAACGTCAACAAGGCTCATCGCGCCGCCGCCGACGCGGGCGACGCCGAGGAGCGCCGCCGCGCACGTCGCAATGGCGTGGCCGACCGACAGCTCATCTCGGTCGCCGATGACAGCAAGGGTGCTGGCAAGCACGCTAAGAAATAGTAAGAAGAGGTAACTATGGCAGAAAACAAAGACGAACAGCTCACCGACGAGGAGCTGGCACAGCTCCAGCTGGCAGAGGAGAACGAGAACGCCGTCGACCGTCTGGTCAAGGAGCTCGGCTGCCCCACGCGCCGCATCCGCCAGTTTGCCGCCCGCGTGCTGCATCTGCTGGCCGAGCGTGACCCGCAGCGCGTCGTGCCCTGCGTGCCTGCGCTGATCGAGGCGCTCGACCGCCCCGAGGCGCAGACCCGCTGGGAGGCCCTCGATGCCCTGACGGCGCTCGCTACCACCTGCCCCGAGCAGCTGGGCGATGCCTTTGAGGGCGCCGAGACTGCACTGTTCGACGAGATCTCCTCCACGCTGCGCTATGCCGCCTTCCGCCTGCTGTGCGTGTGGGGTGCCACGAGCGTCGAGCGTTCGCGCGAGGCTTGGCCCATCCTGGACGAGGCCATCCAGTGCTACCACGGCGACCTCGAGTATCGCGACATGCTCGGTTGCCTGTACGAGTTTTGCCAGGGCGAGATCGACGCCGAGGTTGCCGAGAAGCTCGCGCTGCGCCTTAAGTTCGATGCCGAGAACGGTAAGGGCAGCTATCTCAAGGCCCGTTCGAGCGAGATTTGCGAAATGCTTGTTAAACGTTTTGGCCTGGATCTCTCCAAAAAGAAGAAGCGTGCTAGCGTTAAAAAATCTGACGACGCCGAAGACGAGGAGTAACAGATTATGGCGCACGATGTAGTCCTGATTCCCGGTGACGGCATCGGTCCCGAGATTACGCAGGCCATGCGCCGCGTGGTCGAGGCCACCGGTGTCCAGATCAATTGGAACGTCCAGGAGGCCGGCGCCGGCGTCATGGACGAGTTTGGCACGCCGCTGCCCCAACATGTGCTCGATGCGGTTGCCGAGACTAAGGTCGCCATCAAGGGGCCCATCACCACGCCGGTCGGCACGGGTTTCCGCAGCGTCAATGTTGCTCTGCGTAAGCACTTCGATCTGTACGCCTGCGTGCGCCCCTGCCTGTCGCAGCCGGGCGACGGCTCGCGCTTCCGTGACGTCGACCTGGTCATCGTGCGCGAGAACACCGAGGACCTCTACGCCGGTATCGAGTTCGATGAGGGCGCTGCCGAGGTCGAGGAGCTTTCGCAGCTCGTCGAGCGCTCGGGCCAGAAGACCTTCGCCGCGGATTCCGCCATCTCGATCAAACCCATCTCCATCGCCAAGAGCCGCCGCATTGTGGAGTACGCCTTTGAGTACGCCCGCCGTTGCGGTCGCAAAAAGGTGACGGCCGTGCACAAGGCCAACATCATGAAGGCGACCGACGGCCTGTTCCTGCGCGTGGCGCGCAAGGTGGCCGCCAGCTATCCCGATATCGAGTTCAACGACAAGATCGTCGACGCCACCTGCATGGGCCTGGTCCAAAACCCCAACGACTTCGATGTCTTGGTGCTGCCCAACCTGTACGGTGACATCGTGAGCGACCTGTGCGCCGGCCTGGTAGGTGGCCTGGGTATGGCCCCCGGCTCCAACATCGGTGCCGACTGCGCCATCTTCGAGGCAACGCATGGCTCCGCGCCCGATATCGCTGGCCAGGATATCGCCAACCCCACGGCCGAGATCCTCTCTGCTGCGATGATGCTCGATCACCTGGGCGAGAACGATGCTGCCAATCGCATTCGTGCCGCCGTATCTGCCACGCTCAACGAGGGTGAGCAGGTTACCGGTGACGTGCGTCGTGCCCAGACCGGCTCCGTTGAGGGCGCTGTGGGCACGCAGGCCTTTGCCGATGCCGTTATCGCGCACCTGGCCTAAGGTACGCACGCTGCAAACGCCTAAATAGTACTTAAGTGTTTGCGTATAACCTAAGAATCAATACGCCCGGCGCTCCGTCGGGCGTATTCTATTGAGGACTATGTTTCCTAACAAGGAGTAACTGATATGGGTCTGATTCAAAAGAAGGACGAGAAGGACGAGATCGACGGTATCCAGATCATCGAGCGCGGCGAAGGCCCCGACGGTGATGAGGACGAGAAGATCGACCTGGTCGCCGGTACGTCTGCCGAGCACATTGCTGCTGGCACGACGGCCGAGGAGGAGGATGCTCGCCTGGAGGCAAAGATCGCCGCGGACGCCGCCGACGAGAACCTCATGCCCGAGGAGCAGGACGAGGACGACGACTCCGACGCGGACGATCATGCATTCAAGCACAAGAAGACGATGATTGCCGCCTTTGTGGTCGCAGTCGTGATCGCTGCCGTGGTCGGCTTCTTTATTGGCAATGGCGGCTTTGGCGGCAAGGGCGTCGGTTCGTCGACCCTGACCGAGGATCAACTCGATTCGACCGTGGCAAGCTATAGCTATAACGGCAAGAAGAGCGACATCACTGCGCGCGAGGCCATCGAGAGCCAGTACAGCCTTGATACCGTCAAGGATAGTGATGGCAACTACACCGCTCCTTCTGCCGATGTCATCCTGTCCTACGTGCGCAACAAGATCCTGCTCGATGCTGCCGAGGACGAGGGCATTACCGTCTCTTCCAAGGAGATGAAGAAGTACGCCGAGGAGTCCATCGGCACCTCCGACTACAAAACCATGGCCACGCAGTATGGCGTGTCCAAGGACCAGGCCAAGCAGATCGTCCGCCAGTCCGCGACGCTGCAGAAGCTCTACAAGAAGAAGGTGGGCGATAGCTCCGCAAGCATGCCGACCGCCCCGACCGAGCCTTCTGACGGCAACGAGGAGACCGCGAGTAAGGACTACGCCGACTACATCATCAACCTTGCCGGCGACGAGTGGGATAGCGAGAAGGGCACCTGGAAGGACGCCGATGGCACCTACGCTAAGGCCTTTGCCGACGATGCCTTTACTGCCGATAGCGCTACCTATAAGCAGGCCATGACCGCCTATTACACCGCCTATCAGCAGTACTCCTCGCAGGCTTCGAGCGCCAGCTCCAAGTGGACCGAGTATGCTAACGGCCTCTACGCCAAGGCCAACATCAGCATCTACGGCCTGTTTGCGTAAAGATTGCCTGAGCTTTCGAGCGCGAAGTCGAAATATCTGATTGAGCCCGCTAGAACGTCCGTTCTAGCGGGCTTTTTGCGTCGGAGTTACTGAAGGCTTAATAATTTCCATCAATCTTTAAGCCCAAAGAGGCTATCGGCTTCATCGTCAGGTATGTATTCCAGAACATCGCCCGGTTGGCAGTCGAGTGCCCGGCATATCGCGTCAAGAGTTGAAAAACGTATGGCAGAAACCTTGCCTGTCTTAATGCGTGACATATTGACCTGGGAGATGCCCACGCGTTCCGCAAGCTCTTTGGATGAGATCTTGCGTTCGGCGAGCATGCGGTCAAGCCGCAGAATAATCATGGATTCCCCCTAGAGCAACTCGTCATCTTGTTTTTGCAGGATACACCCGTACTGGAAGACGCTGGCAATCAGGCTAATAATCAGGCCTGCAAAGACCATAGAGAGGTCGAGGTGCTGGCCGCCAAGCGCATCCGTAAAGTTGCCGCCAAATCCTGAGAGTATCAGCCCCGTGACTATGGCACCAAGAAGCTTCACAGCAACGCCGCCAATAAGGAACAAATGTCCTATTTGACGTAGTATGCGGATGCATTCGAGGTCAAAGGGCCTGCCCGCCTTTTCAATGGCGGAGAAAAACCTGTATGCGCTTAGCACGATGGCAAACGCAAGGCATGTCATCATGGCGCTCCCTATGGCAGTATGACCGTCGTGCGCGACAAGCATAAGAGGGGTGTGTTCATCGGCGCCGACGAGAGCGAGAATTGGCCCTTCGCCAGCCTCAAGCTCTACGGATTGGAGACAGAACCCTTGGGAGAGGCTAGGCAATATGAGTAGATCGTAGATTGCAATGACTGCGAGGAGTCCCAGAGCGAGCGCCACGGCGGTGCAGATTGTGGCCCATTTGCAGTAGCGAGTGAGCTTCCTCAGTTTGGCTATTGCCTGTTCACGGTCGATGGCTTCATTCGATTTGGATACGTTCCAGCGGATCATAGCTCCTCCAACCAATGTCTTGGATGATACTTAAATCTTATAACATACTTAACGGTAAACGATAAACAATTACAGAATAGAGTAAGTAATGTTTGTAAGACGAATAGCGAGAGCTTATGGCACATTCAGGGAGTGGGAGTTTGGCACGCGGGGGGATGGACGAGTATTGAAATATCCTGCAACCGCGCAAGTGCTTCATCGGGTCTCCCCAATTCATCTAGGAAAACGGCCGTAAACGAATGCAAATAACCGGTGAACGGTCGAAAACTACCGTTCACCGATAATTTCTAAACTGGTTCTAACTGGTATTAAGTCAAAAAGACCAATTCACAAATCTTCACAATGACCTGCAATTTTTCTTTACGCTATTTTTAGCCGCCCTGCGTTGTATTGACACGAAAAGAGTTCCGATCTTTTGCCAAAGCATTTCGAAATGGTTTCAAAACTGCAGGTAGAAGTGTTAACGAGCGGTAAACGGTCGATTTTTTACCGTGAACGGTGCAAAAACGTTTTACTGTATGAATCAACGAAAGCAACCTCTTCTGTGGTGATATAGTGACAACAACACGTCACGTGGTTACTACCAGTTGAGAGACCACTGGTTCTCAAAGAACGCTTTCCAAGAAGCTTTAAGGGCGATTGCCCGTTGGCTTCCGAACATCATCGGACTCAGATCGTACACACCTTCGGAAGGGAAATTTGAATGGTTGGCTTTATTCTTACCGGTCATGGACAGTTCGCACCCGGCCTTGCAAGCGCTATCGCTATGGTCGCTGGTGACCAGCCCGCTTTTACCGTTGTTCCTTTCGAGGGCGACCAGGCTGCTTCCTACGGTGAGGATCTCCGCGCCGCTATTACCGCCATGCGCGAGGAGTGCGATGGCGTGCTCGTCTTTACCGACCTGCTTGGTGGTACCCCGTTCAACCAGTCGATGATGATCGCCCAGGATGTCGACAATGTCGAGGTCCTGACCGGCACCAACCTTCCCATGGTTATTGAGCTTCTGTTCCTCCGCGGTAACGCCACGCTCGCCGAGCTTGGCGAGCAGGCCGTGACCGTTGGCCAGACGGGCATCACCGCCCAGACGGTCGCATCCGTTGCCGGCTCCGACGAGGAGGACGTCTTCGGCGACGAGGACGGCATCTAATGGCCGATTTCGGAGCCAGCGTCCTGAGCTCCTCGGTCGCCCTTTTAGGCCTGCTTGTCATCATGGGCTTGATTTACACCATCTGGTCGCAAATCAACATGAAGAAGAAGCAGAAGTACTTCAAGGAGCTGCACACGGAGCTCAAGCCGGGTCAGGAGGTTCTTTTCGCCGGCGGTATCTACGGAACCGTCAAAGGCATCGAAGGCGAGAAGGTCCAGATCAAAGTCCGATCCGGCGCCGTTGTAGATGTTTCGCGTTACGCGATTCAGGAGATCAAGTAACTGTCGTCAGCAAATAACGAAAGGAAGCTGATCAACATGGCAGAACCCAACATTCTTCTTACCCGCATCGATAACCGACTGGTTCATGGTCAGGTCGCTACCCAGTGGAACTCCACCCTGGGCTCCAACCTTATCCTCGTCGCCAACGACGATGTGTCGACCAACACCATGCGCCAGAACCTCATGAAGATGGCCGCTCCCGCCGGCGTCGCTACGCGTTTCTTCTCCCTGCAGAAGACCATCGACGTCATCGGCAAGGCGAGCCCGCGCCAGAAGATCTTCATCGTGGCCGAAACACCGGAAGACGTGCTTACGCTCGTCAAGGGCGGTGTGCCTATAAAGAAGGTAAACATCGGCAACATGCACATGTCGGAAGGAAAGCGCCAAGTCGCCACCTCCGTCGCAGTTAACGACGAGGATGTCGCTGCGTTTAAAGAGCTGCAGGAATTGGGGGTGGAGTTGGAGATCAGGCGCGTTCCGAGCACGCCTGTTGAGGACACGAGCAAGCTCTTCTCGTAATCCTCGTGATCCACGTTGTCAGGAGTGAAACCCTGACATTCTGTACGTGAAATCCAAAGTGCGTACATACATTTTGAAAGGAGGAGCAAGATGGAATACACGATCTTCCAGGTCGCTCTGGTCTTCATCGTCACGTTTGTCGCGGCAATCGACCAGTTTAACTTCCTCGAGTCTCTCTATCAGCCCATCGTCACCGGCGCCGTCATCGGTCTTATCCTTGGCGACCTCAACACCGGTCTTCTCGTGGGTGGTACTTATCAGCTCATGACGATCGGCAACATGCCGATCGGAGGTGCTCAGCCGCCTAACGCTGTTATCGGCGGCATCATGGCAGCCATTCTCGCTATTGCTACGGGCCTCGAGCCCAACGCGGCAGTCGGCCTTGCCATTCCGTTCGCTCTGCTTGGTCAGCTCGGCGTTACCCTGGTCTTCACGCTTATGTCGCCGCTCATGTCCTCCGCGGACAACATGGCTCACAACGCTGACACCAAGGGTATCGAGCGTCTGAACTACTTCGCCATGGCTCTGCTCGGCCTGATCTTCGCCGTCGTCGTCACCCTGTTCTTCATCGCTGGCGCCACCATCGGTCAGACCATCGCTTCCGCCATCCCGACTTGGCTGCAGACCGGTCTCTCCGCTGCAGGCGGCATGATGCGCTTCGTCGGCTTCGCCGTCCTGCTCAAGGTTATGATGAACCGCGATATGTGGGGCTTCTTCCTCATGGGCTTTGGCCTCGCGCTCATCACCGTTGCCAACGATTCTCTGGCAACCCCTGCTCTGCTCATCCTCGCTCTCATCGGCTTCGGCATCGCTTTCTGGGACTTCCAGCAGCAGACCGAGCTGAAGGGTGCAGCTGTTTCTGACGGAGGTGACTTCGAAGATGGCATCTAATGAGTATGTGATCCCGGAGCACTACGAGGATCTCACTCCTGCTCCGCAGCTCGACCAGAAGACCCTCAACAAGATGGCTTGGCGCTCCTGCTTCCTGCAGGCATCGTTCAACTACGAGCGCATGCAGGCCGCCGGCTGGCTCTACTCCATCATCCCCGGTCTGGAGAAGATCCACACCAACAAGAACGACCTCGCGGCTTCCATGAGCCACAACCTGGAGTTCTTCAACACCCACCCGTTCCTCGTCACCTTTGTTATGGGTATCGTGCTTTCGCTCGAGCAGAACAAGGTTGACATCCCCACGATCCGCGCCGTCCGCGTCGCCGCAATGGGCCCGCTCGGTGGTATCGGTGACGCCCTGTTCTGGCTGACGCTCGTGCCTATCACGGCCGGCATCACCTCCAACATGGCCATCAACGGCAACGCCGCTGCGCCGATCATCTTCCTGGTGATCTTCAACGTCGTCCAGTTTGCTCTGCGCTTCTGGCTCATGAACTGGTCCTACAAGCTTGGCACCAGCGCTATTGACGCTCTGACCGCCAACATGCAGGCCTTCACGCGTGCCGCTTCCATCATGGGCGTCTTCGTCGTCGGTTGCCTGGTCGTCACCATGGGTGGCACCCAGATCAACCTCCAGATCCCCAACGGCACCACCCGTGGCCTCTCCGCTACTACCGTGATCGTCTCCGAGAAGGAGGCCGAGAACTTCACCGGTATGGAGGGCATCGATACCGAGACCGCTGAGGCCGGTACCATCGCCATGACCGATGAGGACGGCAACGCCCTCACCGCTTCCGATGCCGACGGCAACGCTGTCGAGTGCGGCGTCACCGATCTGGGCAACGGCATGGAGTCCGTTACCTACGGCACCGTCACCGAGGATCCGGTCAACTTCTCTGTTGCCGACACCCTCAACACCATCGTCCCGAAGCTCGTCCCGCTTATGCTTACGCTGCTGCTTTACTACATGTTCGCTAAGCACAGCTGGACCCCGACCAAGGGCATCCTGCTGCTCTTCGTCCTGGGCATCCTGGGCGCTGGCCCGCTTGGTCTCTGGCCGAGCATCTGGTAAGGCTCTAGCTTGAGGGGTGTGTCCCTACGCGGCTCACACCCCGACCCCTTAAGCCATGTGTATGTTATAAGCCGCGTGCTCGAAAGAGCGCGCGGCTTTTGTTTTTCTTGATGATTCGGGTGTGGCAGACCGATAATGCTTAACGCCCTAGGTAGTTAGCCGAATTCGAGCAAAAGGGAGGATAGGATGGCGATCGGAGCGCGTAAGCAACCGCTGTACGATCAGCTGGTCGATATTCTGACCGAAAAGATTGACCATGAATATCGCGCCGGTGACATGATTCCTTCCGAGCGCGAGCTTTCGGAGCGCTATGGTCTCTCGCGCACTACGGTACGTCTGGCTCTGCAAGAACTGGAGCGTTTAGGACTGGTGGTTCGGCAGCACGGTCGCGGTACCTTTGTGACCGACCGTTCGGCAAAGGCAACCAATCTTATGCAGTCCTACAGCTTTACCGAGCAGATGCGCGCGATGGGTCGCGACCCCGAGACCACGATTCTCGAGTTTTGCGAGATGGAGGCCGATAAGAATCTGGCCGAGCATATGGGATTGCGTATCGGTGATCGCATTTTTAAGCTCAAGCGCCTTCGTTCTGCCGATAACATGCCCATGATGGTCGAACGCAGCTATCTACCGGTTCGTCAATTTCTTTCCCTAAAGCGACCGCTGCTGGAGCGTAAGCCGCTTTACGATGTGATTGAGCAAGATTTTCAGCAAAAGATACGCGTGGCCGAAGAGGAATTCTATGCGAGCATAGCCCGTCCCACCGATGCCCATCTTTTGGGAATTGTCGAGGGCTCGCCTGTGCTCGATTTGGTCAGAACTACGTATAACGAGTCAAACGAGGTTGTGGAGTATACGCTCTCGGTTGCTCGTGCCGATCAGTTTAAATACAAGGTTTATCACCAGCGTAGCGACTAGTATTCGCATCTTTTCCATATGATGATTCTTTGCATTTAACTGGTTACTACCAGATAACCAACCGAAGTGTATAATTGCACGTCAGAGGATTACTTCTAGAGAGAGGTATTAGAAATGTTCGAGAAGAGTGTCGAGGAGCTCACCGAGCTCGGCGCCCAGATCACCACGGCCGAGATTGCTCAGCAGCCCGAGCTTTGGCGTGATACGCTCAACATCTATCGCGAGAACAAGGAGGCCATCGAGGCCTTTCTGGCCGAGGCTCGCGCTATGGGCGAGGGCCGTCTGTCCGTTGTCTTCACCGGTGCCGGTACGTCCGACTACGTTGGCGATACTTGCGCCCCGTACCTGCGTCATGCTGGCAACACTGATCTTTACGACTTTAAGCCCATCGCCACGACCGACATTGTGAGCGCCCCGCGCGACTTCCTGCGCGCCGAGGATCCCACGCTCGTGGTTTCCTTTGCCCGCTCTGGCAACAGCCCCGAGAGCCTTGCCGCCGTTGCCGTTGCCAAGGAGCTCGTCCACAACGTCAAGTTCCTCAACATCACCTGCGCTCCCGAGGGCAAGCTCGCCGTCGAGTCCGCTGATGACCCCAATGCGCTGACGCTGCTCATCCCGCGCGCCAACGACAAGGGCTTCGCCATGACCGGTTCCTACACCTGCATGACCCTGCTCTCTACCCTTATTTTCGACACTGCCTCTGACGAGCAGAAGGCCGAGTGGGTCGAGACCATCGCCAAGATGGGCGAGGAGGTCATCGCTCGCGAGTCCGAGGTTGCCGACTACCTCGCTGGCGACTTCAACCGCGTGACCTACCTTGGCTCCGGCTCCTTTGGCGGCCTTGCCCAGGAGAGCCAGCTCAAGATCCTCGAGCTTGCTCATGGCCTGGTTGCCACTTCCTACGACACCTCCATGGGCTATCGTCACGGACCTAAGTCCTTCGTCGACGATAAGACGCTCGTCTTCGTGTTCGTCAACAACGACGCCTACACCCGTCAGTACGACATCGACATCCTCAACGAGATCGGTGGCGACGATATTGCTCAGCACACCGTTGCCGTTCAGCAGGATGGCGCTACTGTCTACGAGGGCGAGTCCTTCACCTTTAAGGGCTACGAGGCGCTTCCCGAGGGCTACCTTGCTCTGCCGTTCGTGATGTTTGCCCAGGCAATCAGCCTGCTCAACTCCGTGCGCGTGGGCAACACGCCCGATACGCCGAGCCCCACCGGCACGGTCAACCGCGTGGTCAAGGGCGTGACGATTCACCCCTTCACCGCTTAATCGCGTCCCCCTGTAAGGGCGCCCGTCCGCTCATAACGGCGGGCGGGCGCTTTTTGTTTTACGTGAACTGGGTATAAGCATCACCACAGTCAACTGCTTTAGAAGCGAGGAGTGCATATGAGCACGTACGCAATTAAGGCTGACAAGTTCTTCTTGCCGGCAGGCCCGCAACTGGGCGGCTATCTTATGGTCGAGGATGGCGTCTTTGGCGCCTGGCAGGCCGACGAGCCCTCTTGCGAGATTAAGGACTACACGGGATCGTGGATCGCGCCGGGTATGGTCGACACCCACATCCATGGCTTCTATAACCACTCGACTACCGATAACGATCCCGAGGGCATCGATATCAGCTCGACCGAGCTCGCCCGTCGTGGTACCACCAGCTGGCTGCCCACGACGTTCACCGATGGCGTCGAGCAGATCAAGGATGCCTGCGCCGCCATCGCTCAGGCGGACGAGGGTCGCGGCCCCGATTTCTGTGGTGCTCGCATTCAGGGCATCTACCTGGAGGGGCCCTTCTTTACCATGAAGCACGTGGGCGCGCAGAACCCCGCTTATCTTATCGATCCCTCCGAGGAGGTCTTCGATCAGTGGCAGGAGGCTGCGGGCGGTCGCATCGTTAAGAGCGCCATGGCTGCCGAGCGCGATGGCGCCGCTGCTTATGCGGCTGCTCTGAACGCCAAGGGTGTGGTGACCAGTATCGGTCACTCCGACGCCACCTACGATGAGTGCATCGCCGCCATCAACGCCGGTGCCAGCTGCTTTACGCATACCTATAACGGCCAGCGCGGACTGCATCACCGTGAGCCCGGTGTCGTGGGCGCTGCCATGTCCACGCCCGAGACCTACGCCGAGATCATCTGTGACGGCAAGCACGTGAACCCTGCCGCCATCAAGGCGCTGCTGCAGGCAAAGGGCTGGCAGCATACGGTACTCATCACCGACTGCCTGGGTTGCGGCGGCATGCCCGAGGGCAGCTACACCAGTGGTGGCATGGACGTCATCATGAAGGACAACCTGTGCTGGCTCGCCGACGGCAAGAGCATTGCCGGCTCGGTGCTCACGCTTGCCCAGGGCGTCAAGAACATCGTCGACTGGGGCATCGCCAGCGCCGATATCGCCATTCGCATGGCAACCGAGGTGCCGGCACGCTCCGCGCACATCGAGGATAAGTGCGGCAGCATCATGCCGGGTCGCGACGCCGACTTTGTCGTGTTCGACCACGAGCTCACCCTCGTCGAGACGTATGTTGGCGGCCAGAGCGTCGGCAACGCCTTTACCGAGTAACGATAGAAAAAGACGGCGGGCCCGAATCTGCTCGGACCCGCCGTATGGGTTAAACGCTCAAAAGCACCTTAACAGTTACAGCTTGTTAGCGATCTTCTTTGCCGTGCGCTTAACGCCGGCCACAAGGCCTCCTGCAGGATGCTCCTTTTCGTATGCTAGGCGCTTCTCGCGCTTGGCGTACTCTTCGACGATGATGTCGCCATACTCGTCTTCGATCTTGTCGAAGAAGTCGACGGCGCCCTTAATTTCTTCAGCGGTCGGGTGTCCCTTTTGGACACCGCCGGCGAGTTTGAACGGCCCCCACGTATCAAAGCCGGGGCAGCCGTAGACACCCATAAAGATGGCCTGCCTCATGCGACAGATGCCATCGATATCCTTGCCGTACCACTTGTTTTTGCCACCGTAGGTCATAAGGCCAAATACCTTGTCCTGCGGCTGCAGCACGTTAGTGAGCACGCGCGCCATATCTTTGTCGATCTCGGAGTAATAAATGCCCGTGGCGACGCCGATCAGATGGTATTCGTGCAGGTCGGGGTACTCGTTTTTACCGAGTGACTTCACGTCGAGGGTATCGATTTCGGGGTGCGCCTCGACGATGGCGTCCACGAGCTTTTTCGTATTGCCGTGGTGGCGTGAGGCATAAAGGATGATGGTTCGCATAAGAAGGCCTTTCAGCTGTAATTGCATCAATGTCTATATGGTACCCCGTTGCATGGCTGGGATACCGGACGCATCGATGAACGTGCGGGTTTGTCCCTTGGTCAGAGCCGAGACGGGTACTTGCGAGCAAAAAAGCAGTTGTTCGAAAGGATGGGCAATGGAATACGCTCTCTCCAACGATTCGATTTCTATCAAGGTCTCCACGGCCGGCGGCTCGTTTACCTCGATTGAGGCTGGAGGTCGCGAGTATCTGTGGCAGGGCGATCCCGCCGTGTGGTCCGGCCAGGCACCGATTTGCTTCCCGATTTGCGGAGGCTTGCGCAATGGTAGCGCCATGACGTTTGCTGGGCATCATGTGAAGCTCGCCCGCCACGGCTTTGCGCGCAAGCAGGAGTGGAAGCTGTTGAGCCAAAGCGCAAACGAGCTGGCTATGTGCCTGGCATCCGAGGATAACGCCGCGCTGCTGAGCGATTATCCGTATCCGTTTAAGCTTGTTGCTCGTTATACGCTTGAGGACGCCGCCGTGCGTGTCGCCTATGAGGTCACCAACGAGGGTACCGAGGACATGCCGTTCTTTATCGGCGGTCATCCCGGCTTTAGGTGTCCGCTCGACGAGGGTGAGGCCTATACGGACTACGAGTTGCGTTTTGAGAAAGATGAGGCTGCGGAGCTTTGTACCGCCGTACCCTCGACCGGATTGATTGATGTAGCTAACCGTTCAAAGAACCCCATGGTGGGAAAGACGCTGCCCCTATCGCACGAGCTCTTCGATTTTGCGGAGACCATCTTTGACGTGCTCGAGAGCCGTCAGGTCACGCTCTCCAAGAAGGGCGAGGACAAGGGCGTTCGCCTGAGCTTTGAGGGTTTCCCGTATCTCATTGTGTGGAGTAAGCCCGAGGGCGATTTTGTGGCAGTTGAGCCCTGGGGCGGCCTTTCGACCTGTTCCGATGAGGATGACGTGCTTGAGCACAAGCACGGCTGCCTTGTCGCCAAGCCTAAGGAGACCGTCGTTCGCTCGTTCACGATTGAGATTCTGTAATTCCGTTTTGTCGACTCGTATCGCGAGGCACAAGGAGCCTGCGAGATAAGGAGCTAAAAATGATCCTCACCGTTACGATGAACCCGTCTGTCGATACGCGCTATCAGCTCGATGAGCTCATTATCGACGACGTCAACCGCGTGACGCCCGAAAAGACCGCCGGCGGCAAGGGCCTCAATGTAGCTCGCGTCCTGGGCCAGCTGGGCGACGACGTTGTGGCAACCGGTCTGCTCGGCGGCCACATGGGCGCCTACATGGCTGAGCTCATGGACGCCAACGGTATTAACAACGACTTTGTGCCCATCAAGGGCGAGACTCGCATTTGCCTTAACATTCTCCACGCCGGCAACCAGACCGAGCTGCTCGAGAGCGGCCCGACAATTGCCCCCGAGGAGCTCGATGCCTTTACCGCCAAGTTTACCGAGCTTGCGGGCAAGGCCGACGTCGTCACCATTTCGGGTTCGCTGCCCCGCGGTGTCGAGGCAGACTACTATGCCAAGATCACGGGCATTGCCGAGAACGCCGGCGCCAAGGTGCTGCTCGATACCTCGGGTGCTTCGCTTGAGGCCGCCCTTAAGTCCGAAGTTAAGCCCGAGCTGGTTAAGCCTAACCTGACCGAGATCAACGGCCTTCTGGGCACGAGCTTTACCACCGACGATGTGGACGAGCTCCGCGCCGCGCTCGCCTCTGATGCCCGCTTCTCCGATATCCCCTGGGTCGTCGTTTCCATGGGTGCCGCCGGTTCCGTGGGCTTCCATAACGGCCGTGCGTTCCGCGCCAAGACTCCCGATATTCCCGCCGTTAACGCTACGGGTTCTGGCGACTCCACTATCGCCGGCTTCGCACATGCGATTGCTGCTGGCGCGGATGACGAGACGGTACTGCGTACCGCCAACACCTGCGGCAAGCTCAACGCCATGGATCCCATGACTGGCCACTTGGTTATGGATCGTTGGGACGAGGTCTACAATGGCGTTGTCGTAACCGAGCTGTAAGAGCTTGGGCGTCGGCCCCGGCATCGGTTGCTTGCTTGTGGTTAGAGCCGATGACAAGTGCGGTAGCATTATGCCGGGGCGCGACGCCGACTTTGTCGTGTTCAATCCCGACCTTAGCCTGGTCGAGACGTATGTGGGTGGCAACAGCGTCGGTAACGTGTTTGCCGAGTAGCCGCCAAAGAAACGATCCGAGAGGGGATTTAGATGATTTACGGTGCACTGGGCGATATCGAGGAATACCGCGGAATGCTCAAGGGCCTCGACGTGCTGATTGACTGGCTCGAGGAGAACGACCCGGCGGAGCTCGAGGTCGGCAGTCATCCGATTCTGGGCGACAAGGTCTTTGCGAACGTCATGGCTCCCACGACGCGTCCCGAGGACGAGGCTCACTATGAGACGCATCAGCGCTATCACGACCTGCAGATTGACGTCGAGGGTCGCGAGGCCTTTAAGGTCGCTACGGGTAGCCTGACGCTGGTCCAGGAGTTTGACGAGAAGGACGACTACGATTTGGTCGATTCCGACGCTTCGATCGCCGGCGATCTTGCCGACGACAAGTTCGCGCTGTTCGTTGCCGGTGAGCCTCACATGCCCACGCTCGAGTTCCCGGGCGATGGCGCACAGCCGGTCAAGAAGATTTGCTTTAAGCTGCTTGCAGATGCTTACTGGGAGGAGTAGCGAACTGCTCGGCTGAGCTGCTCGTCTGATGGCGTGATCCCCTTAGGGAAAACACGCCAGGACCCCGCCAAGCGTTTTTTCCCTAGGGAAATCACGTTTGGCGGGGTTTTCGGTTTTTTGAATAGGGAAGCCTCATTTATTTGCGAAGAACATCGGCTAGCCGCAGGATTGAAATCATCGACCGATAAGTGAGTTCCACTTTTTCGCCCGCAAGCAGTCGTTTCGAGCCAATCTCATCTAGCCCCACAAGCCGAGAAAACAGCGGGCCGCTCATCGTTCCCTCGTCAATTGATTCCCTTATGGTCTTCAAAACGTCCGTATCATGAAGCGATGCCGAGCTGTAGGGGGCAACACGAGCGGAACTCTCAATTAACGACGAGACAAAAGGATGGAGATGCTTTGGACATAGTCCATCAAACACCACATCCCCATTGTCGTTCGAGCCGACCAGGCGCCAAGTATAATGATCGACCCAGTCATCTCCGTCATATATGGCGTCCATGAGCAACTTCCCGTCTAGAGAGAGAAACCTATTTGGACATCGGGGCGCAAGACCGCAATCCATATCGGGCCTGCAGCAGCTCCAACCCAACGCACCACATAGGTTCCCTTTCGTACATGTGTATCAATCTGCCCCGAAATGCCGGTGAATGCAATTCCAGACCCGTTTGTCGGATAGCAATCGACGTATTTTTGTTTTCCGCTCACAACCTTGTATAGATATATCGTTCCAGCAAAAGAGAAGGGATCGTTCGCAATTTTGTCCGGAAGAACTTGCCACCTCAAAATCCCGCTACCAATATGGTCAAGCTTGACCGTTCCGCCGTCCCCCTCAAAAGTGGCAAGGGGATTTACCCCAGACTGAGAGTCGGCATCGCCCTCCTTAGCAGTTATCAGCAGGCTGCCCGTATAAGACTGCTGAGGCTCACCTTCAGGACAGGCAGCCTCGGCCCAAGAAGGGCCACTCAGGCAGAACAGTCCGAGCAGCATCATTACCAACAAAAGAAAACCCTTAGTTCTTTTCATCTATATCGCCAATATCTCTCGACATTTGTATATTGTGACTATTTTAGATCTATATGGCCAATTTGAGCCCTCACCATGGCAATTGTTGCAGCTGGGTTTCTTTTCATTAAGATTTCACTTTGGTAAATCCCCGCCCCTAAGCATTAAACCCGAAGTCCACCGAGTGGGCCGCCGTTGACGTGGCGATGTTTGGATTGGCGCGCACGCACTCAAAATCGGCAACAAAAAAGCCGCCCGAAGGCGGCTATCTTGTGTAATGGAGCCAGCGACCGGGC
>UQTN01000019.1 GCA_900543945.1 uncultured Collinsella sp. | reverse complement strand
GGATGCGACACTGAATGTGTCCATCCTCGCAGTATCCGGTTCTCAAGGTGCACGCCTGGCGGCTGATCCGGTCCGACCGGGCCGCGCGGCAAGGAGATATATTGCCAGACCGCGAAGCCGTGTGGGACGTCAATTCCACTCTTCACAAGTCCTACACAATACATGGCTTTCTATATAGGAGGTAGAAAGTCGAGTGCAGCAAGACCGCACGTATCAGATGATGACCCTTCGGTTAAGAGATATATAAAGATCGGTCACCTGTAAGCGTTTATCTACCCGCGCTTTTAGCAATGTAAACCGCGCTTCAGATAAAAAGAGGGAGCGCCGCGCACAACGCGACACTCCCCTAACGATTCAAGAGAATCTATTAAGCCTCGAGAGCCTTCTTGGCGATGGTGGCCAGCTCGTTGAAGGACTCGATGTCCTCGTAAGCCATCTGAGCCAGGACCTTGCGGTCGAGCTCGATGCCGGCAACCTTCAGGCCATGCATGAACTGAGAGTAAGAGATGTCGTTCAGGCGAGCAGCAGCGTTGATACGGGTAATCCAGAGAGAACGGATCTCGCGCTTCTTGTTGCGGCGATCACGATACTGATACTGCAGGGAGTGCTGGACCTGCTCTTTAGCATGCTTGTAAGTACGCGAAGCGGCACCGTAGTAACCCTTCGCACGGTGCATAACGGTACGGCGCTTCTTCTTGGCGGCAACAGCGCGCTTAATACGTGCCATGTTCTATCAACTCCTAGATGGTAAAACGAAAACGGGAACGCGAACTTAGGCGAGACGCGACTTGATGACCTTACGGTCGGCAGCGGCGATCTCGGTCTCCTGACGGAAGCCACGCTTGCGCTTGGTGGACTTCTTGCTCAGGATGTGGCTCTTGAAAGCCTTGGCGCGCATAAGCTTGCCGGTACCAGTCTTGCGGAAACGCTTCTTGGTGCCGCTGTGGGACTTCATCTTAGGCATGAAATACTCCTTAATCGGTTACAGAACACTAGTTACTTGCTATCGCTTGCCGCTTTATCCTCATCGAAGGCGCCCTTAATCGGGGCGAGCAGCATAAGCATGTTACGGCCTTCCATCTTAGGCTTGGACTCGACCGTAGCGTAAGGCTTGAGATCCTCGGCGAGACGCTCGAGAACGTTAAGGCCCTGCTCCGGGTGAGCCATCTCACGGCCGCGGAACATGATGGTGATCTTAACGCGTGCGCCCTTCTTGAGGAAACGCAGAACGTGGCCCTTCTTGGTCTCGTAGTCGCCAACGTCGATCTTGGGTCGGAACTTCATTTCCTTGACCTCGACCTTGGACTGGTTCTTACGAGCAGCCTTGGCCTTCATGGCCTGCTGGTACTTGAACTTACCGTAGTCCATGACCTTGCAGACCGGCGGCTCCGCGTTGGGAGCGATCTCGACCAGGTCGAGACCCTGATCGTCGGCGACGCGCTGGGCATCGCGGATGGCGAACAGGCCGAGCTGAGAGCCATCGACGCCAATCAAACGACACGAAGATGCAGTGATCTCGTCGTTGATGCGGGTGTCATCAGACTTAGCTATTTTCCCTACCTCCATTCATAAAAAAATAACCCGGCGCTTCTCAGCAACCAGGTCGTACACATAGACCTCCTCGATTTGAGGAAGGGAATCTAAGTTGTATGACCAGTCAGCTGCTCATTGGCGCCAAAAGGTGGGAACCCTCAGGCTCCTCTTTAGGGCATTGCGGGAACAACGCCTTGCGAATAATAACACGTACAGCACGTTATCACATTACGTACACGAAAAAGGGGCCTTGACCCCCTTGAACACTCGCTTGTATGTATGGTGCCCGAGGCGAGACTCGAAGGGCCTTCGCTTCGCGAAGCTCCAGGCTTCGGGCGCGTGGCGCCCTCGCCACGCTCCGCTACAAACAGGCCACAAGCCTGTTTGCTTAACGCTTCGCGCGCTCACGCGAGTTCGGCACGAAAAAGGGGGCCGCAGCCCCCTTGAACGCTCGCTTGCATGAATGGTGCCCGAGGCGAGACTCGAACTCGCACGTTGTTGCCAACGGTGGATTTTGAGTCCACTGCGTCTGCCAATTCCGCCACTCGGGCACGCAATGCGTGAGTTAGTTTATCACAGCTTTCTACCGATTAGTCCGAAAATGGAACTTCGAGCATTTCGATGAGTTCGACCGTGCGGAGCATCTCGCGCCGACGGCATCCGCGACCGTCAACCGAAGCCTCACCCATCTGGTTATCGTAAGGGTCCTCGCGCATGCCGTCGAAAGAGGACTCAAACTCTGCCTGGAATCGATTGTTGGCCACCATACGCCACGGGTCGAGATTGCCGAAGTAGTGACGGCGGCGCCACTCCTCCCCCATCCTGCGAGCAGAAGATCCAAATGACACGTCGGCGTTGAGCCAACCGGTCTGCGGCGTATAGAACTCTGCCCAGTCGTGCGACCCCACCGAATCGGGCGCAACATACAGGCCGCTCTGCCAACGGGCAGGCACGCCCGCGATACGGCACATGGTGATAAACGTGAGCGCCATAACGCCGCAATCGCCGCGGAGCGAATGCGCGCAGTCATCGGCAATAGATCCCAAAAGCAAGTACGGCGGCTGATAGCGATAGTCGATATACTGCGTCAGGTAATCATAGATAGCACGGGCGCGATCGAGCGGATCATCGAGCCCGTCAATAACACGCTCCGTCAACTGCCGCAGGTACGGTGTAAACGCAATGTGCGGACGGTCCTCGAAAATATCCTCGGGCAGAGGCGCGTCCATACGCGGGTGAACCGGAAGTGTGCCACCGTAGACATCACAATAAGCAGCATCGATTTGATAACGATAGGTCACCGAGAATGAGCGCTCACTCGAAGAAGACCACGAGGCGGTACGCGCCGAAGCATTCGCGGGGGCAACAGCACCCTCCGGCGTCATATCGAGAACCTCGATATGAGACTGTTGACGACAGGCGGCGGCAACGGGTAGCCACGCGCAAACAGTCTCTCCATCTAGAGCGCCGGGGACAGACACGGACGCTTTAAGCGTAATGACGCGAGCCAATCCGTTTTGTGACTCCATCTCCTTGAGCATCTCGTTGCGCAGTGCTATTCCGTCCGTAGAATCGGGCCGCATGCCGGGAACCTCTTTAGGATATACGCGAAGCGAATCGAGGAAGTTGTCGAGAACGAACAGTTCGCCATCGATAAAGCGCCAGTCAATACGCTTACGATTAATCAGGTCATCAAACTGCTCTTCGGTAAACTCTGGCCACTCCTCGCGAATCATCGCAATAGCCTGATCGCGCGACACCGAAAAATGAAGCGGCGTCTCGAGCATGCGATACCGCTCGGCACGAACACAAGCAGCCAGCGAAGGCTCGGGGTTCTGCTCCAGAAGGCGATCGCAGGCAGCAACAGCCTGCATCAAATACCCGGCATCCTTAAGACGAAGAATCTCAGGGGGTAGCCCAATATCGAGATGGCGAAAATCATCACAGCGAACATCAGCAGAGCAACCAACAGGACCCTCGTCAATAACCTTCCCATCCGAAGGCAGTACATTAATAACAGCCATACCAAAACTCCAAGTCACTAGAACGCTTGAAGCCCATTGTAGCGAGATAAAAAGAAAGCCCCAACAAGGGAGCCATCAACACCGCTGAACGGTAGTCAAATAAATAATTCAGCCTCGTAACCCTGCGGCGTTAAACGAAGGAAGCCCCGTCCCCCGGAGCTGATTCCGTCGCGCGACTTCTGTCGAAGCCAGGTGAGCGCGAGGGAAACAGCGTAGGGGAAACGGGGCCTCCGGCGGGAAGTTAAACCGCTACTTACGCCTTGTTGACGGAGCCAAACTCCTCCATGAGCTCCTTGGTGCGGGCAACGATGTTGTCGCGACCAGGCTTGAGGAGCTTGCGGGGGTCAAAGCCCTTGCCCTGCTGATCCTTGCCAGCCTCGATGTACTCGCGGACGCCCTTGGCGAAGACGAGCTGCAGGTCGGTGTTGACGTTGATCTTGGAGATGCCCAGGGAGATGGCCTTCTTGATCTGATCCTCGGGGATGCCGGTGCCACCGTGCAGAACGAGGGGCAGGTCACCGGTCTGGGCCTTAATCTCGCCCAGACGCTCGAAGGAAAGACCAGCCCAGTCGGCGGGGTACACGCCGTGGATGTTGCCGATGCCGCAGGCGAGGAAGTCGACACCCAGGTCAGCGATCTGCTTGCACTCAGCAGGATCAGCGAGCTCGCCGCTGGAGGTCACGCCGTCCTCGGTGCCGCCGATGCCGCCGACCTCGGCCTCGATGGACATGCCCTTGGAGTGGGCAAGCTCAACGAGCTCCTTGGTGCGGTCGAGGTTAAGCTGGAAGGTCTCCTCGTGAGAGCCGTCATACATGATGGACGTGAAGCCGGCCTCGATGCACTTGAAGCAATCCTCGTAAGAACCGTGATCGAGGTGAAGGGCGACGGGAACGGTAACGCCCGTGGCCTCGACGGCAGCCTTGACCATGTCGGCGCAGACCTTGAAACCGCCCATCCACTTAGCGGCACCAGCGGTGCACTGAAGGATCAGCGGAGACTTGGCCTCCTCGGCGGCCTGGAGAATAGCCAGGGTCCACTCGAGGTTGTTGGTGTTGAAGGCACCAAGACCGTACTTGCCGGCCTCGGCCTTCTTGAGCATGTCTGCTGCGTTGACGAGCATAAAAGAAACCTCCTGTAAGGTTGCTCCGATAACGCCTGAGATTTTACCACGGCGCACCCGAGCATAAACGTTCGTTTGTTCACGAATATCGTCCAAACAGACTTTTTTGACCGTTTGCCCTACGAAATCGACCCGTTGGGGAAAAATAGCTTGACGTTTGGACGCTTCTCGTGCTTCAAAAGCCGACTATTAAGCTAAATCTGCATGAAAGGGTTCTGCATGAGCTCGCGTGCCATGGTGGTCGAATCGCCATGACCGGTTAGGCAAACGGTATCGGGCGGGAGAAGCCGGGCGAGCTTGGAGAGCGAGCGCAGAATCGCCGCCTCGTCTCCTCCAGAAAGATCGGTGCGGCCGTGCCCACCCGGAAACAGGGTGTCGCCCACAAAGGCAATGTTCCCCTGCTCGGTGGCAGCAAACAAGACGATCCCGCCCGGCGTATGCCCTGGCGTCTCGATCACCTGCAGGTAGATATCGCCCACCTTGATAGCATCTCCCTCGGCGAGCAGGTGCGTCGGCTCCCCGGGGTCAGGCGTCTCAATGCCCCACATAGCTCGCTGTTCCTCGATGTTCGCATGCGGCACCGCCACATCCTTAGCACACAGCTCATACTGGCAGCCCTCGCCAACGGTGGTTCGCACGCCTGCAACACCACCAACATGATCGGCATGGCCATGAGTGCATACGGCGCCAAACACGCGTACGCCGGGATGCTCGGCTCGAATATGCTCCACCAAGCGCTCGCCTTCCCATGCGGGGTCGATAATCACGCACTCATTGTCCGAAATGACAGCATAGCTATTGGTCTGAATGGGACCGTTTACGAGCGTCTCGATCTCGACCGATCCCTTGGGAGTTAAATCCAAGGACACAGCACTCATGTCCCTCTCCTCTCTATAGAACTCGAGGCATCAAACGATGCCTCGAGTGTAGCGAATATCGATAATGTGGCACGTTCGTCGCGACTAAACGCGGCGCTTAAGCTGGGCTCCACCCTCGCCGGGCATCAAGCGACGCGCGTCGTAGACCGAGTCAACGCTGCTGATAGAGGCCAGCAGCGGATCCAGACCACTCGCGTCCGAGATCTCGACCATAAAGCGCAGGGTTGCAATACCCTCGCGGTTGGTCGACGTGGCGGCAGAAAGGATATTGCCACCCGCATCGCCAATGGCAATGGTGACATCCTTGAGCAGGCCCATGCGGTCCAGGCACTCGACCACGATCTCGACCTGGAAGAGGGTGTCGGCAGCGCCGTCCCATTCCACATCGATCATGCGCTCGGGATGCTCCATAAGACCCTTGACGTTGGGGCAGTTGGCGCGATGCACCGAAACGCCACGACCGCGCGTGATGAAGCCGACGATGTCGTCGCCCGTCACGGGGTTGCAGCAATGGGCCAGACGGACCAGCAGGCCGCTGTTGCTCTCGCCCTTGACGATAATGCCGTTGCTGGCGCTCTTGCCGCGCTTTTGCGGCTTGCGGTTGGAGCCGCGGGCAGGCTGCTTGACGACCTCGGCGATAGCCTCGGCCTTGGTGAGCTGTTCCTCGGGTTTGGGGTCCAAGATTTGCTCGACCTTATTGCCAACGGCACGTGGGGCGACTTTGCCCGCACCAACGGCGGCAAACAGGTCCTCGAGCTGTTTATAGTTAAACTGCTCCGCCACGGCGTTGAGCGCACGCGTGGATCGTGGCGTAGAGATGCCATATCCGCGCTTGCGCAGGTCCTTAGCCAGTATATCGCGGCCGGCGGCAGCGTCGTCGTCCTTGGTCGCGGCGGCGAAGTAACGGCGGATCTTTGACTTGGCGGAAGGTGTCTTAACGATCTTGAGCCAATCACGCGACGGCTTGGAACTCTTGTTGGTCAGAATCTCGACACGGTCGCCCGTCTTGATCTCGTGCGTGAGCGGGGCCACCGCACCGTTGATCTTAGCGCCGACGCAGTGGTTTCCCACCTCGGTGTGAACGGCGTAGGCAAAGTCGAGCGGCGTGGAGCCGGCACGAAGCGCCATGACCTCGCCCTTGGGCGTAAAGACGAAAATCTCCTGATCGAAGAGGTCGACCTTCAGCGAATGCAGGTATTCCTTGGCGTCGGTGATCTCATCAGACGCAGCCCAATCGAGCGAATGTTTGAGCCAGTTAATCTGGTCGTCCAAGCGCTGGGCATCATTGGTCTTAGACGCGGACGATCCGCCCGACTTCTTATAGAGCCAGTGGGCGGCAATACCGTACTCGGCCTGCTCGTGCATCTCGTAGGTACGAATCTGAATCTCGAGCGGACGGGCCGTGGGGCCGATAACCGTCGTGTGGAGCGACTGGTAGTTATTGACCTTGGGCATGGCGATATAGTCTTTAAAGCGCCCGGGCATGGGGTGCCACAGCGTATGCACCGCACCGAGCGTGGAATAGCAATCGCGCACCGAATGCGTGATGACGCGCAGTGCCACCAGGTCGTAGATCTCGGAAAATTCCTTGCCCTTGCGCTTCATCTTTTGGTAGATGGACCAATAGTGCTTGGAACGGCCGTTGATCTGAAAGCCCTCCAGGCCAATGCGGTTGAGCTCGTCGGTGAGTGTCTTGATGGTCTCGGCCAGATAGCGCTCACGGACCTCGCGCGACTCCGCCACCATGCGTGCGATGCGCTGGTAGGCGTCGGGTTCAAGGTAGAAGAAGGACAGATCCTCGAGTTCCCATTTAATGGAGCTCATGCCCAGACGGTCGGCCAGGGGCGCATACACGTCCATGGTCTCGCGGGCCTTAAACAAGCGACGGTCCTCACGCAGGGCCGCAAGGGTGCGCATGTTGTGCAGACGGTCGGCAAGCTTAACGATGATGACGCGGATGTCCTTGGACATGGCGAGGAACATCTTTCGCAGCGTGAGCGCCTGTTTCTCGTCCATGCTGTCGACTTCGATGTTGGTGAGCTTGGTCACGCCATCGACGAGCTCGGCCACCGTATCGCCAAACAGGCCGGAAACATCGGCAAGCGAGGTCTCGGTATCCTCGACGGTATCGTGCAGCAGCGCGGCGCACACCACATCGCAGTCCATCTTGAGATCGGCCAAAATGATGGCTACCTCGACGGGATGGTTGATGTACATCTCACCCGAGCGGCGCTTTTGGTTGCAGTGCTTCTCGGCAGCAAAACAATAGGCCTGCTCCACCTTAGAAAAGTCGTCCTCATTCATATATTTGAGGCACAGGCGCTCCAGCTTGTCGTAGCTGTCCGCCATAATCTCGGGCGGCAGCTCATCGGCATGCTTATAGTGCTCCATCTCCGAGAACGGCTGGAGGGCGGAATCATGGGCGGTACGGGCTGCGGCATCCATCGAGGTCCCCTTCCCCTAGGCCCGCGGTACGATCGGGCGGTTAACTTTGGCTAGCATATCAGAAGCGCACGAATCGAGCGCCCAACTCCGGAAAGCCGAGAACTCCATGCGCGAGCGCAAGCCCTCCAAATAGCGAATTGACCTGCTCAATTGCACACGGCCGGGGTTTTCGGCCATCGCGATGCGACGGGTGTCGTCAAACCCCGAAACGCGACAGAAGCCAAGCTCTTCGAAGATTCCCAGGCCACTTTCCACCGAGCGCTCGTCGACCGGCGTGCGAGCATCGATGGCAAGGCACATCTGCGCGATGTCGATATCGCTCGCGCTAAAGGAATCGTCCCCGGTCTTGCCGCGGTTGGAGCGCCACATGGTTTGCAGCGCGCGATAGAGCGTGACGAGCTCGTCGCGCTCGGGCGCATAGCAGTCGAGTAGGCGCTCGTTAATGCGGGCGTCGCGCGACGAATAGAGCAGGTGAATCACGGCGGGCTGTCCATCGCGACCGGCGCGGCCACTCATCTGGTTAAACTCAATCGCGCCAAACGGCATGTGATAGAGCACGACATGGCGAATATCGGGAAGGTTGACGCCCTCGCCAAAGGCCGAAGTCGAGACGATGCAACTGAGGCTGCCGTCTCGGAATGCTTCCTCCACGCGGCGGCGATCGGGGCGCGCAAGACCCGCGTTATAGAACGCGATATGGGTTGCGCAATCGGGCACACGCTTGCGCAACGTCTTGGCGAGCGCCACGGACTGGTCGCGCGAATTAACGTAGATGACGGTCTTCTCCCCCGTCGCCACGATCGACACCAAACGGTTCTCGCGGCTCGCAAGGTCGCGGTCGTCCTCGAGCTGCAGGTTCTCGCGCACCGTCTCGTCGACCACCGTGCGAGTGATCGGCAGCATGCGGGCAAGCTCGGCCACGACCGGAGCCGTTGCGGTGGCCGTCGCAGCCATAACAACCGGGTCGCCCAGGGCTTTGAGGATATCGGGCATGTCGAGATAGGCGCTGCGGTCGCCGCCCTTGGCAAGGCCGGCGTGGTGCGCCTCATCGATAACGACAAAGCCGATGCGGCCCGAACGCGCGAAGCGGTCACGGTGGATAGATAGGAACTCGGGCGTCGTGAGCACGATACCGGTGCGGCCCGAAGCTAGGCCGGCGAACACATCATCGCGTGCGGCCTCCACGGTCTCGCCGGTCAGCACGCCAACGCCAATGCCAAGCGCTGCCATCGTCGACGAGAGGTGATAGGCCTGGTCGGCAACAAGCGCACGCAGCGGATAGACAAAGATGCTCGCACGTCCGCGAAGGACAGCCTCGCGCGCAGCATGTACATGGAAGATGAGAGACTTGCCGCGGCCCGTTCCCATAACGGCCAAGACGCTCTGGTGGTCGGCCAAGGCATCGAGCGCCTCAACCTGCGCGCGGTGCGGCTGGTTCGATCCGATAAAGCTATGGATAAGCGAGCGCGTGAGCTCGGTATAGGAAAGCTGGGCGAGCGTCTCGCGCTTACGCGACTCCAGGCGCAGGCCGGAATCCGCCGGCTGTACGCCACGACGAAGCTCGCATGCCGGATCGTCGACGCTGGGCAGCGTGGTATCGCGGACCAGAACATCCTTGATCATGAGCTTGGGCTTCACGCGTCCCTGCCAATGCTCGGCCACGGCCTCGAACACCAAGTCGACGGCGCTGTCGCAATTGATGAGCCTATCGATCTGCGGCACGCGGAACATGATGGCCGGCACACTCGCGGCGCCATCGGTCGCCACGAAGCGCATGTGTTCGCCGGTTTTGCCCACCACGGCGCGATCACACATCGTCACGCCCTCGGCGGCCAGCAACGGCACCTTATTGCCCTGGCCAAACGGCTCAAGACGGGAAATCTGCTCGATGGTCTCGATATTTAACTCGGAGAGGTCGACGGTGGCGGCAACCTCGTCGGTGTCTTCAAAGTCCTCGGCGGGAAGCTCCGATAGCACGGCGGAAAGGCGGCGGCGGAACTCATCGAGCTTGGATGCCTCGATGGTCACACCCACCGCACCGGCATGTCCGCCGCGACGAATCAGCAGGTCGGAACAACGCTCGACGGCGTCGAACAGGTTGACCTTGCCCACCGAGCGACCCGATCCGCGCGCAACGCCGTCCTCAATCGAGAAGAGCAGCGCCGGCACGTGATAACGGTTGGTCAGGCGGCTCGCTACGATACCCTTGACGCCCTCGTGCCAGCCCTCGCCACCCACGACGATTGCGCGACCGCCGTCATAGGTCTCCTCGACCTTTGCCATGGCGTCGCGTGTGAGCTCCGCCTCGATCTCGCGGCGCTGACGGTTGATTTCCTCGAGCTCGGCTGCCAGTGCACTTGCCTCGATAGGATCGCGGGCAAGCAGCAGGTCGAGCGCCAGTTTGGGATCAGCCATGCGGCCGGCAGCATTCAGACGAGGGATGAGCGAAAACGACAGGCCGTCGGCCGTAATGGTAGAAAGGTCGGCCTTGGCAAGTGCGGCAAGCGCGATATAGCCGGGACGGGCCGTCACGCGCATCTGTTGGATGCCCTCGGCGACCAGTGCGCGATTCTCGGGCGTGAGCGGCATCATGTCGGACACGGTGCCCAGCGCCGCGACCTCGATCAGCGAACGCCAATACGACGGCTTGCCCAAACGCTCGCCCAGGACCTGCACCAGCTTGAGCGCCACACCGGCACCGGCAAGCTCGCGCGAGGGACCCTCGTCCTCGAGCTTGGGGTCGGTCAGGGGCACGCCCTGCGGCACCTGGTCGGACGGCTCGTGATGGTCCGTGACCACCAAATCGATCCCCAGGCTCTCCAGATAGGAGACCTCCTCCTTGGCGGCAATGCCGTTATCGACGGTCACGATCAGGTTGGGTTGGGCGAGCTCGTTGACGCGGTCGAGCGCCGCACGCGACAGGCCGTAGCCCTCGTCAAAGCGATGCGGAATAAACGGCGTGACGTTGGCGCCAAACGAACGTAGCGCCTCGGTCAACAGACAAGTCGACGTAATGCCGTCGACGTCAAAATCGCCAAAGACCGCGATGTGCTCGTGGTTGCGAATAGCGCGCTCGACGCGGTCGGCAACGACCGCCATGCCCGGAATAATGAGTGGGTCGGCCCAGTCGCGATCGAGCGAAGGCGTCAAAAACAGCTGGCCTTCCTCGATGGATGTTATGCCGTGCGCAACCATAATGCGCGCCACCAGCCCGGGTATGCCCAGGCCAGCCGAAAGCTCCTTTTCGAGCTCGGGGTTTTGCCGAGCGACTGCCCAGCGATGCGTCGTCTTAAGCGATGACATAGGCGCCCACCCCCGATAGGGGCAGGTCGCCGCGATACCTCTCACGGTTCATAGCGATGAGTCCTCTGTGTATGCCCGCTTCGGCAGGCAGATCTGTTGAACGGATTTATTATACCGTGCAGCGCGGACGCACAACGTCCAGCACGCCGCGGTTTCGATAAACGAGGGCGGTAATACCCTCGAAATAATCGAGCGTTTCTGACGCACGGACGCATGCGAGCGTCTAGCATATCCATTCAAAACGGATTCACGAGCAAAGGGAGTCACAAGAGCATATGAAGCAATGGGTTGGACTGGGCAAGTTTCTTGCGGGGCACATGCAGGTCATCGTTCCGATTTGCGTGGCACTCGGCGTGCTCTTTCCCCAACAGATTGGCGTACTCAAGCCCATCGTTCCCACCTTGTTTGCCTTTATGACGTTTCAGGGTGCGCTCAGCAACACCTTTCACCAGGTAACCGAGGTGTTCCGCCGTCCGTTGCACCTAGTCTTGGCGCTGCTCGTCTCGGCGGTGCTTATTCCCATCGCGGCGTATGCCATGGGGTCACTCTTCTTTGGCTCCAACCCCAACCTTGTCTGCGGCATTGTGCTCGAATACAGCGTGCCCGTGGCCGTCACCGCTTTTATGTGGATCAGCATGTTCGGCGGCAACGGCCCGCTCGCGCTCACCATCATCCTGACGTCCTCGGTCATCTCACCTGTGACGATTCCGCTTACGCTCAAGCTCCTGCTGGGCGCCACCGTCTCGATCGACGTGCCGAGCATGATGCAGAACATGGCCTTTATGATCGCCATCCCCGCTGTGCTCGGTATTGCCATCAATGAACTCACGCGCGGCTGGGGCCACGAGAAACTCTCTCCCGTGCTCTCGCCCGCCTGCAAGTTCATGATGATGGGCGTCATCGCGTCCAACTCCACCGCTATGAGCGAGTACGTGCTACACATAAACGCGGTGCGCCTGGAAGTCGCCCTCTTTATTTTGGATTTCGCCATCAGCGGCTTTGTCGTCGGTTTTCTGGTCGCACGTGCGCTGCATCTGCCATATAGCGAGACGACTACCATGTGCTTTACCTGCGGCATGCGCAACATCTCTTCGGGTGCCGTCATCGCCACGCAGTACTTTCCGGGCGAGGTCGTGTTCCCCGTCATGTGCGGCACGCTGTTTCAGCAGGTGCTGGCCTCGATTATCGGGCATCTCTTTGAGCGCCTGACCGGCGAGGAGCGCGCCGCCCAGCGCAAGCGGGTCAAGGCTGGCCGCGATGCCATGGCGCGCTAGGCTGTCCGCATTACGTGGGTGTTAGTCTTGCTATACGAGCGTTTCCAGATGCGCACGCAGACGCTCAGCATCGATATCGAGCGTCGTCTCGGCATTGACTTGGGCCAAACGATAGCCGACAAAGTAGGGCGAAACCACCCAACGTGGCAACGCCTTGGCAATGGTCCGG
Source organism: uncultured Collinsella sp. (assembly GCA_900543945.1). Lineage (GTDB taxonomy): Bacteria > Actinomycetota > Coriobacteriia > Coriobacteriales > Coriobacteriaceae > Collinsella. The sequence goes on along the minus strand of UQTN01000019.1, from coordinate 11,066 downwards.
CCGTCCATGTGGTAGAAGAACAAGTTGTACGACTCCGCGCGACCGCCGTGGTGTTCGTGCAGGATATAGCGCAGGGCCACCTGAATCGCATCGGCAAACAGGTCCGCTTCGGCTTGGTCGCGGGCGTCGTCGCTGGCGGCGATTCCCTGTGGAGCCGAGACGTTAACCTCAAAGAATCCCATGATCGGCTCGGTTGAGACGTTGACCGAGATTCTCCCCTGCCGCCAGACATTGATGCCTTCGAAATTGGCGGAAGCCAGCGAAGCATAGCCGTCTTCCTGCTCCAAACCCACAATCTGCATGTGCGGATGGACCAGACTGCCGCCCGAAAGTGGGCCCTTGTTCTTGTACATGAGAACGCTGCGATACTGTCGGGAGTCAATCATCCGCTGCCAGCAATCCAGGGCAAACCGCATAACATGATGCAGCTCGTCCGGCGCATAGGTCACCAGGTCGGCGTCGTGGTCGGACGACTCAATCAATACGGTCTGGCGAGTGGCCCGCAAGGTCTTAAACTTATTCTCGAGCCAGATGCAGCCACCGTCGCGCCGGATGATATTGGCGAGTTCCTCGGTATCGCAAAAGGGGCACGCGGTGCCGGGACGACGGTTGTCGTCGGGCTTACCGTTCGCCTGCTGAACGTCAAATACCAGCGCCACGGGTTATACCTCCAGCGGCACGATCTTGGTGCCATGGAGTTCGGAGACGCCCAGTGCCGCCGCCACGGTATCGCGATTGGCCGTGGAAATGCCGCCACCGGGAAGAATGGTCAGGCGGTCGCCCGCATACTCGACAAGACGCGACAGGTGCTCCAGGTTGTCCTCGATCGGCGTTCCGGCAGCACCACCATGCGTCAGGATGCGCGTGATGCCGCAGTCGGCGAGTGCGTCAATGGCATCGAGCTGAGCCTCGAGCGAGAGCTGGTCAAAGGCCATGTGGAAGGTGATATCGATGGCCCCGCGCTTGCACTCCTCGGTCGCGCAGCCCGTAGCCATCACGAGGGCGCCGAGGGTGAGCTCGTCGAGCGCCCAGCCGCCGGCACAGGGCTTGCAGCAGCCAAAGACCAGGCCGTCAACGCCGGCGCTCACGGCAAGACCCAAGTCCATCTCCATCATGCGCAGCTCGTCCTGGTTGTAGTGAAAGTCACCGCCACGCGGGCGAATCATGCACATCACTCGCGCGTCATGCTCGTGAGCATAGCTGACCGTAGTGCTGATAACGCCGGCCGAGGGCGTGGTACCACCGACGGCAAGGTTGTCGCACAACTCGATGCGCTTAGCACCGGCATCGATAGCCGCCGGCACACGCTCAAAGTTCTCGGCACAAAACTCGTACAGCATAGATAGCCCCCAGGAGACATTTCGATTTTCACACGGCATTGTCGCACGTTAAATAGCAACCCGCACGATGGAACAAAACCTTGACAAGGAGTGTCCCAAAGTGCCGGCACATAAGGAACGTCCCCAGGTGCCACCTTGAGCGATGGGTACTCATTTAAGTACGTCCCCAATGAGTACCCGCAGGGGACAGACAGACCGGACTCCCTATACGACAACTGTTGACATCATATACTATGTGTCATATAGTAGGTTTTACACAGTATACTACGAAAGGAGGTGTGCGGATGGAGGCACAGATGAAGCGCGGCTTCCTCGAGGCCTGCGTGCTCGCGGCCGTCTCGGGCGAGGAATCCTACGGCTATCAGATCGTGAAGGACGTGCCCGCGAGTATGGGGCTCACGGAATCCACGCTCTATCCGTTGCTCAAGCGCCTGGAGAAGGCGGGCTGCATCACCGCGCGCTCCGCCGAACACAACGGGCGGCTGCGGAGGTACTACCGCATCACGGACGCCGGGCGCGAGCGTATCGCCGAGTTCCTCGCCGAATGGCCATCCGTGCAGGAGATCTACCGTTACGTGGAGGGGGCGCACCATGACGCGCGATGAGTTCTTGAACCGGCTGGGCGAGCTTCTGGCCTGCCTGCCGGCAGATCAGGTAAAGGAAACGCAGGAGTTCTACGCGGAGGCCATCGCCGACCGTATGGAGGACGGCATGACGGAGGCCGAGGCTGTGGCCGCCATGGGCACGCCCGGTGAGGTCGCCGAGGCAACGCTCGACGAACTGCCCGCCGTGCCGCGCGCGATCGCGAGGACCAAGCGCAAGAGCACGGCACTTCTATGGGCGCTCGCCATCGTGGGCTCTCCGGTATGGATTCCGCTGCTGCTCGCGTTCGTCGCCGTTGCCGCTGCAGTCTACATCTGTATTTGGGTTCTTGCGCTCTGCGTGTGGATCGTGGCCGCGGCATTCGGGGGCGCGGGCCTGGTAGGGCTCCTGTTCGCCGTGGACGGCATCATTATCGGGCATGTTCCGTACGTTTTGGCCTCGATGGGAATGGGATTCGCTTCCATCGGTGTGGCGCTCCTCACGGGAGCCGGCGCCTGGACGGCGTCCAAGCAGATCGCGCGCCTCTCTGCCCTTTGGGCGAAGAAAGCCGTTTCGCCCTTCTGGAAAGATCGAGGCAATAAGAGCCGCATGGGCGCCGAAGCGGCGCCGCTCACGGCATAGGAAGGAGTGCAAACATGTCCAGCGTAAAAAGGATTTACCTTGCCGTAGCGGGTGGGCTTGTTGCCACGGGGCTCGTCCTGGCTGCTATCGGATTTGTGGCCTCCGGCTTTAACCTCGCTGTGCTCAACACGCAGATCGACCTGCGCGATGACACCATCATTCTGGGTGGTGTTGAAATAGACGACCCGACAGGGCTTCCACTCATCGAGCAGCTTGCCGAGGTCGGCGAGATCCATATTGGATCTGCAACGACTGGTTCGTCTTCTCCTCGCAAATGATCGAGCTCGTAGCAGCCGTCCCCCCCCTTCGGGCGCACCACGACGGGCATGAGCACGCCGCGCTCGGAGCCTTTTTGCGAGACCTTCCGTCACGCTCTTCCTGCGTGGTGAACCGGTCATCGACCGACGAGAGGCTGATGGGAATCTCTCGACTTCGGGCCAATCCCGCTCACCGATCTGGTCTTCCTTCGTGATGCGCACATAAGCGAGCAGACACCGCGCAGTGCTTCAGCGCGGCCGCACTTCCACGTCTATGACGGAGGTGCCCGGCGGCGTCTTGGCAATCCCCTTGTTTGCAGGCGTTAGCGCGTGGGGATCGCCCACTCGGGGGTCGAGGCCGCCGAGGACGGCGGCGAACCTCGCGGTGTCATTCGACATCGCGAGGTTCCCGGACCATGACCACCTGGCCTCGTACCGCGGCATAGCCCCAAGGGTGAGGAGCTTCGGCACGTCGATCAGGGCGCCCGCGCAGCGTCGGCCGGTCCGCCGTTCGGCAGAACGGCGGAAGTCCCTAGCCGCCCAGGTAAGCCTTGCGGACGTTGTCGTCGTGCAGGAGCTCTTGACCGGTGCCGGTCATGGTGATCTTGCCGGTCTCGAGCACGTAACCGCGTGTGGCGATGGAAAGTGCCATCTGCGCGTTCTGCTCGACCAGGAGCACCGTGGTGCCGGCCTTGTGCAGGTCCTCGACAATCTGGAAGATCTGCTCAATCAGAATCGGCGCCAGGCCCATGGAAGGCTCGTCGAGCATGAGCAGCTTGGGGTTGCTCATAAGGGCGCGGCCCATAACGAGCATCTGCTGCTCGCCGCCCGAAAGGGTGCCGGCGACTTGGCGACGGCGCTCCTTCAGGCGCGGGAACTGCTCGTAGACGCGCTCAAGGCCCGGAGCAACCGTGGACTTGGGCTGCGTGTAGGCGCCCATCTCCAGGTTCTCCTCGACCGTCATCTGCAAAAAGGCGCGACGGCCCTCGGGCACCTGGGCCAGGCCCTTACCAACCAGCTTATCGGCGGGCGTATGAGTAATGTCCTCGCCCATAAACTTGATGGAGCCGGTCTTGGAGCGCAGCAGGCCCGAGACGGTCTTGAGCGTTGTGGACTTGCCGGCACCGTTCGCACCGATCAGAGCCACGATCTCGCCCTCGTTGACGTTAAAGGAGATGTCCTTGATGGCGTGGATGGCGCCGTACCAGACGTTGATGTTGTAGACGGAAAGCATCGGCTCTGCCATTTAGTTCTCCCCCTTATCCTGCTTGCCCAGATATGCCTCGATAACGGCGTCGTTGTTCTGGATTTCCTCTGCCGTGCCCTTGGCGATGACCTTACCAAAGTTGAGTACGCAGATACCCTCGCAAATATTCATGACGAGCGACATGTCGTGCTCGATAAGCATGATGGCGATGCCAAAGGTGTCGCGAATCTTAACGATGTTCTCCATGAGCTCCGCGGTCTCGGACGGGTTCATGCCGGCGGCAGGCTCGTCGAGCAGCAGCAGCTTGGGGTTGGTGGCAAGCGCGCGGACGATCTCCAGGCGGCGCTGAGCGCCGTAAGGCAGCGAGCCGGCCTGTTCGTTTGCCAGATGCTCCATATCAAAGATGGAGAGCAGCTCCATGGCACGCTCATGGGCGGCCTTCTCGTGCTTCCAGTACGTCGGCAGGCGCAGCACGCCCTCAAAACCGGAATAGCGCTCCTGGTTGTGCAGACCGACCTTGACGTTGTCCTCCACCGTCATGGTGTTGAACAGGCGGATGTTCTGGAACGTACGGGCAATGCCCATGCGGTTGACCTGGTAGACCGACTTGCCCGAGGTGTCCTCACCGTCGAGCAGGATGGTGCCGTGCGTGGGCTGATACACCTTGGTGAGCAGGTTGAAGACCGTGGTCTTTCCGGCACCGTTGGGGCCGATCAGACCGGCGATCTCGGTCTTGCCGATAGTCAGGCTAAAGTCGTCGACTGCCTTAAGGCCACCGAACTCAATGCCCAGGTGGATGCACTCGAGTGCCGGGCGCTGGCCCAGATCGCGATCGGGAACGATGGCGCCAGAAGGATACGGGACCATCTTACCCTTGTTGAACTCAAATTTACTGGGCATCGGCTGCCACCTCCTTCTTGGAAGCAAAGCGGTCCTTAATGCGTGCGAAGAACGCCTTGAGCTGCGGGTTGTTGGTAAAGATCATGACCAGGATCAACACGATGGCGTAGATGAGCATGCGGTAGTCCGAGAACTGACGGAGCAGCTCGGGAAGCACCGTGAGCAACGCCGCCGCGATGACGGAACCGCGCATGTTGCCCAGGCCGCCCAGGACCACGAACACCAGAATGAGGATCGACGTGTTGAAGTCGAACTTGGTGGCGGAGAGCTGCGAGAAGTTACCGCCGAAGAGAGCTCCGGCAGCACCGGCGAGGGCAGCGGAAACCACGAAGGCGATCATGCGGTACTCGGTGACGGAGATGCCTACGGACTCGGCTGCAATCTTGTTATCGCGCACGGCCATGATGGCACGGCCGGTACGGCTGCGAACCAGGTTGAGTACAATCACGAGCGCGACCATAACCAGGATGGCGCCGGCAAGGAAGGTCGAATAGGTCGACACGCCCGATGCGCCCTGGGCACCCTTGATGATGGCGGTGCCGTCCTCAAGCAGGTGCAGGTCGTCGATCGTAGAGTTGCCCGTGATGTTAAAGATCACGTGCAGACCGCGGGAATCGACGCCCACAATGAGGCAGGTGACGATCTCTTTGATGATCTCGCCAAAGGCCAGCGTCACGATAGCCAGGTAATCGCCGCTCAGGCGAAGGACCGGGATGCCGATCAAGAAGCCCAGGATGGCGGCAGCGATAGCGCCGACCACAATGCTGATGATCAGGCGCATCGGATCGGACGGAACGGCGCTCTCCAGCGCGACGGCGGTAACGATGCCCGTATAGGCGCCGACACTCATAAAGCCCGCGTGGCCCAGCGACAAGTCGCCCGCAATACCGACGACGAGGTTGAGCGAGATGGCCATAACGATGTAGGCCGTGATGGGAACCAGCTGACCGGCGATCATGCGCGGGATCATATGGTTGGACTGCATAAAGAACACGATGGCGAATGCCACGATGCACATGGCGTACGTGACAAAGTCGTGACGCGTCTGCTTGTCTTTAAGGAACTTCATAACGCTCACCTACACCTTCTCGGGGACGTACTTGCCCAAGAGGCCGGCAGGCTTGACGAGCAGGACGATAATCAAAACACCAAAGACGATGGAGTTGGCAAGGCTCGTGGAAATGTAAGCCTGAGCCATCGCCTCGATGATGCCGATGAGAATACCGCCGACAAAGGCACCGGGGATGGAGCCGATGCCGCCGAAAACGGCAGCGTCGAAGGCCTTGATGCCAGGCATGGCGCCCGTGGTGGGCTGCAACACCGGCGAGTAGGAGCACAGGAGCACGCCGGCGATGGCGGCAAGGGCAGAGCCGATGGCAAACGTCATCGAGATGGTGCGGTTGACGTTGATGCCCATGAGCTGAGCGGCGGCCTTGTCCTCGGACACGGCGCGCATGGCCTTGCCCATCTTGGTCTTACCTGTAAAGAACATCAGGCCGGCCATGATAACCAGGCAGGCGACGATGGTGACGAGCGAGACGGCGCTTACGTTAAACTTGGCCAAGAACTCCGGCACCCGGAAGGTGACGAGCGAAGTAAAGTTCTTGGGCGTGGCGCCCCACAGGAGCTGCGCGGCGTTCTGCAGGAAGTAGGACACGCCGATGGCCGTGATCAGAACGGCCAGCGGGCCCGCCTGACGCAGCGGCTTGTATGCCAGACCCTCGATGAGAACACCGAGAACCGTGCAGACCACACAAGAGAGAATTACAGATGCCCAGCCCGGGAGGCCGAGATACGACGTGGCGCAGAACGAGACATAGGCACCGACCATGATGACGTCGCCGTGAGCGAAGTTGAGCATCTTGGCGATACCGTAGACCATGGTGTAGCCCAACGCGATGATGGCGTAGACGCTGCCCATGGACAGGCCGTTGACCAGGTATTGGATAAAGACCGTCATGTTCCACATCCCCCTTTCGAATAGGTTTCCAGTTGATGTATGAAACAGGGACGTTACATCGTCCCTAGATACCAAGCAAGCAGGGAAGGCCAAAACCTCCCCTGCTTGGGATCAAAACCGCTCTATGTAAGGCGGCCTATTAGGCCTGTACGTACTTGCCGTCGGTAATGACGTACGCCGTCGGGTCCTTCTGGACCTGACCCTTGTCGTTCCAGGAGAGCTTGCCAGTCAGGCCGTCAACAGTAATCTTGAGCATAGCCTCGGGAAGCTTCTCGGCAACCTCGGTGGGGTCGGCGTCGACGCCCAGGCCGGCCTCCTTAAGAGCCTCGACCACAGCATGCACGCCGTCGTAGGCGTCGGCGGCAAACTGGTCGGGGGTATCGCCGTACTTATCCTTGTAAGCGTTGACGAAGTCGGCATTCTTCTCGTCGTCGGCGGAGAACGGGGTCATGAGCAGCAGACCCTCGGCAAGAGAGGTGTCGAAGCCCTCAACGCCCAGGATGCCGTCCATGCCGTCGCAGCCCATCATCTTGACGTCGTAGCCCATGTCCTTGGCGTTCTTGAGCAGGACGGACGCCGGCGTGTAGTAGATCGGCGCAAAGATCATGGTGGCGCCTGCCTGCTTGGCCTTGGTCAGCTGGTTGGTAAAGCTCGTGGCGGAGTCGTCCTTAAAGGTCTCCTCGTCGACAATCTCAAGCTTAGACTTAGCGGCCTGGGCCTTAAAGGAATCTGCGATGCCCGAAGAATAGGCGTCGCCGGAGTTATAGAACAGCACGAACTTCTCGTTCGCATACTTCTCTGCCAGGAACTTGGCAGCGTTGACACCTTGGTTGGGGTCGGTAAAGCAAACCTGGAAGACGCAATCCTTGCCCTTGGTAACGTCCTCGGAGGACGCGGACGGGGTGATCATGAACGTCTCGGGGTCGTTGCCGCACTCGGCGGCAACGGCGACCGACGCACCCGTGGTGGTCGGACCGACGAGGGCCTGCATGCCCCAGTCGAGCAGGGTGTTGAAGGCGTTGACGGCCTTCTCGCCGTCCGCCTGGTCGTCCTCGGCCTTGCTGACAAGCGGCAGCTCCTTAGTCGAGAAATCCTTGCAGCCAAGCTCGACGCCCTGGGTAACGGACTTGCCGTACGACGCGGCGGCACCGGTCAGCGGGCCGATGGTGCCGATCTTAAACGAAGCGTCGCTCGAAGCGGAACCGCTGTCGCCGCCGTTGGAGGAGCAGCCAGCTAGAATGGACATTGCCTCCAGACCTGCTGCGCTCGCGATAACGCTCCTGCGATTCATAACAGGGTTCAATGACTTACCGGTGAGGCTCGACATGCGGCTCTCCTCTCAAATCTCGTCGGGTTTTGGCTGCCCGACAGGCCATCCTTCGCCGTGTTCGGCGTTCGCAAAATAGTAGACGCTTTAGTTAGGAAAAGTGGCGATTATTTCAACTTTTCTTTGGATTTGTTCATTTATCCATAGTTCTGCGTATTCCTACTACTTTATGCAGTAATACCACTTTATTATGTAAAAGTAATGTTTCCATTCTGTTACAAGCGTTCCCGCTCTCAATAAACATGGTGTCCCCCCTTTTTTCGCTGGCCGCGACGCGTCCGTCTTGCGGTACAGGGCAAACCTTATGGCGCAAACGTTGACAGTTTGTTACGGGAGTTCGTTTGTAGCGAGCGTGTTTCCAATATTTCCGCAGCGTTTCGGGGATAGCGTTTTGCACAGCTCCGGCTGCCTGGCAAGCACGCGCCCGCACTTCACGCTAGAATGCACTCAACCTATAAGCAGTTAATCCATCCACAAGATGCACGAAGGAGCTATCTATGAGCGAACCCCTGCGCACCGTGAACGTCGGTCTGATCGGTCTGGGAACCGTCGGCGGCGGCGTGGCCCGTCTGATCAAGAGCCACCACGATGAGTACCTGGCAGCCTACGGCATCGACCTTAAGCTGACCCGCGCCTGCGCGCTTGCCTGGGAGCAGGCCGAGGCGGCAGGCATTGAGCGCGAGGCTTTTACGAGCGACTGGCATGATGTCGTCACCGACCCCGCCGTCGACATCGTCGTTGAGCTGATCGGCGGCGAGCACCCCGCGACCGAGATCTTTACCACTGCCTTTGAGCACGGCAAGCACGTCGTCTCTGCCAACAAGGCCCTGCTGGGCCGTCACGTCGAGACGCTTGCCGAGAAGGCGCGCGCGTGCGGCGTGCAGATTAAGTGCGAGGCCAGCTGCGGTGGCGGCATCCCCATCGTGAGCACGCTCGAGCACGACCTGGTGGGCAACAAGATCCTGACCATCGCCGGCATTCTCAACGGTACCACCAACTATATCCTGTCGCGCATGGACGCCGAAGGCGCCGATTACGCCGACGTGCTTGCCGACGCGCAGGCCAAGGGCTATGCCGAGGCCGACCCGTCCGCCGACGTCGACGGCTTCGACGCCGCCAGCAAGACGGCCATCCTCGCCTCCATCGGCTTTGGCACCCGCGTTACCACCGACGATGTGTACCAGCAGGGTATCCGTACCATCAGCGCCGAGGACATCGCCCAGGCCCGCGAGCTCGGCTACACCATTAAGCTGCTCGGTATCGCCCGCAACACCGACGCCGGTGTCGACGTCCGCGTGCATCCCACGCTGATCCCCGCCGATCACATGCTTGCCAAGGTCAACGGCGCCATGAACGCTGTCTACGTGGTAGGCGACGCCGTGGGCGAGACTATGTTCTACGGTGCCGGCGCAGGCTCCTTCCCCACCGCAAGCGCCGTCGTGGGCGATATCCTGTCGCTCTCCGAGCAGATCAGCCGCGGCGTGGCCCCGCTGCCCGAGATTGAGCCCTATGGCCACAACCTCGCCTTTAAGCCCATGGACGAGCTCCAGACCAAGTACTATGTGCGCCTGAAGGTCGCCGACCGCGTGGGCGCCCTGTCCGAGACGGTCGACATCTTTGCCAAGCACAACATCTCGATCTCGCTCATCAACCAGGTCGAGGACGGCAAGTCGGGCGTCAGCGATGCCTGCTCGGTCATCTTCCTGACGCACCGCGCGCTCGAGAAGGACGTCCAGGCTGCCGCCGCCGAGCTTGCCAGCGTCGACTGCGTGGCCGAGGTCGCCAACGTCCTGCGCATCGAGGACGTCGAGGCCTGGACCGAAGGCGTCATGGCCAACTAACTCGATCTTCGCCATACGACATATATGTGTGAGGGGCTCTCGTCCAGCAGTGGACGAGAGCCCCTTTGCTTGCGCACACGGGGCGTATTGGCGCAATCCGCATTTGAACGACTTGGCCGCTCCTGACAGCCGGGGGTACCGTTCGCCGACGTGTAACCGAAACCGATTATGACCGCCGCTATGCTGTGCTGCGTATATCCGCCCGCAAAGAGAGGAAACACCATGTTGCTCGAGGGCAAGAAAGCAATCATCACCGGAGGCACGCGCGGTATCGGCTATGCCATCGCCTGCCGTTTTATCGAGGAAGGTGCTGCCGTCACCGTCTTTGGCTCGCGCCAGGAGACTGCCGACGCTGCCGTTGAGAAGCTGGCGGTCGCTTATCCCGAGGCCAAGGTCTGGGGCCGCTCCTGCGACCTCACCTCGCTCGAGGCCGTAACCGAGGCCTTTACCCAGGCTGCCGCCGATATGGGCGGCCTGGACACGGTCGTCAACAATGCTGGCATCTCCCAGCGTTCTCCCCTTTTGGACTACACGGCCGAGGAGTTTGCAAAGGTCATGGACCTCAACGTCGTCGCCGTCTTTAATGGCCACCAGGCTGCCGCCAAGATCATGACCGAGGCCGGCCACGGCGGCACCATCACCACCACGAGCTCGATGGTCGCCAAGTATGGCCAGCCCTCCGGCGTCGGCTATCCCACGTCCAAGTTTGCCGTCAACGGCATGGTCCAGTCGCTTTCACGCGAGCTCGCCCCTATGGGTATTCGCGTCAATGCCGTAGCACCTGGTGTAACCAAGACCGATATGGTCGCCAACCTGCCCGAAGAGGTTATTAAGCCCATCATCGCCACCATTCCGCTGGGCCGCATGGGCGAGCCCGAGGATGTCGCCAACGCCTTTGTCTTCCTGGCGAGCGACATGTCCGCCTACGTCACGGGCGCCATCCTCCCCGTCGACGGAGCCGCCCGCTCCTAAAGGTCGCAAGCCACAGCTTTAAACCTCAACCGAGCTCA